>NZ_JAUEUE010000004.1:0-427500 GCF_032485055.1 Bradyrhizobium sp. SZCCHNRI20481
ATCCTCCGAGGGCCGGATGGTTCGGAAATCCAATCCTAACCCTTCTTGACCACCCGCCGCCCCATAGGATCTGTGGTACCTGCCGCCTGCATTTTTTTCGCAGGCGGGCCATGGGTGCGGCCAGCGCCCGGCATTCCCCGCGCCCTCTGCACTTTCAAGAGGGACGAACTGATCGCAGACCTCGGGCATGAGATGCCGCGAGAACGCAGCGTCATGGCTGAGCTGATCGACACCTGCTGTTTGAGCCGTGAATCCGCCACCCCCACCGCTGTCGTCCCGGACAAGCGGCGACGCGCGCCAGCGCGGCGCTGCGCCGATCCGGGACCCACACTCCGCGGCCGACGTGATGCGGGAGGTGTCAACGACCAGCCTGCCTCAAACTTCTCCCTGGGGTTATGGATCCCGGCGTTCGCCGGGATGACAGTGGAGGGTTTCGCACCGGCCCCTGGCCAACCCGCGACGCAATGGTGTGAACCCGCGCACACCGGCCCTAAACCCGCTATGGTGCGCGCGAAAGCCTCGATTCCACCTGGTGCCCCATGCTGCGGATCTCCCGCGACCTTGCCATCGACGAGAACGACATCGAGATCTCGTTCGTCCGCGCCTCCGGGCCCGGCGGCCAGAACGTCAACAAGCTGTCGACCTCGGCGCAGCTGCGCTTCGACACGACCCGGATCACGCTGCCCGAGGATGCCGCGGCACGGCTGGCGCGGCTGGCCGGCCAGCGCATGACCAAGAACGGCGTCATCGTGATCCAGGCCGAGCGCTTTCGGACTCAGGAGCGCAACAAGGCCGACGCGATCGACCGCCTGCTGGCGCTGTTGAAGGAGGCGATGATCAGGCCGAAGGTGCGGCGCCCGACCAAGCCGACCTTCGGCTCGAAGCAGCGCCGGCTCGAAGGCAAGAAGATCCGCAGCGACGTCAAAGCGGGACGCGGCGGGCGTCGCTTCGACGATTAGTTGGGCTGCATCACACCCACCGTCATTCCGGGGCAATCGTCGATGCGCCGCCGCGCATCGACGATTGAGCCCGGAATCCCGAGATGGGTGGGAATGAGCGCCAGCCAAACGCGCGATTCCGGGTTCAAGGCCTGCGGCCTTGCCCCGGAATGACGCTGGTGCTGAGGCAGAAGATAAGATCGCACCACGCCCGTCCCCACCACACCGCACGACGCCCCATGACGATGAGTCTGCATTGCTGACGCACCTTGCGCACCGCAAACACCTGCGCATGCTTTGTTCTCACTGAAACAGCCGGCTACTACCACGACGCTCCGACCGCGACCTACGCTCAGAAAAAATTGAGAGCGAGGACCAATGTCGGGACGGCGTGCGGCGCGATATGCGCCTCTTCTGTGCGGGTCATTCGTTGGCGCGGTGCTGAGCACCACGATCGCCTCGGCGCAGATGGCGCTGCCCGCACCCAAGCCGGCCGACGGCGCCACCCTGTTCAAGCAGCAATGCGGCGTCTGCCACACGCTAAGCAGCGGCGAACCGATGCGACAGGGACCGCCGCTATCGAAGATCGTCGGCCGCCGCGCCGGATCGATCGACGGCTTCCGCTACTCGGCCGGCTTCGCCAAGGCCGACTTCAGTTGGGACGAAGCCAAGCTCGACGCATGGCTGACCAATCCGCAAGAGCTGATCCCCGGCGCCGTGATGGCCTATCGCCAGGTCAAGCCCGAATTGCGCGCCGCGATCATCACCTATTTGAAGGACAATTGAGATGGCAAAACCCGTTCATTCCATGATCCGCGTGCTCGACGAGGCCAAGGCGCTCGACTTCTACACGCGCGCCTTTGGCTTGGAGATCGCCGATAATCTGCGCTTCGACGGCTTCGCGCTGATCTATCTGCGCCATCCGTCATCGCCGTTCGAGGTCGAGCTGACCGTCAACTTCGACCGCAAGGAGCCCTATACGCTCGGCGACGGCTACGGCCATCTCGCTGTCGTGGTCGACGATCTCGATGCCGAGCATGCCCGCTTCGAGCGCGAGAACCTGGCGCCAGGCCCCTTGCGCGATTTCAAGCACAATGGTGCGACGCTCGCGCGCTTCTTCTTCGTCACCGATCCCGACGGCTACAAGATCGAGGTGATCCAGCGCGGCGGCCGCTTCGGCTGAAGCCGCTGAACTACGACCATACATCAACAAAATCACACGGAGGATACCCATGAGAGAAGTCGATCGCCGCAACAAATACGACCGCCGCGTCTTTCTCAAGGGCGCGGCCGCGACCGTGCCGGCCGCGGCCGTCGCCTCCGCGACAGGCCTCGGCGTCACCGACGCCTGGGCCGAGGACGCCAAGGCGCTGACGCCGGCGACCCTGAAGACGCTGGTGAAGGTCGCGCGCGACATCTACCCGCACGACTTCCTCGCCGACCGCTACTACATCACAGCGGTCAAGCCGTGGGACGGCAAGGCCGCCGAGGATGCCGCCGTGAAGGCGATGATCAATGACGGCATCGCCCGGCTCGACCAGGATGCGCGCGACCGCCACAAGGTGCCGTATGCGCAGGTGCCGTGGGAGGTCGATCGCGTCGCGCTGCTGCAAGGGATCGAGCAGACGACCTTCTTCAAGACCATCCGCGGCGACCTCGTCGTTTCGCTCTACAATCAGAAGGAGCTCTGGCCGAAATTCGGCTACGAGGGCTCCTCCGCCGAGCATGGCGGCTACATCAACCGTGGCTTCTCCGACATCGACTGGCTGCCGAAAGCCTGACGCCGGCGAACAACAGAGAACACGGAGGAAACCACCATGGCAAAATTCGATCAGAACGATTCGAGCGTCGTCGTCATCATCGGCTCGGGCGCCGGCGGCGGCACGCTCGGCAACGAGCTCGCGCAGAAGGGCATCAAGGTCGTCATTCTCGAAGCCGGCAATCGCTACGAGATTCCCGACTTCATCAACGACGAATGGGAAAGCTTCACCCAGCTCGCCTGGACCGACATGCGCACCACGTCCGGCACCTGGCGGGTGGCAAAGGACTTTGCCAATTTGCCGGCCTGGATCGTCAAGGCGGTCGGCGGCTCGACCGTGCACTGGGCCGGCGCCTCGCTGCGCTTCGACGAGCACGAGTTCAAGGCGCGCACCACCTATGGCGGAGTGCCCGGCACGAGCCTCTTGGACTGGCCGGTGACCTTGGCCGAGATGGAGCCGTGGTACGCCAAGGCCGAGTTCAAGATGGGCGTCACCCGCACCAACGACATTCCCGGCCTGCCCGGCAACAACAATTTCAAGGTGCTCGAGGCCGGTGCCCGGAAGATCGGCTACAAGACCGTGCACACCGGCAACATGGCGATCAACTCGCAGCCGCGCGACGGCCGCGGCGCCTGCCAGCAGATCGGCTTCTGCTTCCAGGGCTGCAAGTCCGGTGCGAAATGGTCGACCTTGTACACCGAGATCCCGAAGGGCGAGGCCACCGGCAATCTCGAGGTGCGGCCGGGCAGCATGGCGATCAAGATCGAGCATGACGCCTCCGGCAAGGTGACCGGCGTGGTCTATGCCGACAGCCAGGGCAAGATGCAGTTGCAGAAGGCCCGTATCGTCGCCGTCGCCGGCAATTCGATCGAGAGCCCGCGGCTGCTGCTCAACAGCGCCTCCAATTTGTTCCCGGATGGTCTCGCCAACTCCTCCGGCCAAGTCGGCCGCAACTACATGCGGCACATGACCGGCAGCGTCTATGCGACGTTCGAAAATCCCGTGCACATGTATCGCGGCACCACGATGGCCGGCATCGTCCGCGACGAGGCGGCATTCAATCCGAAGCGCGGCTTCGTCGGCGGCTACGAGATGGAGACCTTGTCGCTCGGCCTGCCGTTCATGGCGGCGTTCCTCAATCCCGGCGCCTGGGGCCGCAGCTTCACCGCCGCGATGGAGACCTATCCGCGCATGGCCGGCATGTGGCTGGTCGGCGAGGACATGCCGCAGGAGACCAACCGCATCACGCTCGATCCGGCCGCCAAGGACAAGTTCGGCATGCCGGTGGCGTCAGTGCATTTCGACGATCATCCCAACGACGTCGCGATGCGCGCCCACGCCTACAAGCAGGGCTCGGCGATCTACGAGGCGGTCGGCGCAACCGTGACCTACCCGACCACGCCCTATCCCTCGACCCACAATCTCGGCACCAACCGGATGAGCGAGAAGGCCAAGGACGGCGTCGTCAACAAGTTCGGCCAGACGCACGATATCAAGAACCTGTTCGTCTCCGACGGCAGCCAGTTCACCACGGGCGCGGCGTGCAATCCGACGCTGACCATCGTGGCACTGGCGATCCGGCAGGCCGACTACATTGCGGGAGCGATGCAGAAGAAGGAGATCTGAGGGACAAGGTCGTGCGATGGGGCACACTTGGCGCTCCACACTCGGTCAGCGCCTCCCCCGCTTGCGGGGGAGGTCGCATCGCATCAAAGATGCGATGCGGGTGGGGGAACGCTCCGGCGGGACTACTGATGTGGCGCCCCCACCCCGCCCTCCCCCGCAGGCGGGGGAGGGAGACGACAGAGCCGGCGTGCGGCTACTCTGCCGCGTCCATGATCGCGGCCGCGGGAAAATCCGGCAGCGCCGCGGTCGCCTTGGCCCGGTAGATCAGACAGGAGCACCTCAACAGCGACGCAAAATTCTTCACCTCGCCGTGATGATCGAGCACCTCGGCGTAGAGCGTGGTCACGAACTTGGCGAGGCTCATGCCCTCCTTGGCGGCGATCTCCTCGAGCGTGTCCCAGAACGCCATTTCGAGCCGGATCGAGGTGCTATGGCCGCCGATCCGCAACGAGCGGGTCTGCGATGCATAGTCGCGCTGAGGCTGGTGTGCGAACAGATGGCACATGGGCTTCCTCCGGCTGATCGTTATTTTTGCGAAACGATATACTGGCCCCGCCCGCCTCACAATCCCGTTGGAGAACGCCGCATTCGTCTGCCGCACTGCGTGAAAAACGCTATTCTCCCGGCAACACAAGTGGCGCCGCGACAGCGGCGTCGCATCAACGTTCCGAGCCGCACCATGCCCGTCCGCCAGCTTCCCGAACAGATCGTCAACCGCATCGCCGCCGGCGAGGTGGTCGAGCGGCCGGCGAGCGTGGTCAAGGAGCTGGTCGAGAATGCGATCGATGCCGGCGCGAGCCGCATCGACATCTTCACCGATGGCGGCGGCCGGCGAAAGATCGCGATCACCGACGACGGTGGCGGTATGACTGCGGCCGATCTTGCGCTCGCGGTCGAGCGCCACGCGACATCGAAGCTCGACGACGAGGACCTGCTGCAGATCCGCACCCTCGGGTTCCGCGGCGAGGCGCTGCCCTCGATCGGCTCGGTGGCGCGGCTGTCGATCACGACGCGGCACAAGAGCGAGCCGCATGCCTGGGCGCTCGCGATCGACTGTGGCGACAAGTCTCCGATCGTGCCGGCCGCGCTCAACCAGGGCACCCGCGTCGAGGTCGCCGATCTGTTCCACGCCACGCCGGCCCGGCTGAAGTTCCTCAAGACCGACCGCACCGAGGCCGAGGCGATCCGCGAGGTGGTGCGGCGGCTGGCGATGGCGCGGCCCGATATTGCGTTTACGCTGGCCGGCGAGGAGCGCGCGCCGGTGACCTGGGCGGCCGCGCTGCCCGGCGCGCCGGGCCAGCTGACGCGGCTTGGCGACATTCTCGGCGCCGACTTCCGTAGCCATGCGATCGCCGTGCGCAGTGAGCGCGATCATGTGATGATCGAAGGCTTCGCCGCGGCGCCGGCGCTGACGCGGGCCAATGCGCTCGGGCAGTATCTGTTCGTCAACGGCCGCCCGGTACGCGACAAGCTGATCATCGGCGCGGTGCGCGCAGCCTATGCCGACTATCTGCCGCGCGACCGCCATCCCGTCGTAGCGCTGTTCGTGACGCTCGACCCGCGCGAGGTCGACGCCAACGTGCATCCGGCCAAGACCGAGGTGCGCTTCCGCAATGCCGGCCTCGTGCGCGCGCTGATCATTCACGCGCTGAAGGAAGGCCTCGCCCGCGAGGGCCGCCGCACCGCAGCCAATGACGGTGGCGCGACCATCGCCGCGTTCCGCCCGGCGTTCGCGCCGCAGCCGCGGCCTGCCAATTGGGATTGGCAACGCTCGCCGTCGGCGCCCGTGATGCCGCACTTCGGCGGCTCGTTCCCATCAGCCGCGCCCTCGCCCGCTGCCACATCATTTGGTCTCGCCGAGTCGACGCAGTCCGCATTCGACGTCGGCACGCCGCGCGCCGATCTGCGGCTGCATGAGCAGCCGGCCGCGCCCGACCTGCTCGACCGCCCGCTCGGCGCCGCGCGTACCCAGATCCACGACACCTACATCGTGGCGCAGACCCGCGACGGCCTTGTCATCGTCGACCAGCACGCCGCGCATGAGCGCATCGTCTATGAGCGGCTAAAGGCCTCGCTCGCCGCGCATGGCGTGCAGCGGCAGATCCTGCTGATCCCCGACATCGTCGAGCTCGATGAAGCCACAGTCGAGGCGCTGCTCGCGCGCTCCGACGAGCTCGCCTCATTCGGGCTCGCGATTGAATCCTTCGGCCCCGGCGCCGTTGCCGTGCGCGAGACCCCGTCGCTGCTCGGCAAGATCAACGCATCCGCGCTGCTGCGCGATCTCGCCGAGCATATGGAGGAATGGGGTGAGGCGCTGCCGCTCGAGCGCCGCCTGATGCACGTCGCCGCCACCATGGCCTGCCACGGCTCCGTCCGCGCCGGCCGCCGCCTCAAGCCGGAGGAAATGAACGCGCTGCTCCGCGAGATGGAGGACACGCCCAACTCCGGCCAATGCAACCACGGCCGCCCGACCTACGTCGAGCTCAAGCTCGCCGACGTCGAGAAGCTGTTCGGGAGGAGATAGCGGCCACGAATTGGAGCACGACGAGAGCGACAAACTGGCTGTCGTCCCGGGCAAGCCACCGGCAACGCGCAGCGTTGTCCGACGGCGCCGACCCGGGACCCATACGCCGCAGCAGAAGTGATGGGCGAGTACGCCGTCGCGAGCGTCGCGCGTCCCAACCCGATCCTATGGTTATGGGCCCCTGCGTTCGCAGGGGCGACAGTGAGCAAGGATCACGCGCTGCGCAAAAATACGAACTCCGTGTCGTCATAAGTGCGGCGCTCGAGCTCGGTGAAGCCTTCAGGCACCTTGAACGCGGCCTTGGCTTCCTCGACGACCAGCAGCGCCGATGGCGTCAGCCAGCCGCCGTCGCGCAACGAGGCCAGCGCCTTCTCCGCCAGGCCCTTGCCATAGGGCGGGTCGAGGAACACCAGCGAGAACGGCTCGACCGGATGCGCAGGACCGAGATCGGTGGCATCGCGGCGGTAGACCTTGGTGACACCGCCGAGGCCGAGCGCCTCGACATTGTTGCGCAGCAGCGCCCTTGCCTCGGCGCCGTTGTCGACGAACAGCGTGAACGCCGCACCGCGCGAGACAGCCTCGATGCCGAGCGCGCCGGTGCCGGCAAACAGGTCGAGCACGCGCGCGCCGGCGATCGGATCGTCGTAGGCGTGGACGAGGATGTTGAACAGCGCCTCGCGCAGCCGATCCTGCGTCGGCCGAATCTCGCGCGACGCAGGCGAAGCGATGTTGCGGCCTCTCAGCCGTCCACCGACGACACGCATCGCAACGCCCTACTCGTCCTGCGGCGTGATATCGCGCTTGCCGTGATAGCCGCGCTTCGGCCGCCGTGGCGGGCCAGAAAAGCGCGCCTCGGCCTCGTGGCGCTCGCGCGCCTCGTCGCTGCCGGTACGCTGGACCAGCACGCGGCGGCCCTTGCGATCGGCGACCACCTCGCGCTTCGGCTTGGGCTTCGGATCCGGCAACGGCTCGCGATTGCCCTTGCCGGCTGGACCGAGATCGGCGCCCGATTGCGCGATGACCTTCTCGCCGAGCTGCTCGCGCAGAACTCGCGTCTTGACCTCCTGCACCTCGCCCTCGGGCAGCTCCAAAAGCTGGAATGGGCCGTAGGAGACGCGGATCAGGCGGTTCACCTCGAGGCCGAGATGAGCGAGCACGTTGCGCACCTCGCGGTTCTTGCCCTCGCGGATCGCAACCACGAGCCAGACGTTCGCACCCTGGTCGCGTTCGAGCGTGGCTTCGATCGGTCCGTATTTGACGCCGTCGACCTCGACGCCTGCGGCGAGCTGATCGAGCTGCGCCTGCGTGATCTCGCCATGGGCGCGAACGCGATAACGCCGCGTCCAGCCGGTGTCCGGCAATTCGAGCACGCGCGCCAGCCCGCCGTCATTCGTGAGCAGCAGCAGGCCCTCGGTGTTGAAGTCGAGCCGGCCGATCGAGATCAGCCGCGGCAGGCCCTCGGGCAAATTGTCGAATACCGTCGGTCGCCCCTCCGGGTCGCTGTGCGTCGTCATCAGCCCGCGCGGCTTGTGATAGAGGAACAGCCGCGTGCGCTCGCGCTCCGGCAGCGGCGCGCCGTCGACTTGGATGACGTCATTCTCGGTGACGTCGAGCGCCGGCGAGTTGATGATGCGGCCATTCACCGTCACGCGGCCCTGCGTGACCATCTCCTCGGCGTCGCGCCGCGAGGCCAGCCCTGCGCGCGCCAGCACCTTGGCGATGCGCTCGCCCGCCTTCTTCGGCGCGGCCGGCTCGACCGCGACGCGGGGGCTGCGCTTGTCCGTCTCCGGCTTGCGCTCGCGATAGGCGCCGCGGCCGCCGAACGCCGGGCGCTTGGCGAAGACCTTGCTGTCGTCCTCGTTGTCGCGGCGCGGCCGCTCGGAGAAGCCTTCGCCGCCGCGGCGCTCGCTGCGCGGATGCTCCTGCCAATCGGTGCGGCCCTCGGGACGGCGACGCGGCTTGTCGAAGCCACGGTCGTCGCCGCGATCACGCGGACGATCGAATTTCGGCCTGTCGAACTTCGGCTTGTCGAACTTGGGACGATCCTCACGGCTGCGCTCGGTGCGCGGCCGGTCAAAGCTGCGCCCGCCTTCTCGCGGCGGACGCGCACTGCGCTCCGGACGATCTCCCTCCGCGCCGCGCTTCTGCCACGGCTTGCTCTCGCCACGGGCCGGACGATCGCCAAATTCCTTGCGCGGACCACGCGGTCCGGCCCCGAACTTGCGTTCGCCACGATCGCCATCAGCACCGCGGGAAAACTTCCTTTCGCCGCCGAACTTGCGCTCCGGCCGATCGCCGCTGCGCGACGGACGGTCGCCAAAGCTGCGCTCCGCCCGCGGCCGGTCGCTGCGATCGCGGGCGCCTTCGCCGCGCGGCGTATAGGGCCGCTTGTCACCGTCACGCTCGCGCGCGGCGTAGGGCTTGCGCTCGCCGAACTTGCGCTCGGACGATCGCCCGGCAGGACGAGCCTCGTCGCGACCAGTGCGCGGCGTATAGGGACGCTTCTCGCCGCCCCGCTCGTCCCGATCGAATTTGGGCCGGTCACCCCGCGGCTTGAAGGCGCGCTTCTCGCCATCGCCGTCCCTCGCCGGGCGAGCGGCATAGGGCCGATCGCCACGCGGCCGCTCATCGCGGTTGAACCGTGGCTTGTCGCCAAAGGATTTGCGCGGCGCATCGCCCTCGTCGCGGCGGCGCGGCGCGCGGCCCTCGTCGAAGGCGCGCTTGCCCCGGCCACCCGCTTCCTTGTCGCCGAAGCCGCGCTTGGCGAACTTCTTCTCCGGCCCGCGTGCGGCGCCCGAGCGTCCCTTGCCGCCCTCGGACCGCCCCCGCGGGGCGCCGCCGCGGCGGCCGCGGGAATCGTTGTCTTTGTCGGTGGTGCGGGGCATGAAGGTCTCACTTCGAGGTGCAGGACGAGGCGTGAACCGCGCGCTTCTGAAGCAGCGCATGTCACGCAGGAAATCGGGGTCCGGTTGTGCTGAAGGGCGATCCAGTAGCAGACTTGGGCGGGCGTGACGAGCCATGAACGGCCCTTCTTTCATGGATTTGGCGCTGAAAGCGGCCGAATCGGCCGCACTTTCCGGCGAGGTGCCGATCGGCTGCGTCGTGGTGCGGAACAACGCGGTGATCGCCACCGCCGCCAACCGCACTTTGACCGACCGCGACCCGACCGCGCATGCCGAGATCCTGGCACTGCGGCAGGCGGCCCAGGTCGTCGGCAGCGAGCGGCTGGTCGATTGCGACCTCTACGTCACGCTCGAGCCCTGCACGATGTGCGCTGGCGCGATCTCCTTCGCGCGCATCCGACGGCTGTATTATGGGGCCGCCGATCCGAAGGGCGGTGCGGTCGAGTCGGGTGTGCGCTTCTTCACTGCGCCGACCTGCCATCACGCGCCGGAGGTCTATTCGGCCGTGGGCGAGCAACAGGCGGCGCAGATGCTCAAGGAGTTCTTCAAGGCGCGGCGATGAGGCTCGGTCAGCCTATGCAGCCGCCTCCTTGCGCAGCGCGCGAAAGCTCATGCGAACAGGGAGGCTGGAGACGCCGCTCATGAAGGGCGACCGCACCCGGCGCACCCGCCCGGCCAGTTCGATCCGGTCGGTCCGGCGCAGCAGCTCCGCAAATAGCGCCCGCATCTGCATCCGCGCCAGCTGCAGTCCCATGCAGATGTGCGGGCCACGGCCGAAGGCGATGTGCGGGTTCGGACTGCGATCGATCCGGAACGCGCCGGCATCCTCGAACACGGCCTCGTCGCGGTTCGCCGAATGGAAGAACAAGGCCAGCGCATCGCCTTCGCGAATGCGCTGCCCCGCGACCTCGGTGTCGCGGACCGCGGTGCGCATGAAGTGCCGCACCGGCGAGGTCCAGCGCAGCATTTCCTCGATCGCCGGATCGAGCAGCTCGGGCTCGGCCCGCAGCCGCGCCATCTGCTCGGGCGCTGCAAGCAGCGCCGCCAGGCCGCCGGCCAATGCGAGCGCCGTCGTATCGTGGCCCGCCGTGACCAGCAGGATGAAGTAGGAGATCAGCTCGTAATGCGGCATCGCTGCGCCATGCGGCGCGGCATGCGCAATCAGGCTGGCGAGATCGTCGCGCGGCTGGGCGCGCCGATCGGCCACGACGGCTTCGAAATAATCGCGCAGCGCCAGCATGGCCGTCCGCATCGTATCGCCCGGCGACTCGGCCAGACGGCGCTTCGGATCCTCGGCGCCCACGAAGGCCTGGGCCAGCCGCGCAAGCCGGGCATCGTCGGCCTCCGGCGTGCCCAGCATGCGGCCGATCACCCGGAAGGTGAAGGGCAGCGCCACGTCAACAGCGAAATCGCATGCGTCCCCGTGCGCGGCAACCCGGTCGACGATCTCGGCTGCCCATTGTGCCAGCCAGGTTTCCATCGCGCGCAAGGCCGGCGGCGCGAACGCCGCCTGGATGATGGCCCGATAGACACCATGATCCGGCGGATCCATCTCGGTCAGGCCGCGCACGAGTTGCGGCTTGCCGGTGACACGCTGCAGCACGGCCTCGGCGGTCTCGCTGGCAAGATAGGTGCGCGGGCCCGCGGCAAACTCCCTGCTTCGGGTCTCGATCGAAACGATGTCGGCGTAGCGCATGACGGCCCAGAACGGGCGCACGCCCTCACGCTCCACCCAATGCAGCGGTGACCGTCTGCGGAGCAGCGCGCAGGCCCGTTCGAGCCGCGCGGGACTGGCGTGACCTTGCGAGGAGATCAGCACGTCGATCGCGCTGTCGATGGCAGCGCTGTGACCGGCTTTCGAAGCAGGCGGCGGAGCTGCCGACATCAGCGCGAGAGCCCCGCCTGCGGCTGAGCGGCGTGAGGCGGCCGGCGTACCAGGAGCGTGAATTCCTTCATGCCATAGTTGCCGGCGATCTCGACTGCCGCTGCAAATTCCTGGTCGCAATAAGCGGCCCAAACGTCCGGCGCCGTGCGATACAGGCGCGCCTTGGCGGGATCGCCGTCCTGCTCCTCGTCAGCGGCAGCTCGCATGAAATTGACCGCAAAGCCGCGCCGGCTGGTCGCGAACATGCGCTGCAACATGGCCTTGATGTAGCCTTCCCAGGCGTCGCGCGAATAGCCGACATTGACGTTCATGATGCCGGAGGCGACCGAATAGTCGGCGATGCGCGGGCTCTCCGAAGCGACGACGAAGCGCCGCAAGGGGGCGGCGAAGCGGCGCCGCGCCCGGCTGATCATGGCGCGGGACAGGTCGATGCCGAGATAGTCAATCTCACAGGACGCAAATCGCGATTCAAGAAACGGCACCAGCGCGCCATAGCCGCAGCCGATGTCGTTGAGGCTGAACGGCGCCGACGCATCGCATAGCTTCATTAGCTGCACGAAGCGCAGGCCCTGCGTCGCTTCGCACGACCAGTCGACGCCGCGCGGCGTCGCGCCATGACGCGCGACGCACGCTGTGTAGTAGGCATCGACGTCGGAGCAGATGGCTTCACCAGAAGGAGCCTCGTGTCCGACGACGCTGCCCGAGGTCCCACTCATTTCTTCTTGCCGCGCTTCTGAACACGCCTGGTGCGCGCAACCTCGGCCAGATTCTGACGCGCCTCCCGTCCGGGAGTGGTCGGTATCGAAACGATCACGTGCGTTTCGAGCGAGAAAACGACCGGACGGCCTTGCGTAACCGTCACCCGAGGATCGTCCGCTGCCGAATGGCAGACGATCGAAACAGGCAAGGGCTTCTCGGATTCGAGGTCGTCCTTGAAAGCACGGATGACACGGTCGTGACCATTCACGCCATCATGATCCGACGGATAGGTCCTGAGGTGTTCCAAGAAGCGGTACCAGCGGCGACGCTCAGTCCAATCCTGCGGCACGATTCCCAGCAAGGCGAAAGACTGCTGCAAACCATGCTGCAGGGAAAAAACTCCGAACTCGCGCTGCAGCTCGACCATCTCCGGCAATGCTTCGGCCTCGAAACGCCTATTCAACTGCACCAAAATATCGAGTGTCGTACTGTCTTTAATCATCATCCCCATGTGCCCAGCCCTCCTAATAACGCTTCATGGAAAGCGGGCATACTGCACGGGTCATCTAGTACCTTCAAGGGACGATCGGCACGCTATCAACATGGGTCTGTAGATCTCGGCACCGGAGACGTCCAGCAGGCGCTCGGCGTCGAGCAGCGAGACGAAAGCTGCTGCGTCGTTGCGCAAGTCGGAATCGGTCGCGCTGACCAAACATTGCAGCAGCACGGCATGGAGTTCGCCGATCCGATCAGTCCTGCGCCGGGCGATGACGCTGGCTTCCTCAGCAACATCGAACGCGCCACGCAGGTCTCCTGCGCGATACAGGACGTCAGCCAGATCACTCATCATGCGCGCCTCGAACTCGAGGCCTGCTCTGGCGCGCCTCGAGTACTCGATCGCCTCCCGGAGATCATACGCAGCGTGAGTGAAATCGCCTGCGGCCGCCCGGGCAAGACCAGCCCCCGCCAACGCCTGCACACGAATATACGGCATCCCCGACGCTTCAGAGATCTGAAACAGTTCGGCCGAGTGCAGGGCTGCGGCCTCAGCACGATCTTGGCATCGCGCAAACTCGATTGCAGCGAAGTGCGGGATAAAGCGTATGACGGGAGCCAACTGTTCGGGAGGGGTGTTCAACAGTTCGAAAAGCTGGATTTCAAGTTCGGCGAAACGGCCGAGCTGCACCAGGATTCGCGTCTTGAGGCATTTGATCCAGTATTCGACATCGAACCCCAGGATCTGATTTGGCGTCAGACCCAGGGTCACATTACTGTCAAAACCACCTTGGCTGGCGATCGCCTCTTGGGCCGTGTCGGCCGCCGCCAGCGCTTCTCGTGCCCTGCCTGACATAAGAAGTGCCTGCGCCAGCATGGCGTTGACAGTCGCGTAGCGGCCGACATCCCCCTCCTCCGAGGTCAGCTTGACCGCGTTCTGCACGAGGTTAACGTAGTCGTCGGCCGCGCCCGTCGATGCGAGGACGCGGCCGTAAGCGCCGAGCAGGATCGGCTCATGCATCTTGTCGGAGGAGCGGGCATAGCGCAGCGCCTCCTCAGCGAAAGGCCTCACCTCCTCGGCCGAGATGCCCTCGCGCCATCCGCAGTTGAGGATCTGGCCGCTGGCCAGGGCGCGCAGGCGATCGACGTGCTCGGATGGCGGCACCGTCTGCAGCATGGAGCGGATCTTTTTCCAAAGCCGCAGCGCCTCCGCCGTGTTGGTGCGGCCGATCCAGCGCGCCGCGCGCTGCAGATGCTCGACGGCCTGCATGGTCTGGCCGGCGAATTCGTAATGCGAGGCGATCAGGGCGGCGAACTCGTCCTGCGTGCCCCAATCCAGCGCCTCGATCGCCTTGGCCACGGCCACGTGCACGCCGCTCAGACGCGAGCGCAGCTGCATGGCATAGGCCACCTCCTGGATCAGCGGATGGCGGAAGGCGAGCACGCCCATGTCGAACGGCGGCAGATCATAGAGAAGATCGGCATGTCTCAGTTGTGCGAGCGCGTCGAACAGGTCCGCCTCGCTGAGCCCGACGACCGGCTTGAGCACGGCGAGCGCGACCGAGCGGCCGATCACAGCCGCTGTTTCCAGGACGCTCTTGGCGGTCTCGCTCAGACGGTCGATGCGGGCCGCTACCACGGCATGCACCGTCGGCGGCAGCGGAATCGGGCCGATCCCGCCCTTCAGCCGATAGGCGCCGCGCTCACCCTCGAACCCGCCGCTCTCGGAGACCGCGCTCGCCAATTCCTCGAGGAAGAACGGATTGCCCTGAGCGCGCTCGACGATGTCGCGCGCCAGCACCTCCAGCGAAGGATCGTCACCAAACACCCCGCGTAGCAGCTCGCTTGCCTCCTCGGAGGCCAGCGGAACGATGTGCAGTTCGTGAAATGGGACCTGCTGCATGAAGGAGGCGGCGAAACCCGGCCTGTAGTTCACGACCAGCAGCGTCTTGGTGCCGATCGTGGCCTCCGCGAGCGCCTCGACGAACTCCTCGCTGGCCTCGTCGATCCAATGCAGATCCTCGATCATGATCACCATGGCGCCATCAGCCGGCGCGGCGCGGAACAGCGTCTTGAACACGTTCAGGAGACGGGTCTTGAACACGCCGGGATCGAGCCGGAGCGCCGGACGTGACGGATCGGCGAGGTTCATGAAGTCCAAGAGCAGGACCAGCGCCGTGTCGGGCATGGCAATGGCTTCGAGCCGGTCGACCACGCGCTGGCGCGACACCTCCACCGGCTCCTTCGGCCGGATGCCGAAGAAGTCGCGCAGCAATTCGAGCACCGGCTGGAACGGGGTGGCGCGGCCATGTGCCAGCACGCGCGCCTCGTAGACGCGAATGCCCTGGCGGCGACAGTGCTCGGCGAACTCGAAGCACAGCCGGCTCTTGCCGATGCCGGCCTCACCCACAATGCCGACGACAGCGCCGCGCGCCGCCAGGACGTCGTCGAGCTCGCGTTCGAGCACGGCGAGCTGAGCGTTGCGCCCGATCAGCGGCAACAGGCGCTGGCCGCTACGAAAGACGTCGCTCGCCGGCGCACTGAGGCGGCCGATCAGCTTGTAGATCGACACCGGCGAGGCAATGCCGCGCAGCGTGTGGGTGCCGAGGGGCTCGGCTTCGACGAACTGCCTGGCGCCGGTGTAGGTCTCCTTGCTGATCAGGATGGTCCCGGGCTCGGCCATGTGCTCCAGACGATTGGCCAGATGGACGTTGGCGCCGGCCGCGTCGTAGGTCTGGTACATGCTGTTCTCGACGACCTGGACGATCACCTCGCCGGTGTGCAGTCCGACCCGGACCTGCAAATGCGGGTCGGCGAGGCGCGCGATGGAGTCCTGCATCGCCAGCGCGCCGAGGCAGCCGCGAACCGCATGATCCTCATGCGGCACCGGCGCTCCGAACAGGGCCATGACGCCGTCGCCCTGCGTCTTGTTGACGACGCCATCATAGCGGTGAACCGCCTCCTTCATGAGGTTGAGCACCGGGTCGAGCCGCTGCATCGCGAGCTCGGGATCGCCGAGGCTATCGATCAGCTGAGTGGAATCGCGGATGTCGGCGAACAGGATGGTGAGACGCTTGCGTTCTCCGCCCTTGCTGCTCAGCGTCCTCAGGACGCGCTGCGCCGCCTGGTCGGGCGGAGCCGGCCGGCCGGGCAACGGCGCACCGCATTGGCCGCAGAAGCGATTCGACGGGCTGTTGGTCTGGTTGCAAGCCTCACATCTGAGGCCGAGCGGCTCGCCGCACCGGTCGCACGAGGCTCTCCCTGGCTGATTCTGCCTGCCGCACCGCGCGCATTCCATGGCCCCTCCGTTCCACGGCGGAACTGATTCATCCCATCACGGCATGAGTCTATGGAACTGCCACAATTCTCGCGGGAAAAATAGCCTTGCAGGGCCGACTACGGCGATCACGATGCTCAGCCCTGAGCGCTTTCCTGCGCCACCGCCTGCCAGGCAATGTCGCGCCGGCAGAAGCCGTCGGTCCATTTGATGCGGTCGACGGCCTGATAGGCCCGCGCCTGAGCCTCGGTGACGCTCCTTCCCGACGCGCAGACATTGAGGACGCGCCCGCCATTGGCGAGAATGGCGCCGTCCTTCGCCACCGTGCCGGCGTGGAAGATCTCCACGCCCTCGATCCGCGCGGCGTCGTCGAGCCCCTCGATGACACCGCCCTTGGCGTAGTCGCCGGGATAGCCACTCGCGGCCATGACCACGGTGACGGCGGCGTCGGGAAACCAGCGCAGGTCGAAATTCTTCAACTGTCCGTCGCAGGCGGCCAGCATGGCGGGCACGAGATCCGACATCATCCGCAGCATCAGCACCTGACATTCCGGATCGCCGAAGCGCACGTTGTATTCGAACAGCTTCGGCCCCTGGGCGGTCAGCATCAGGCCGGCATAGAGAATGCCCTTGAACGGAGTGCCACGCGCATTCATTCCGGCGATGGTCGGCTGAATGATCTGATTCATGATCCTGTCATGAATCTCCTGCGTGACGAACGGCGTCGGCGAATACGCCCCCATGCCGCCGGTGTTCGGTCCCTGGTCGTGATCGAACACCCGCTTGTGATCCTGGGCGGAGGCCAGCGGAATCGCGGTCTCACCGTCGCACAGCGCGAAGAACGACACCTCCCGCCCTTCGAGAAACTCCTCGATGACGACCTCGGCGCCAGCGACGCCGAAGCCGCCCTCGAACATCATCTTGATGGCGTCCTCGGCCTCGGCAACCGTCTTGGCCACGACGACCCCCTTGCCGGCCGCGAGCCCGTCTGCCTTGACGACGATCGGCGCCCCGTGCTCGCGGACATAAGCGAGCGCCTCGGGGGCATTGTCGAAGCGGCAGTAGGCGCCGGTCGGGATGTCGTATTCGGCGCAGAGATCCTTGGTGTAGCCCTTGGAGCCCTCGAGCTTGGCGGCAAGCCTGGATGGGCCGAACGCCTTGATGCCCGCAGCCTCGAGATCATCGACGATGCCGGCAGCGAGCGGCGTCTCGGGGCCGACCACCACCAGATCCACCTTGTTCGCCCGGCAGAAGGCGATCACCGCCGCATGATCGGCGACGTCGAGCGCGACACATTCCGCCTCCTTGGCGATCCCGGCATTGCCGGGCGCGCACCACAGCTTGGTGAGCAGCGGCGAGCCGGCAATCTTCCAGGCGAGCGCGTGCTCGCGGCCGCCGGAACCAAGGAGCAGAATGTTCATCGTCGATGCCGTCGCAGGGGTGGGCCAATTTGGACGCCCCAATTGCCCGGCCATCGCTACAGAGTCAAATCATGGCTCGGACGGCTTGACGGCGGCGCCGGCGATGATCTCCTGCAGGCTGGCGACGTGGCGGGCGAACGCCGCCCGGCCGGCCGCGGTCGCCGTCACCGTGGTCTGCGGCTTCTTGCCGACGAAGGCCTTGTCCACGGCGGCGTAGCCGGCGCGCGCCAGCGTGTCGATATGGGCGCCGAGATTACCGTCGGTGGCGCCGGTCAGCTTCTTCAGCCGGACGAATTCCAGCCCGGCCCCGGCAGGCAGGGCATTCAGCGCCGCCATGATCTTCAGCCGCAGCGGCTGGTGGATGATCTCGTCGAGCTCCGCCAAACCGTCAGCTCCGCCGCATCCACAAGCCGCCGAGAACCAGGCCGCCGCCATTGACGAACGCCATCCACAACGGGAAAGCCGCGCCAATGAAGAGGTAGCCCACCAGGGTCAACGCGGTGACGCACAGGCCGAACACCGTAAAGGCCGCGCCGAACCACAATCCGGCAAGACCGTAGAACAGCATGAAATAGACCGGCCAGAACGCGCCCATTTCACGCGGTCCGAAATGGCCAATCGCTTCGACGAAGAAGCCGAACGCAAAGAACATGACGAAGGCGAGCAGGGCCCGGAGATCGAAGCTGCGGACGCCGGAACGCGCCTTCTCCGTCGCGCCCAACACCACCGATCCGGCCAGACCGAGGACATAGACCGACAGCCAAGCCTTGTCGGCGTAGTAAGGCGCCAGATAGGTCACGAGATTGCCGGCAAAGACGAGGACGCCCCAGAGGATCATCATCAGGCTCGACAGCCGATAGATCTGCGACTGCCGCACGCGCTTCGTGACATCCTCGATGTCGCTGAGCGCCCGCGCGGCTTCCAGGCTGTCGATCATGCGGCTTGAACCCCTAGCGCGTCGCCACGTCATCGGCGATCGCGCTCACCGCCTGCGGCGCCGACACGATCTCCATGTGATTGACGCCCGCGATCAGCTTCACGTCAATACCGGGCGCGACGGCCTGCACCGCGCCGGCATATTTGTCGGCGCGCATCAGCTCGTCGTCGGCGCCGGCGATGAGGGTCACCGGGTGCTTGGCCGCAGCGAGATCGGCCTTGTAGCCACGGGTCGCGAAATTGCGGAACAGCCGGTAGCTGTAGGTCGAGGCCACGAACTTCTCCGAGTTCGGCCTGACAGCAAAGGCCAGCGCGGGCAGCGCCTCGCAGCATCTCAGGCCGACGCGATCGAGCACGCCGAGCGCGAGGATGCGCGGAATGTCGGGACTGGCCCAACCGCCCGAGTTCTCCTGGTTGGTGGGCGCGTCATAGCCGAGATAGGGCGACAGCAGCACGGTGCGCGCGAACAGGTCCTGGGTCGGCGCGCTGGCCGCGCGCAGCGCGAAGCCGCCGCCGGCCGAATGGCCGAGCAGCACGATCGGCTGCGACGGCGCGGTCCTCCTGACCTCTGCGACGAGATCGGCCAAATCGTCCTCGAGCTGGCCGAGATAGCCGATGTCGCCGCGGGTGCCTGAGCCGCCATGGCCGCGGATGTCGGGCGCGAACGTGTCGATGCCCCGGGCGGCGAGCCCATCCGCCAGCGCATGCACAGCGACGCTCGAGCCGGAGGAGCCGTGCACGAGGACGGCAACCTTGCCCGTCGGCGTCGCCCGCGCCGGATAGTGGCGGTAGGCGAGCTCCGTGCCGTCCCGGGCGCTGAAGCGCTGTAGGGCCGGCATGGTGCTCCGATCGACACGCCCGACGGTCTCCGAGATCGATTTCAGCTCGGGCGGGCGCACCAACGGCGTCGCGATCATCCCGCCCAGAAGAAGGGCAAGGGCCCCGGCGAGGCCGAAGCTCCAACCGACGAGCTGACGCACGATCTTGATGCTTGCCCGCATACCCCTCTCCATTTTCTATAGAGTACTCTATAACACAGAGCTATCGAAAAGGCAACGGCTTGATTGGCGGCGGACGCGGAAAGCCCCTACCTTGGCAACTGCTCCCCGAACCGAATCAGACAGCGATGCCGCCTGCGGAAGCCTTGCCCAACGCGCCCGAATTCACCGTCACCGAGCTGTCCTCGGCGCTGAAGCGCACGGTCGAGGACCAGTTCGGCCATGTCCGGGTGCGCGGCGAGATCACCGGCTTTCGCGGGCCGCATTCCTCGGGGCATTGCTATTTCGCGCTCAAGGACGAGAGCGCCAAGATCGAAGCGGTGATCTGGAAGGGCGTGCATGGCCGCATGCGCTTCAAGCCCCAGGAAGGGCTCGAGGTGATCGCCATCGGCAAGCTCACCACCTACCCGAATTCGTCGAAGTACCAGATCGTCATCGAGGCGCTGGAGCCAGCTGGGATCGGCGCGCTGATGGCGCTGATGGAGGAGCGCAAGCGGAAGCTCGGCGCCGAAGGACTATTCGACCCCGCACGCAAGCAGCTGCTGCCGTGGCTGCCCGAGGTGATCGGCGTCGTCACCTCGCCGACCGGGGCAGTCATCCGCGACATCCTGCACCGGCTCGAGGACCGCTTTCCTCGCCGCGTGCTGGTCTGGCCCGTGAAGGTGCAGGGCGAAGGCTCGGCCGAGCAGGTTGCCGCCGCGATCCGCGGCTTCAACGATTTGCCGCAGGATGGCCCGATCCCGCGGCCCGACGTGCTGATCGTCGCGCGCGGCGGCGGCTCGCTGGAGGACCTGTGGTCGTTCAACGAGGAGATCGTGGTCCGCGCCGCGGCCGAGAGCATGATCCCGCTGATCTCGGCGGTCGGCCACGAGACCGACGTGACCTTGATCGATTTCGCCGCCGACAAACGTGCGCCGACGCCGACAGCAGCCGCGGAAATGGCGGTGCCGGTGCGCAGCGAGCTGATGCAGGAGGTCGCAAGCCTCGCGCGCCGTGTCAGCGTCTGCTGGCAGCGCGGCCAGGAGAGCCGCCGCAACGAGCTGCGCGCCGCCGCGCGCGCCCTGCCCGGCGCCGGCGATCTGCTCGCCATTCCCAGGCAGCGGCTGGATACGGCGGCCGCCAGCCTGCCGCGCGCGCTCAAGACCAACACGCATGTGCACTTTCGCCAGTTCGCAGCGGCGAGCGCCAAGCTCACTCTGCGCGTGCTGCACGCGCAGATCGCGCAATCGCGCCATCGCCTCATCGCTTCGTCCGAGCGGCTGTCGCTGTCGTCGCGCGGCCAGCTGCACCGGCGGCGCGAGCGATTCGAGGCGCTCGACGCCCGCTTCAAGGCCTCGCGCCAGGCCTATGCGCAGGCCAAGCGCCAGGCCATCGGTCGCGAGCGCGACCGAACCGAACGTCTTGCCGAGCGGGCTCGGCGCGCATTGCAGACTCAGCTCCAGCGCCTGACGGCCCGCGTGGGACAGAACGAAAAGCTCCTCACCGCGCTGTCCTATCGCAGCGTGCTGGCGCGTGGATTTGCGCTGGTGCGCGACGAGGCCGGCCATCCGTTGCACCATGCCGCGAGCATCGGTCCGGGCGCCGCACTCTCGATCGAATTTGCGGACGGCAAGGTCGCGGCCACGGCGGGCGCGGACCGCCCGCTTCCAGCCGCGGCGCCAGCATCGCCAAAAGCCCCGCGTGAGGGCAAGCCTTCGGCGCCGAAGCGCACGCCCGATCCCGCCGATCAGGGCAGCCTGTTCTGAGTGGTCCTCAGCGCGCGAGCCAATCGGCCACGAGCTTCTGCGCATCGGCACGCGCCTCGGGATCCGAGCCGACATGGCCGCGCTCGGGCGCCCCGGCGTCCGACCCTGCGACTTGATGCAGCGGCAGGTTCACACGATCGAAATCGTGATAGGCGCCGGGATAGATGACGATGCGGGTCAGCGCGCTGCGGCCGCGCGCGCCATCGATCATCTGTCGGCACGCCGGCGGCGAATAGACGTCGTCCAGGCCGCCGATCAGCACCAATGTCGGGACGCGCGTGCTCCAGCCGAGGCCGGACGAGGCTCGGCAATCCGGATAGAACGCCACCGCGGAGCGGAAATCCGGCGAGACATGCTCGGGCAATTGCGGGCGCACCGCCCACAACAGCGCGCTCGCGCCGCTGGCCCAGCCAACGAGACTGACCCGGTCGGGCATCGCCCAGGCTTGCTCCGCCAGCCATTTCTGCGCGATCACGATGTCAGCGACACGCTCGCGCCGGCCGCTGATACGACGCTCCTTGACGCGGCATTGCGGGCCCAGTCCGCGCGAGCCGTAGCTGTCCGGCAGCAGGACGGCCTTGCCGTCCTTGACCAGTTCCTCGGCCCAGTCGCGATAGCGCGGCAGCACCGGCTCGGAGCGGCCGGAAAGCCCGCCGCAGCCGTGCAGCGCGACGACGACCGGAAATGGGCCGGCCCCCTTCGGCCGGTAGAGCTGGGCGCGCAGCACATAGCTTCCCGAGGGGATCTCGACCGCGACGGGCGCCGGCAATGGCTCAGCCAAGGCTGAAAACGCCGTGGCGCAGAGCATTGAGACGACGATGGCGACGAGGGAGCGCATCAAACCAGCCGGGCGGGACAAGCGGCGGATATTGAAACCTAGCTAGCACGGAGTTTCGAGCAGAAGCATCACAAATCAGTGGGTTTGCGCGGGGGGACAGGGCCCCCCATCTATGCTAGGAAATCATCGAAATTCGGCCTGTCGTGTGCGCGCTGCGCCTGCGTAGGGGGACTTCACGTCAAGGAATTGGAGATCGCGGACGTGCTCAACAAGTTTGGTCCCTCGGGCCAGGGCGAGGCGCAGGTGCAGTATCTGGACGGCGATTTCCGCGTGATCTCACCGGGAAGCTATGTGCGCTGCGCGGTCACCGATGTGCGGATTCCGCTGGACGAGCTGAAATATTGGAGCGTGGATCTGCAGGAAGCCTACGCCCTGCCGAGCGCCGTGCTGCAGCGGCATTATCCGGGCGCATTGAAAGCCAGCGGCTGACCGTTCCGCTTCGCTGACAGCCGCTGCACAACCAACGCGCGCAACGCGGCGAGATCGCCGAACTGCAGTGTCACCGGGAATGCCATGACATCGGGCGCGGCCTCGTGGCTGCGGAACCGCACGAGATCTTTTTCCGTGGTCACCAGGGCAAATCCATCACGCCTGGCTTCGTTGGCAAGGGCTACGACGTCGGCCGTCGTGAATGGGTGGTGATCCGGAAAGGCACGCTCGCGCCTGACGTCGAGACCGGCGCCGCGAAGGGTGCGGAAGAAGCGGGCGGGATCGCCAATCCCGGCAAACGCCAGCAGCGGCCTGCCCTGCAGCGCCGCGACGATCTGCGCATCGGGCTGCAACGCGGCTGAAAACACCGGCTTGCCGGCCGCCAACACATGTGAGGCGACCGCCTCGCTGGCTCGGCCGCTACCGATCACGACCAACGCGTCGGTGCGCGCCAGCTGCGGTGGCAGCGGCGCGCGCAACGGGCCCGCGGGAAACACCTCGGAATTGCCGAGACCGCGCGCGCCGTCGATCACGATCAACGCGAGATCCTTGGTGATCGACGGGTTCTGGAAGCCATCGTCCATCAGAATGACGGAGGCGCCCTGCGCCTTGACGAGACCGATGCCGTCGGCGCGGCTGCGCGCCACGACGACCGGCACCCGCGCCGCCATCATCAGCGGCTCGTCGCCGACATCGGCAGCCTCATGGACAGCTGGATCGACGACAACGGGCCCGTGCAGCCGGCCACCATAGCCACGGCTCAGCACCACCGGCTGCTCGCCGAGGTCACGCAGCATATCGGTCAGCGCCAGCACGGTCGGCGTCTTGCCGGCTCCGCCGACATGGAAATTGCCGACGCAGATCACCGGCAAGCCGGCATCGACGCCGGCTTGCGCCATGCGGCGTGCGGCAACGGCGCCGTAGAGTTTCGAGAGCGGGAACAGCAGACGCGATTGCCAGGACGGCGGCCGATGCCAGAAGGCCGGCTCACGCATCGCCGGCTGCCCCCATTTCGAGCCTGACCTGCAATAGATACGGCTCCAGCGCCGACAGCGTCCGCTCCAGCGCGCCACCGAGCTGATCGACCACGCGCGTTCCTGCCGCAACCAGGCTGTTGCCGGCTGCGGGATCAGCGAGCAGCTGCCGGAGTTGGCGGATCAGCGCCTCCTGATCGTGGGCGAGCCTGGCTCCCCCGGCTTTGTCCAGCGACTCATAGACGTCGGTGAAGTTGAACACGTGGGGTCCGTGCACGATGGCCGCGCCGAGCTTGACGGCCTCGATCGGATTCTGACCGCCATGCTCGACCAGCGACCCCCCCATGAACACGACCGGCGCCAGCCGGTAGAACAGGCCGAGCTCACCCATCGTGTCAGCGACGTAGATGTCGGTGCCGGCGAGCGGCTGTTCCTCGCGCGAACGCAAGGCGCCCTGCAGGCCGGCGCTTGCGACGAGTTCGGCGACGGCCGGGCCACGATGCGGATGGCGCGGCACGATCACGGTGAGCAGCGACGGATAGGTAGCCGACAAGGCCTTGTGGGCCGCGATCAGGATCTCGTCCTCGCCGGGATGCGTGGAGGCGGCGACGACGACCGGACGGCCGCGCGTCATCGCCGTGAGCCGATCGAGCTTCGCCGGATCGGCGGGCGGCGCCGGCACGTCGAGCTTGAGATTGCCGGTGGTGATGACGGTGCGCGCGCCGAGCGCGGAGAACCGGTCGGCGTCCGCCTGCGACTGCGTCAGGAAGAGATCAAAGCGTCCCAGCAAAGCGGAGATGGTGCCGGACATGCGGCGCCAGCGCGGGAACGAGCGCGGCGACATGCGGCCGTTGATCACCACCATCGGCACCCGCCGCGAGGCGCCGGCGAGGATGAGATTCGGCCAGAGGTCCGACTCGATGAACAGCCCGAGCGAGGGACGCCAATGATCGAGAAAGCGCTCGACGAAGCGCGGCGTGTCATAGGGCACGTATTGGTGGATCACGTCGGGCGGGAAGCGCTTGGCCACGATGGCGGCCGACGTCACGGTGCCGGACGTGATGAGGATGCGGATGTTGAGCTCACGCAGCCGCTCGATCAGCGCCGCCGCCGCCAGCACCTCGCCGACGCTGGCACCGTGAATCCAAACCAGCGGACCCAGCGGGCGCGTGTCGTGGCTCAGGCCGCGCCGCTCGTCGGTCCGCTCGGGATCCTCCTTGCCATGCTTGAGCCGCTGTCTGATCAGTGCCGGCGCAAGCGGCACCGCCGCCGAGGACAACCCGCGGTAGACACGCAGGGCCATCGGCAGCGGCCTAGGCACTTGATGCTCCCGACGCGACCGGCGGAGGACAGGCCTCGGGACGGCCGACGATCTCATAGGCGCGGCGCATGCACTCGTTCAGCGTCGCCTCGAGGTCGAGACGCGCCTCTTCCATCATCGCGGCGTCGGCATCGCGCGGCACGTTGATTTCCTTGATTCCCACCAATGCGCCGCGGCCGAATGGCAAATTGATGGTGGTGCTGTCCCAGTTCTTCAGGCGGATGAAGCGGCTCGTGACCATTGCGAACGGCATGATCGGACGTCCTGATTCGCGCGCGAGCATGATGATGCCGAGACCCGCAATCCGCGCCCGCTTCGGCACATCGGCGGTCGATGCAACATTATAGTTGTCTTCGAGCGCCCGCACCATCTCCTTGAACGCCCCCACCCCGCCTTTCCGGTGGAAGGAGGAGCCATGATCGCCGGAGCCGCGGATGGTTCCGATGCCGAGCCGCTCGGCGGCGATCGCGTTGAACTCGCCGTCGCGATGGCGGGAGATCAGCACCTTGGCGCGATAGCTCGGCTTGTTCTTGATGAAGGGTGTCAGCAGATGCTGGCCGTGCCAGAACGCGAAGATCGCCGGCATCTGCGGCTCGACGATGTCGTAGACCTCGGGCGGCTCATAGGTGAAGCGATTGGTCAGCCACACAAGGCGCAGGTACTCGGCCGCGAGGAACCCGACGGCGCGCTGGAACCAGCCGCTACGCAGCGTATTGCGGATCAGGTGTTTCAAGTCGCGAGCTTTGCGTCTTACTTCGCATCCTGACCGGGATCGAGCAGCCGGTGCAGGTGGACGATGAAATAGCGCATGTGGGCGTTGTCGACCGTCATCTGCGCCTTGGCGCGCCAGGCGGCGTGGGCCGCCGCGTAGTTCGGATAGACGCCAACGATATCGACCTTGTCGAGATCCTTGAATTCGTTCTTGTCGAGATTGATGAGCTCGCCGCCGATCACGAGGTGAAGGAGCTGCTGCGAGGCGCTATCTGTCATCGGTATTGTTTCCTAGTCAACGCCTTGCAGGCGACGTGGAGGGTGCGATCCAGGGGCGTTCAGTCCGGCGGTAACCTGCGATACTGCGCGACGATGTCGGCATGTCGGTCGCGGCCCGCTGCCACCAGCATCCCGTGCACCACTTCCGGACGATTATAGAGGATCGCCTCGCCGGACAACGCGGTCATTTTACCCCCCGCTTCCTGCACGATCAAATGAGCCGCCGCAAGATCCCAATCGCGGCTTTGCCCGCCTGCAAAAGCGGCATCGAGCCCGCCATGCGCGACACGGCACAGGCGCAGCGCCAATGATCCGATTCGCGGATGGAGTTCAATCCGCGCAGAACTCGGAGCCAACCGCTCAACCAACGGTTTTGGACCGGCCACCCGCGCGAAGTCGAGCACGCGTCCGGTCGAGGCCTGAACCGGCTCGTCGTTCAACGTGGTGCCGCTGCCGCGGGCGGCAAAGAAGAACTCCTCGCTGACCGGGACATGCACCGCGGCGAGTATCGGCGCGCCGTGCTCGACCAGCGCGACGCTCACGCACCAGTCGTTGCGGCCGCCGAGATAGGACCGCGTGCCATCGATCGGATCGACGATCCAGACCCGCGACCGACCGAGTCTCGCCCGATCATCCGCGCTCTCTTCGGACAGCCAGCCGTAATCCGGCGTTGCCGATCGCAGCCTGAGCTCAAGCAGCGCATTGACCGCCATGTCGGCTTCGGAGACGGGCGACGACGCACCCTTGGTCCATTTGCGCAACTCCGTTCCGAACATCGAACGTGCGAGCTCGCCGGCTTCGCGCACCGCCTCCTTCAGGAGCCTGGCGTCTGCCGCGAGGCTGGTCTCGTCCGGTTTCTCGATCTCACCGTCCGCCAAGCGTCAATCCTTCGATGCGCACCGTCGGCGCATTGACGCCATAGCGGAATTCCAGATCGCTGGCAGGCGTCATCGACTTGAAGATCTCGAACAGATGCCCGGCGATCGTCACCTCGCTCACGGCATAGCCGATCTCGCCATTCTCGATCCAGAAGCCGGACGCGCCACGGCTGTAGTCCCCGGTGACGCCGTTGACGCCCGAGCCGATCAGGTCGGTGACGTAGAAGCCCTGCTTGATGTCCGAGATCAGCTCCTTAGCTGTCACGACGCCGGCTTCGAGATGCAGATTGAACGGACCGGGCGAAGGCGACGACGACACGCCGCGATGGGCGTGGCCGGTCGTCACCATGCCGAGCTCGCGCGCGGTGCCCGAATCCAGCAGCCACGTCGTCAGCACGCCATCGTCGACCAGCGCGGTCTGCTTCACCTTCACGCCCTCGGCGTCGAACGGCTGCGACCGCAGCCCACGCTTGCGCAGCGGATCATCGATGATGCGGATACCCTTGGCGAACAGTTGCGCGCCGAGCTTGTCCTTGAGGAAGCTGGTCTTGCGCGCGATCGAGGCGCCATTGATGGCGCCGACCAGATGTCCGACCAGCGAGCCGGACACGCGGGGATCGAACACGACCGGCACCTGGCACGTGGCAACCTTGCGCGGATTGGCGCGCGCCACCGCGCGTTCGCCAGCGCTGCGCCCGACGGCCGCGGGCGCCAGCAGGTCGGCGCCGTGCGGAGCCGCCGTGTAGTCGTAGTCGCGCTCCATCCCGGTGCCTTCGCCGGAAATGGCGGTCGTCGAGATGCTTTGGCTCGAGCGCAGATAGGCGCCGTGAAAACCGTCGCTCGTCACCAGCACCATGCCGCCGATGCCGGTCGAGGCCGACGCACCACCGGACTTCGTCACGCCCTTCACGCCGAGCGCGGCAGCCTCCGCCTCCTGGGCACGGCGCTCCAGCTCTGCGGTCGAGGGAATCTGCGGATCGAGCAGGTCGAGTTCGGGAATGTCGCGCGCCAGCAGCGCCGGATCGGCGAGGCCGACATATTGGTCGTCAGGCGCCACCCGCGCCATCGCCACGGCCCGCTCGGCCAGCCGCGCCACGCCGTCCCCGCTGACGTCGTTGGTCGACACCACGGCCTGGCGCTTGCCGACGAGAACGCGCAGGCCGACATCGTCGCCTTCCGAGCGCTCGGATTCCTCGACCCGCCCGTCACGGACCTCGACGCCTTGCGAGATGCCGCGCACCGCGATGGCGTCGGCGGCATCGGCGCCGGCCTTCCTCGCGGCTTCAACCAGCCGCTCGGCGAGCGCTCGCAGGGCGGACTGGTCGAGCAGATCTGATTGGGCTGAGGTCGACGATGAGGCTGGGGAAGAGGTCACGAACACGATCCGATCGATGTCAGGTGGGCGGCGAAGACGGCTCAATCCAAAGGAAATGTGGCCTGTTCACGCCGACTTCAAGCAGGACGGCAGACGGCACATCGGATTGTCGGCAAATCGGCAAGGTCTCGTCAATCATGCGGGGCAAGCGCTTGTCAATCATGACGGTAGGAGGATCACGCGTGAGATCTGATTAACCAGGCTTGTTAAGCCGATACGGGCGATCCGCGTGGCAAGGTCACACGCATCGACCGGGAGCATAATCCCGGCGGGGAGACCAAGCCGTGAGGCGTCAAACAGCAACAGGCGGAAGCCATTCCGCTGGGTCGGGCCGCGCCCTGCGGCTCGACCCTCTTTCCCTGCCCGTCTCGTACAGCGCGCACGATACCCGTGCCGATGGCGGAATCCGGCAGATCGAATTGCACCGGGAGCGCGTGGTCCTGCGTCGTGCCGTCAGCGGCATGCGCATGGCCCTGAACCTCCGCGTCAGCGATTTCCTCGGCATCGGCGTGCGCGAGATCGACGACACACAGGTGATGCTGGTGCTCGTCCACCGCGACCCTTCCCTGACCATCCCGCTCTGCGTCAGCGACGACCAGAACGAGATCGTTGCTGCGTGGGCGATGTGGAGCGAGACCTTCGCGCTGCCCCAGTTGCAGGACACGCGCCGGGAGGCCACGCCGCGCCGCCGCCGCCGCAACGCGATCCGTTCGCGCCGCCCGCGCTTCCTGATGCGACGCCGTGTCGGCTACCAGCTCAATCCAACCTCGATCCATCGCGGCGAGCGCGAGATCATCGCGCGCAACTGATCAGGTTGCGCGCAGCACGGCATCGACCAACAGCCCTGCGAACAGCAGCAGTCCGGCATCGCGGTTCGACTTGAACACCCGCAGGCACAGCGCCGGATCGGCGATATCCAGACGCCGGATCTGCCAGCCGAGATGGGCGGCGAAACACGCCAGCCCGAGCCACGCCGCGACATGCACGTGGGCCGTCGCGAACGCGGCCCCAATCAGGATGACGGCCAGACCGTAGAAGATGACCAGCGCCAGATGCGTGCGGTCGGCAAACAGGCGCGCGGTCGACTTGATGCCGATCAGCGCGTCATCCTCGGCGTCCTGATGCGCGTAGATCGTGTCGTAGGCGATCACCCACGAGATCGACCCGGCGTAGAGCAGCAGCGCGGTGGCATCGATGCGGCCGAACGCGACCGCAAATCCCATCAGCGCGCCCCACGAGAAGGCGAGACCCAGCACGACCTGCGGCCACCAGGTGATGCGCTTCATGAACGGATAGATCGCGACGATCAGCAGCGAGGCGATGCCGGTGGCGATCGCGAACCGGTTGAACTGCAGCAGCACCACCAGGCCGATCAGGGCCTGCGCCACCAGGAAGGCGAGCGCCTGCTTCACGCCGACCTGACCGGCGGGAATCGGTCGCGAACGTGTGCGCTCCACCTTGGCGTCGAGATCGCGGTCGGTGATGTCGTTCCAGGTGCAGCCGGCGCCACGCATGACGAACGCGCCGACGAAATAGAGCCCGATCCATGCCGGCAACATGGATAGATTCCCGGCGATCCCAGCAGCCAGAGCGGCCGACCACCAGCACGGCATCAGCAGCAGCCACGATCCGATCGGGCGATCGAAGCGGGCGAGACGCAGGTAGGGCCGGCTCCAGACCGGCGCCAGCGTATCGACCCAATTGCCGGTCGCGTCAGCAACGCGGACGGCCGTGTCGCTCATCGGGTGAGAACGTTGCCGGTCATGGTGTCGAAGGCGGATCCGCCCTTCTTGGTCGTGTTGGCCTCAGGCAACGCGGCCGACGAGCCCAGGACGTCGCTCAGGCTCGGAGCGGAGGGCCTTCCGGCCCCCGACTGCATCTGCGCCGCCACGGCACAGACCTTCTTTTCCAGCGCGTCGGTGTTCTTGTGACCGGCCTTCAGCTGATCGGCGATCTGCTGAGGAATGCCGCAGCTCGCCGAATGCGCCTCGACATATTTGATCATCTTCACTTCGGCCTTGCCGAAATTTGCGATCAGCTTGCAGGCCTCGTCAGGCGAGGCCTTGCGGTCGCTCGCGGCCTTGATCAGCTTGCCGCGACGCTCGGCTTCCTCGCGCAGCGGAATGAACTCCTTCATGCAGCTCTCCGGCGGGCCCCCCTGCGGCGCGGCTCCCATCGGGGCCGGCTGGAAGCCACCACCGCCGCCGAACGCCGAGGCGCCTGGACTGGGGAACGGACTTGCCGGGGCTGCGGCCCGGGTCGGCGCCGCGCCGTTGATGGGCGGAAACGGCGAGTTGCTGGTCTGGGCCTGACCAGGCATCGGCGCGGGAAACGAGCTCTGCGCGAAGAGCTGCCCTGTGGAGAGCACCAGGGCGGCAATGGCGAGCGGCATGAAAGACTGGCGGACGATCAAGGCTGGTTCTCCGGTAAGACCAAGAATCCTCAACACTTCCGGATGAAAGCACGATCCGATCCGGGGCTTTTACGATTCTCGCCCGTCCAGCACAACCGCGGAGTTGATCACAGCCGCGGCGGAGGGACGCAGCCGGGTTCCAACCGGCGCGGAGGCCCAAAACGAGGCCCTTCCCGAACGTCGGGGCCCAAAATCCGTTCACTCCGCGCCCTCGCCCACCTGGTCAGGCCGGAGTCGCCAGTTCGGCGGCCGGCGGGACGGTTCACGTCGCCGTGCAGACCTTGCGCATCACGGCCAGGGTGTTTTCGTGATTCGCCTTCAGCTGATCGGTGATCTTGGGCGGGATGCCGCAGAGTGAGGCATGGGCGACCGCGTAGTCGATCATCTTGGTCTGGGCGAGCTCGTAGTCATGCACCAGCTGGCAAGCCTCGCCGGGCGCGAAACGCCGCCCAGTCGCCGCCTTGAGCAGCTTGGCCCGGCGGGCGGTCTCGTCCCGCAGCGGGGTGAATTCCTTCAGGCAGGTTTCGGGCGGGCGAAAGCCGGCCGCTGCGGCACCACCCGGCACCGCGGGAGCCGCTTGCTGGGGCGGAGCAGCGATCGCCTTGTCGTCGGCCCGGGACGGCCCGGCGACCGTCACCACGATGACCGCGGCAAGCGCCCAAGTCGAATGTCTCAAGATCAAGGCCGTTCTCCGCTTCAAGGCTCACGGAATCGTCGGATGTCCGTCCCCAAGGGACGACCGGCGGGATCGAACCGGTAAAATCTGTCGACAGCACGGCCGAAAGGCGCCATCGCCAATACCCGATACAACACCCCGTGACGGCTCCGCCGGCTTTGCGGCCGGCGCGTGGTCTGGTTAAGCAACATCCATCATCGGCACCGCTTCGCTCCATGCCCGCATACGACTTCACCGCCCCGCGCCTGTTCGTCGACGCCCCCTTGCAGGAGGGAGGCACGGTCGCGCTCGACCGCAATCAGGGCAACTATCTCGGCAACGTCCTGCGTCTCGGCACCGGCGATCACGTCCTGGTCTTCAACGGCCGCGACGGCGAATGGCGGGCCGTGATCGAGGGCCGCAAGCGGCCAGATGGCCTGACGATCCAGCAGCAGAGCCGGCCCCAGGATCACCTGCCGGACATCGCCTACGTCTTCGCACCGCTCAAGCACGCGCGGCTGGACTACATGGTGCAGAAGGCGGTCGAGATGGGCGCCTCGCGCCTGCAGCCGGTCATCACCCGTCACACCCAGGTGTCGCGCGTGAATGGCGAGCGCATGCGCGCCAACGTGGTCGAGGCCGCCGAGCAATGCGGCATCCTCAGCCTCGCCGAGGTGAAGGACCCGGTGCCGCTGGAGCGCTTCCTCGCGCAGCGGCAACCTGAGCGGCTGCTGGTGTTCTGCGACGAGGCCGCCGAACTGGCCGATCCGCTGCAGGCGCTGCGTGGCGGCAAGGATCCGGCCGGCATCGACCTGCTGATCGGACCGGAGGGCGGTTTTGCCGACGACGAGCGGGCGCTGCTGCTCCGCCAGCCGCACGTGATCAGACTCGCGCTGGGCCCGCGCATCCTGCGCGCGGATACGGCCGGCGTTGCCGCCCTCGCCGTGATCCAGGCGACGCTCGGGGACTGGACCGGCCCCCGCGGTTAAGGCATCCGGCCAATTGTGGCTTGCCGCGGCCATTCGCAGTCGAAACCGTCAAACGGCCATGCTAAGGGGCAGCCGCGGCCTCCAGAGGCGCCCACTCCACTTTGGAACTCGATCGACATGACCGGACCCGCTCCAACCGGACCCGCCGCGTGGGCGGACATGCTGCTGCAATCCTTCGCCCAGGCCGGCTATGAGCGGGCCGAACCGGCGATCCTGCAGCCGGCCGAGCCATTTCTCGATCTCTCCGGGGAGGACATCCGCAAGAGCCTCTATCTGACCGGCGACGCCGCCGGCGAAGAGCTCTGCCTGCGCCCCGACCTGACCATTCCCGTCGCCCGTGACTACCTCGCCTCGGCCCGCGCCGGGCATCCGGCCGGCTTCAGCTATCTCGGTCCAGTATTTCGTTACCGCGAGGGCCGCCCGAGCGAGTTCCTGCAGGCCGGCATCGAGTCGTTCGGCCGTCAGGATCGGCCCGCCGCGGATGCCGAGATGCTGGCGCTGGCGATCGAGGCGACCGCCACCGCCGGCCTTGCCGCGGTGGATATCCGCACCGGCGACGTCGCGCTGTTCACGGCCTTGATCGACGCGCTCGATCTCTATCCGGTATGGCGACGGCGGCTGATCAAGGACTTCAACCGCAAGCGCACCCTGGCGCAGGACCTCGAGCGGCTGGCGATCGCCTCGGTGGCCCCGCGCAACGAGTATGAAGGGGTGCTCGCCGCCTTGGCCGGCTCCGACCGCAAGGCGGCGCTCGCCCTGGTCACCGACCTGATGTCGATTGCCGGCGCAACGGCGGTCGGCGGCCGCACGGTGGCGGAGATCGCCGACCGCTTCCTCGAGCAGTCCACCCTCAAGAGCGGCGCGCTGCCGCGTGACGCGCTGGACCGTATCAAGCGCTTCCTCGCCATCAGCGGGAGCCCGACTGAGGCTGTCCAGCAGCTTCGCGCGCTCGCCGCTGACGCCAAGCTCGACATTTCAGCGGCGATCGACACGTTCGAGGCCCGCGCCGGCTTCATGGCCCAGCGCGGCATCGACATCACCAAGGTGCGCTTCGCCACGTCGTTCGGCCGCGGCCTCGACTACTACACCGGTTTCGAGTTCGAGCTGCATCATCCGGGCAATGGCGACGAGCCACTGGTCGCCGGCGGCCGTTATGACGGCCTGCTGAGCCAGCTTGGCGCCGCCGAGTCGATTCCGGCCGTCGGCTTCTCGATCTGGATCGAGCGCCTGGCCCAGAGCAGCGCCGTCGGCAAGTCCCCGCGCGGGAGAGCATCATGAGCGGCCCCCTCGTCCTCGCCGTTCCCTCCAAGGGACGTCTGCAGGAGAATGCCGAAGCCTTCTTCGGCCGCGCCGGGCTGAACCTGTCCAAGCCCGGCGGCGCGCGCGACTATCGCGGCACCATCGCAGGTCTCGACAATGTCGAGATCGCCTATCTCTCTGCGAGTGAGATCGCCTCGCAACTGGCGCGCGGCACCGTGCATCTCGGCGTCACCGGCGAGGACCTGGTTCGCGAGAGCATCACCGATGCCGACAAGCGCGTGCTGCTGATCGATACGCTCGGCTTCGGCGGCGCCAACGTCGTCGTCGCCGTGCCGCAGGCCTGGATCGACGTCCGCACCATGGCCGATCTCGACGACGTCACCACCGGCTTTCGCGCCCAGCATAATCGCCGCATGCGCGTCGCCACCAAGTACATCAACCTGACGCGCAGCTTCTTCGCCGCCCATGGCATCGTCGATTACCGCATCGTCGAGAGCGCCGGCGCCACCGAGGGCGCGCCGGCGGTCGGCACCGCCGAGCTGATCGTCGACATCACCAGCACCGGCTCGACGCTCGCCGCCAACGGGCTGAAGGTGCTGGACGACGGCGTGATCCTGCGCAGCCAGGCCAATCTGGTCGCCTCCCGCGACGCCGACTGGTCGGAGGGGCCGCGCGAGAGCGCCCGGATCATTCTCGACCACATCCATGCCCGCGCCCGCGCCAGCAAATACCGCGAGGTCCGCACCCGCTTCAAAGGGTGCGACGCAGCAATGCTGACCGAGGCGCACAACCGCTTCGGCGTCGTGGCGCCGTTCGGCGGCCCGACCTCGTCCGGCATGCTCACCCTGCACTGCCCGCCGGCGCAGATCTACGCGCTCGGCAGCTTTCTGCGCGCGCATGGCGCCGAGACCGTCTCGGTCGCCTCGCTCGACTATGTGCTCGACCGCGAAAATCCGCTGTTTGCTCGCCTCGAGGCCTTCCTGCGATCATAAATCGCCGTTCATCGTAGCGACAGGCGAGCGCAGCTACCATATGTTGGTAGCAGAACGAGGACGCTGAGCAATGCTGGGAACTGACGTGTCGGATCTGACCACGACTGCGGCCGACGCCGCGTCGCAGGGATTGTCGATCGTTATCCCCGTCTACAACGAGGGCGCGGGACTGACGGCGCTGCACGAGCGGCTGAATAATCTCGCCCGTACGCTGCGCCAGCGCTTCGGTCTCGCCTGTGAGCTCGTCTATGTCGACGATGGCAGCCGCGACAATACGCTCGCGATTGCGCGCACCTTGCAGGCCGATGCGCTCGACATCCAGGTCGTCTCGCTGTCGCGCAATTTCGGCAAGGAGGCCGCGCTGATGGCCGGCCTCGATCATGCCCGGCGCGGCGCCGTGCTGTTCATGGACGGCGATGGCCAGCATCCGCCGGCCCTGGTCGAGCAGCTCGTCACGCACTGGATCAAGGACGGCTATGACGTCGTCTATACCGCCAAGGCACATCGCGACAACGAGCCGTTCCTGCGCCGCGTCGCCGTGCACGGCTTCTACGCGCTCATCAACTGGGGCGCGCGGCAGAAGATCCCGGAGGATGCCGGCGACTTCCGCCTGCTCTCGCCGCGCGCGGTGGCCGCGCTGCGGCAGTTGCCGGAGCGCAACCGCTTCTTCAAGGGCCTGGCGAGCTGGATCGGCTTCCGCCAGATCCGCGTCGACTACGAGCCTGCCGCGCGTGCCCATGGCGTGACGGCCTTCAACCTGACCAGCCTGCTCGGCCTGTCGATCGAAGGCCTGACCTCGTTCTCAGTCGCCCCGCTGCGGTTCGCCAGCCTGCTCGGAATCCTGCTCGCCTCGGCGGCCTTTCTGTTCGGCCTCTCGATCCTGTGGGAGACTTTAGCTACCGGCAAGTCGGTGCCCGGCTATCCCTCGCTGATGGTCGGCCTGATGACGATCGGCGGCGTGCAACTGATCATGATCGGCATCATGGGCGAGTATATCGGCAAGATCCTGTCCGAGCTGAAGGCGCGTCCGATCTACTTCGTCGCCGAGCACAGCGAGAAGCGTGCAGCGCTCGATGCGCGCAGCGACGGCGCCGAGAGGAACGCCGCCGAATGAGCGCGACGCCGCACCGGCGCATCTGGCTGTGCGCCGATGACTATGGCATCAGCCCCGGGGTTAACAGCGCCATCCGAGACTTGATCGCGCGCGGTCGGCTGAACGCAACCTCGGTGATGACCGTGGGCGCCGCGATCGGGCGCGACGAGGTGACGGAGCTGACCAAGGTCGCGTCCGACAGCCCGCGTTGCGCCATCGGCCTGCACGTCACGCTGACCGCGCCATTCCGGCCCCTGACGATGCATTTCCGTCCCTCGGAAGGCGGCATGTTCCTGCCCTTCCCGAAGCTGCTGCGCGCCGGACTGACCCGCCGGCTCGATCCCGAGATGATCCGTGCCGAGGTCCTGGTTCAGCTTGCAGCGTTCGGCGATTTGTTCGGTCGCGCCCCCGATTTCGTCGACGGCCACCAGCATGCCCAGCTCTATCCGCAGGTGCGCGAGGGCTTTCTCGCCGCCGTCAAGGAAACTGCGCCCACGGCCTGGGTGCGCCAGGGCGGCCGCAATCTGCCCCTGATGCAGCGGCTGACGGCGCCGAAGGCGCTGCTGCTGGACGTGCTCAGCGCGCAATTCCGCCGTCAGGCCAGGCGGGCCGAGATCGCCTTCAACCCCGGCTTCGCGGGCGCCTACGACTTCACCAAGGCCTCCGACTTCGGAGCTTTGATGGATGGCTTCCTCGACGAATTGCCCGAGCATGGGCTGGTGATGTGCCACCCCGGTTTCGTCGATGACGTCCTCATCGAGCTCGATCCGCTGACGGTGCAGCGCGAGCATGAGCACGCCTATCTTGCCGGCGAGCATTTTCCGGGCCTGTTGGAGCGCCGCAAGGTGACGCTCGACTGATGGATGTTTCGCGTGCCCCGGCGAACAAAACCCGGCGCGGCGGCGTTCGAAGTGGGAGGGAGGCAGGCATGCCGTCCGCCTTCGGCTTCCGAAACGCCTCGCAAATGCAAAGACGCTTTGTCGCATACGGAAATTTAATCCGCGCCCCGGCTGGCCGGGCCACAAAGTCCCCCTAAATCTTGGCCGCGCTTGGCCGGAACAAGGCAAGCGGCAGGAGAACGACATGACACCGCAAGAACGCCAACTCATCGACGATCTGTTCGACCGGCTTGCCACGTTGGAGAGTGCACCGCGTGATCCGGAGGCTGCCGCCGCCATCGCCCAGGCGCTGCAGCGGGCTCCCAATGCCGTCTATGCGCTGGTGCAGACGGTGCTGGTGCAGGACGAGGCCCTGAAGCGCGCCAACGCCCGCATCGAGGAGCTGCAGCACGCCCAGGCCCCGCAGGGCCAGTCCGGCGGCTTCCTCGATTCGATGCGCGACAGCATCTTCGGCTCGGGCAGTCGCGGCTCGGTCCCCAACGTGCCGCCGCCGTCGCAGAGCCGCCCGGTCTGGAACAGCGGCCAGGCGATGCCCCCGGGCTACCAGGGCCAGCCCGGCTATCCCGGTCAGCCCAGCTCCTATGACCAGGGCGGCTTCGGCCAGCCGCGCGGCGGCATGTTCGGCGGTGGAGGCGGCTCGTTCCTCGGCACGGCAGCGGCCGCAGCGGCCGGCATGGTCGGCGGCTCGCTGCTGCTCGGCGGCATCCGCTCGATGATGGGCGGCGGGTCGCATCAGGCGTTCGGTGACACCACGATCATCGAGGAGCGGGGCGGCGGTGCCAGCCCGTGGAGCGGCGACCAGTCCGGCGGCTCGCTGGCGCGCGACGCCGGTCTCGACGACATCGGCCGCCCGGGCGGCGACGGCGGCCGGGCCGGCCTGTTCGACCAGGCGAGCCATGACGACAGCGGCAATGACAGCGACGCGGCCGACTTCGATGCCGATGACGGCTATGGCGACGACGACGGTGGCAGCGACTACGCGTGAAGTTCCCGGGTCGCAACGAACTGAAGAATGCGAAGGCCGCCCCCTGCGGGCGGCCTTTTTCTGTTGCTGATGTCGTGCAGCGGCGGTCGTCAGATCACGATGACCCGGGCACCGACGTTCACCCGGCCATAGAGATCGATCACATCCTCGTTGCGCATCCGGATACATCCTGACGAGACGTTGGTGCCGATCGTCCATGGCTCGTTCGAACCGTGGATCCGATACAGCGACGAGCCGAGATACATCGCGCGTGCGCCGAGCGGGTTCTGCGGCCCGCCCTCCATGTGCCGCGGCAGGTCGGGCCGACGCGCGAGCATTTCCGGCGGCGGCGTCCAGTCCGGCCATTCGCGCTTGGCCGAGATCGTCTTCACGCCCGACCAGGTGAAGCCGGGGCGGCCGACGCCGATGCCATAGCGGAGCGCCCTGCCCTCGCCCTGGACCAGATAGAGGAACTTGTTCGGCGTATCGATGACGATCGTGCCCGGCCGTTCTTTGCCGTCATAGTCAACGATCTGTTTCTCGTATTTCGGATCGAGTGGCCGCTGCGTCTGCTCATAGGCCTCCTCATCCGGCACTCCCTGCTGCGGGACCATGCCCGGCGCCAGCCGCTGCGGCTCGTAGTAGGACGGCTGCTGCTGGTACATCGGCTGTCCCGGCGGAGGCGCGCCGCGGCCGCCTTGCGGATCCCCGAACAGGAATTCGATGAAGCCGCCGCCCATGCGCGAGCGTTCGACATAGGCGGTGCGCACCGGCGCGGACTGCTGCGGCGGGCCGCTATAGATCACGGTCGGCTGCTGAAATCCCTGGGCCGCGGCGCGGCCCAGACCTGCATGGAAAACGCATGCGCCGGCCAGCAGCGCTGCGGATACTGATTTGAACATCGACGTACTCTGTACTGTTTCGTCTGAAGACTGTTCATCGCGCGAGGCAAATGCGCCGCCGCGTATCGTCAATAAAGAGCAAAACCCGATCGCTTTGGTAAACGCGGGAGGCGCCGGGATTCACCATCGCTGCATACGTCGGCGGTTTTGATCGCTAGCGTTTATTTTGCGTGAAGGCCGGCGGAGCATGGTTAATCGTTGACGCACGATGCACGCCAGCGTTGCTCAACGGCGGTTCCTGGCGTGAACGCGATGTTAAATAGCCTTTGCGTAGAACTGATCCGAGCAAAAGGTCAGGGATACTATCATGGCTGTTCGCAAGCGTTTCCGTATCGAAGAAGCAATCGTCGGCCATATGCCGGAGCCTGAATTCGTGGGTGGCGAGATCGGCCCCAACCACAAGGAAATCATGGACGAGCTCCGCGCGATCCGCTCCCAGATGGCCAATGCGATCCGCAGCGGCGGCAGCAACACGGCGAACGCCGCCATCGAAGAGTCCGCCGCACGCGAGGTCGCCGAAGCGCGCGCGCTGCTCGAGACCTATCGTGCCCAGATCGAGCAGTGCGAAAAGCTCAAGGTCGAGCTCGACCTGATCCACGACGCGATCAACCGCACCAAGGGCGAGATCGCGACCCTCCATGCCAAGAGCTTCAACGGCGAGGAGATGGCCAAGGTCAACGGCGAGCTCGGCGCGGTCGTCGGCGGCACCGAGCAGGCGACGCAGCAGATCCTCGAAGCCGCGGAGGCGATCGACCAGGCCGCCAGCGCGCTGTCCAAGGTGGACTCGGCCGACCAGCAGAAGATCCTGAGCGAAGAGATCCAGGAGCGGGTGGTCTCGATCTTCGAGGCCTGCAACTTCCAGGACCTGACCGGCCAGCGCATCAACAAGGTCATGACCACGATGAAGTTCATCGAGCACCACATCGTGGTGATGATGGACATCTGGGGTGGCGTCGACGCCATCAAGGCGCATACGCCGCCGATCGTCGACCACCGCGAGGGCGACGCCAGACTGCTGAACGGCCCGAAGGCGGAAGGCGACGTCGGCCACGCCTCGCAGGACGACATCGACGCAATGTTCAACTGACGTCATCCTGCCTGACCGGCGGCCACGCCGGCCAGGGATGGCACCGAGCAGCACCAAGCAAAACGCCGGCGCTTTCGCCCGCGTTTTTCGTTTGGCTTTTGGGTGTGGCCGGGGGCTTGTCGCGAGGGCTTCGCCCGGATCTCAGGCGCGCGGTCCGCAGCGGACGTAGACCATCGTCTGGTAACGGGTCGCCGCATCCTTGTCGACGAAGCGGGTGATCAGCACACGGCCGTCAAAGGAGACGACCTCGCGGTCCTGCTCGCCGCCGGGCGGTCCGGCCGGGCCGATATAGTTCTTGCCGCTGGCCGAGCCCTTCAGGCGCAGCTCCTGGGGGGTCGCCTGGTCGGCCAGATGCATCACGACACCGCCGGACGTGCCCGCCCCGATGACATAGGGCTGTTTGCACTGCGCCAACGCCATCTTCTCGGTGCGCGGACGGTCGTTGGGGTTGTTGTAAGCTGCGAGACCCCATTTGCCGACGAGATCCTCGGGGCGGATCGTCGCCGGAACCTCGGGCTCGACCGGCGCCTCGGTCTGCATGGGGGGCGACGGCGACAGGCTGAAGCCCGTGCACGCTCCCAGAAGCATCGTGAGCGCCGACGCGATCGCGAGATTGGCAACCGGCCGCGCGCACCGTGAACTCGTCATGGCATCCCCTTAGGAACAAGATCGTGGCTGCCCCGTCCGGCAACCAAACCCAAAACGCTCGTCAGAGCAATGACGTCGGATGACGACGCCGCTCCACTAACATGTCTGGCCCGGGACAACATCCCCTAACAGCCTCAAGAACGGCTTAACTGCCGGCCGTTGCTTGACAGGAACAGCCGCAAGCCATATTTCCCCGAGCGGTCTTTAGCACTCGGAGGGCGCGATTGCTAAGGCTGCGAGCCAGTTGGCGCCAAGTGGGCGTCAAATGTGGCCGCATTCAGATTTCCTCCGACAGCAACAACTTATCCAAGCACCCCAAAAGGGATCCGTCATGGCCAAATCGAAGTTTCGTCCCCTGCACGACCGCGTCGTGGTTAAGCGCATCGACGCCGAAGAGAAGACCAAGGGCGGCATCATCATTCCCGACAGCGCCAAGGAAAAGCCCTCGCAGGGCGAAGTCGTCGCCGTCGGCCCGGGCGGCCGTGATGAGAGCGGCAAGCTGATCCCGATCGACGTCAAGGTCGGCGACCGCGTGCTGTTCGGCAAGTGGTCCGGAACCGAGGTCAAGCTGGACGGCGAGGAGCTCCTGATCATGAAGGAGTCCGACATCATGGGCGTCGTCGCCTGATCCCGACCTGCCGGGGGCGGCGATCAGCCGCCCCGGGCGAAAATGCTCTGCAACCTCGTTCCGGCGACAGACGGGCGATCACGCCCCTCGCCGTCGAGGTCTACTCCAGGAGAATTTTGAAATGGCAGCCAAGGACGTCAAATTCGCTGGCGACGCACGCGACCGCATGCTGCGCGGCGTCGACATTCTCGCCAACGCCGTCAAGGTGACGCTCGGCCCGAAGGGCCGCAACGTCGTCATCGAGAAGAGCTTCGGCGCTCCGCGCATCACCAAGGACGGCGTCACCGTCGCCAAGGAGATCGAGCTGGAGGACAAGTTCGAGAACATGGGCGCGCAGATGCTGCGCGAGGTCGCCTCCAAGACCAACGACACCGCCGGTGACGGCACCACCACCGCGACCGTGCTGGCCCAGGCCATCGTGCGCGAGGGCGCCAAGGCGGTTGCCGCCGGAATGAACCCGATGGACCTCAAGCGCGGCATCGACATCGCGGTGGCCGCCGTGATCAAGGACATCGAGAAGCGTGCCAAGCCGGTCGCCTCGTCCTCCGAGGTCGCCCAGGTCGGCACCATCTCCGCCAATGGCGACGCCGCGATCGGCAAGATGATCGCCCAGGCGATGCAGAAGGTCGGCAACGAGGGCGTCATCACGGTCGAGGAGAACAAGTCGCTCGATACCGAGGTCGACATCGTCGAAGGCATGAAGTTCGACCGCGGCTATCTCTCGCCCTACTTCGTCACCAACGCCGAGAAGATGACCGCCGAGCTCGACGACGTCTACGTGCTCTTGCACGAGAAGAAGCTGTCCGGCCTGCAGGCCATGCTGCCGGTGCTCGAAGCCGTGGTACAGTCGGGCCGTCCGCTGCTGATCATCGCCGAGGACGTCGAGGGCGAGGCGCTGGCGACGCTGGTCGTCAACCGCCTGCGCGGCGGCCTCAAGGTTGCCGCCGTCAAGGCGCCGGGCTTCGGTGATCGCCGCAAGGCCATGCTCGAGGACATCGCGATCCTGACCGGTGGTCAGTTGATCTCGGAAGATCTCGGCATGAAGCTCGAGAACGTCACGGTGAAGATGCTCGGCCGCGCCAAGAAGGTCGTGATCGACAAGGAGAACACCACGATCGTCAACGGCGCCGGCAAGAAGGCCGACATCGAGTCGCGCGTCGGCCAGATCAAGGCGCAGATCGAGGAGACCACCTCGGACTACGACCGTGAGAAGCTGCAGGAGCGTCTGGCCAAGCTCGCCGGCGGCGTCGCGGTGATCCGCGTCGGCGGCGCGACCGAGATCGAGGTCAAGGAGAAGAAGGACCGCGTCGAGGACGCCCTCAACGCGACCCGCGCTGCGGTGCAGGAAGGCATCGTCCCCGGCGGCGGCGTGGCGCTGCTGCGCGCCAAGAAGGCGGTCGGCCGCATCACCAACGCCAATTCGGACGTCCAGGCCGGCATCAACATCGTGCTGAAGGCGCTCGAGGCTCCGATTCGCCAAATCTCCGAGAACGCCGGCGTCGAAGGCTCGATCGTGGTCGGCAAGATCCTGGACGAGAAGTCCGAGACCTTCGGCTTCGACGCCCAGACCGAAGATTATGTCGACATGGTCGCCAAGGGCATCATCGACCCGGCCAAGGTGGTCCGCACCGCGCTGCAGGACGCCTCGTCGGTCGCCGGCCTCCTGGTCACCACCGAGGCGATGGTCGCCGAGCTGCCGAAGGACGCAGCTCCCGCGATGCCGGCCGGCGGCGGCATGGGTGGAATGGGCGGCATGGGCTTCTGAGCCCCCCTTGCATCACCGAGACGTTCAGGAAGGCCGCCTCCGGGCGGCCTTCTTTTTGGCCGAGTGTCCGCGCCCGGGGGTGCAGCGATCGCAAATCGGCGCTACAGCTTAAGGCCGATTCTGCCCCCACAAGGATTTTCAGATGCGCGCGATTTTGCTTGCGCTGGCCGTGATTGCAGCGGCCGCGCCGGAACTCGGTTGGGCCCAGAGCAAGAGCGGGACCAAGGCCCCCGCCAACGAGACTCGGTATTTCACCGCGATCGACGGCCTGATGGACGGCAATGCCGACGTGATCCTGAAGGAGACGCGCCAGGGCAAGACCGTCACCGCCGCCACGCTCGACGTCTGCTATCCCGTCGCAAAGAATTCGGATCGCAAGGACCGCTTCGTGGTCAGCCTCACCGTCAATGGCCAGACCTTGACCGGTGCGACCCAGAGCAACGGCGCCAAGGAGCCGGTCACGGTGAAGCTGAATCGCAAGCCGACCGGCGACACGTTCGAGTTCCGCGGACAGATCGCGATCGGCAAGACCGTCACCGAGGTGGCGTCGACCGACAATTCCGACGTCAGCGAGAAAGAGTTCCAGGAGAGCCAGTCGAGCGACGACGGCATCAGCGCCCAGCCGAAGGACTTCACCGACGTCTCGCCCGAGGCGGTCTCGGTCCGGCTCAAGCTCGACGCGGTGACCGACTTCCTCAAGAGCCTGAAGGGCGAGAACGTCGAAGTTTCGCTGTCGAGCCTCATCGTGAGCTGCGACGCACTGCGCGCGGGCGAGCAGACCATCAGCATGACCGTCGACCCCGAACGAGCCGGCGCACTGATCGCGAAGGCGCGGACCATGAACGGCGTCGTCACCGCCGGCTGGACCGCCGGCACGGTCGAGATGGACCGCACCATCCGCTTTGCGGCGGCCGACTGGCGCGACGGTGACAAGATCAACAAGGACAAGCTGGCGGGCGCCATCTCCGACGTGCTGGCCAAGACCTACAATGCCAGGCCGACGAGTGCGGCGTGGAATCCGGTCAGCGGCAAGCTGAAGCTGACGTTGAAGCGGCCGAGCCAGCTGATGCCGGCGCTCGAGCTGACCGACGTCATCGAGGTCACCGGCCTCGTCTCGGCGGACAAGCCGGGCGGCGCGGACGCGCTGATGCTGTGGATCAGCAGCCCGACGACGACCACCGTCGACGAGACCTCGGCCGCCAAGCTGATCCTGTCGGACGAATCGTCAGGCGACGAGGAAAGCGATACCCGCGACGACGGCGGTGCCATCGACGAGCTGGCGAAGGCCTTCAAGGCCAAGCGCTGGGATGCGGACAACTCCGTCTGGAAGTAAGGCGACGGCAGGCGCCGCGATCTCAGATGCCACCCTCCCCTGGAGGGGGAGGGTCGATCGCACGCGAAGCGGGCGAGCGGGGTGGGGTGACGCCGCGGGCACCGGTGCACGTGGAGAGATCACCCCACCCCGCCTCCCATTCGCTGCGCTCATGAGAGGCGCCCCTCCCCCTCCAGGGGAGGGTGGCAGCGGGGCTGACCTCAAAGCTGCGTGCTCCGGAATCGCGAACGTGCATGAAGCGGGACCAGGTGCCGGACCATGACAGCGAGGTCCACATGCCGATATATCGATGTGACCAAGACTAGGACTTTCGATACGCCCGTCTCGGCTCAATTGGTGTTGAGCCGGAAGCGCAGCGTCTTCGGTCCGATGAAGATGATCAGGTCGCCCTGACGCTTCCAGTTCGTCGTCGCGCTCAGCGCCGCGATCAGCTCGTCATCGGCTTGCGCGCGTGCCGCCGGGCAGTTGCGGTCGTCGATCTTGCTGGCGATGAACACGATGGTGTTGCCGGCGACCGAGAACTGCCCCTTGCCGCCCTTGCACCAGAGCTCCAGCACGGTCTCGCCGTTGTCGCCGATGTCGAGATCCGGCACGCGCTTCGAGCCGGGCATTGGTAACGCATCGAGCGTCATCTCCATTCCGAAGGGAAACTCCTCCGCCGACGCGCCGGCAAGCGGCAGGCCCGACATCGACAACGCCATCATCGCCACGGCGCAGCCACGCTTCAACACTTGCATCGTTCCTCTTCAGACCAATCACACGCAGGGCTGCGCCTTCCAGGCGACGACCGTGATCCCCGCCGCCACGGCTCCCGCACAAATGTGTTCCAAACATAGCAAACCCCGCGCCGCAGCTGCGGCGCGGGGCTTTTGTCGCTGCCGGTGTTGCTACTTCAGCACCATCGCCGTGAACGGATAGACGTAGGCCTGCAAGGTGACGAACAGGCCGACCAGACAGGCCAGCACGATCGAATGCAGGAAGACGTAGCGCAGGATCGAGCTCTCGTGGCCGTACCAGTTGGTGGCGGTCGAAGCGACCACGATCGACTGCGCATCGATCATCTTGCCCATGACACCACCGGATGAGTTGGCAGCCGCCATCAGGACAGGCGACAGGCCGAGCTGCTCGGAGGTGATCTTCTGCAGGTTTCCGAACAGCACGTTCGAGGCCGTATCCGATCCCGTCAGCGCCACGCCCAACCAGCCGAGCAAGGTGCCGAAGAACGGATAGAGCACGCCGGTCGCGGCGAAGGCGAGGCCGAGCGTTGCGTCGACGCCGGACAGCCGGGTCAGCGTGCCGATCGCCAGCATCGCCGAGATCGTGATCAGCGAGATCGCGCACAGACGGATGGTGCGGCCATATTCCGCGATCAGCTTGCCCGGTCCGACACCCATCAGGAAGCCGGAGATGATCGCGGCGATCAGCATGCCGGTGCCGGTGAAGGTCAGGTAGGTGAACGAGAACACCGCGCCTTCCGGTGTCGGCTTCGCGGCCACCGGCGGCATCTTGTTGATCAGCTTGTCGAGCTCGGGCACCGGATAGTTCCAGGTGAAGATCGAGTTCGCCCAGGCCTTGAAGGCGCCGTTGCCCCAGATCAGCATGATCACGCAGACGATGATCCAGGGCAGCAGCGCGCCCCAGAGCTCGGCTTGCGTCAGCGGCGTGCGGTCCAGCGGCTTCGCCGCCGTCATCGTGGCGGCCGATTCGTCACGCCCGCGCAACGCCGGCGACAGCCACAGCTGCCTCGGCTGCCAGACCTTCAGGAACAGGATCAGCGCGCCCATCGAGATCAGCGAGGCGCCGATGTCGACGATCCACGGATTGATGTAGTTGGAGATCAGGAACTGCGGGACCGCGAACGAGACGGCGGTGACCAGGATCGCCGGCCAGACGTCCTTCATGCCCTTCCAGCCCGCGAACGCCCAGATCACCCAGAACGGCACGATCAGCGAGAACACCGGCAGCTGCCGGCCGACCATTGCGCCCAGGATGTAGGGATCGAGACCGGTGACCGAGGCGAGGCCCTGGATCGGCGTGCCCAAGGCGCCATAGGCGACCGGGGCGGTGTTGGCGATCAGCGACAGGCCGGACGCCGCGAGCGGCGAGAAGCCGAGGCCGATCAGCACGGCACCGGTGATCGCCACCGGTGTGCCGAAGCCCGACGCGCCCTCGAAGAACGCGCCAAAGGAGAAGGCGACCAGCAGCAGCTGCAGCCGCCGGTCTTCCGTGACGCCGCCGATGGCGCGCTTGAGCAACTCGAAGCGGCCGGTCGAGACTGTCACCTGGTAGAGGAAGATGACGTTCAGGACGATCCAGCCGATCGGAAAGAAGCCGGTGATGACGCCCAGAAACGTCGCGCGCAGCGACATGTTGGCCGGCATCGTGAACACGAAGATCGTGATCAGGTTGGTCAGGATCACGGCGATGATCGCCGCGATGTGTGCCTTCACCTTGCCGCTGGCGATCAGCACCAGCAGCGTCACCACTGGGACGGCGGCGGCCAGCGTCGACAGCGCCGGGCTCCCCATCGGGTCGTAGATTTGATTCCACATCGTGACTTCTCCCCCCACGTTCTTGTTGTTGGACCCGGTCCGGCGGGACGGATCAGGTCTGCTCGCCCAGGCCCCCAAGCCTGGCAAAGGTCGGAAAAGGAGATCACAAAACCGGCAACGCCCAACTCTGCTCAAATTCTCGCGAAATCTGGCGGCGGTCGCAGTCCCTCTCCCCTACCCCATGCTACGGTTTGTCACACGCGACCGACAAGCCGGCGGTCACCCGCCACATTACGACTTTAGTCTATACAGGCGGCAATCACTGCGATTTTCTCGTTTTTCGTCAGCCCGTTAAGACCTTTTCTCAGGAGCAGCCCCTCTGTGAACAATCTGCGCTCGACCGTCGCCACCGTCTGGCGGATCGCCATTCCCTACTTCCGCTCCGAGGACAAGGTCGCCGGCCGCGTGTTGCTCGCCGCCGTCATTGCGATCGAACTGTCGCTCGTTGCGATCCAGGTGCTGGTGAACCAGTGGCAGAACAGGTTCTTCAACGCGCTGCAGCAGTATGATTGGAACAGCTTCATCTGGGAGCTCGGCGTGTTCGTCGTGCTGGCCACCGTCTTCATCATTCTGGCCGTGTACCAGCTCTATCTCAATCAGTGGCTGCAGATCCGCTGGCGGCGGTGGATGACCGAGGCCTACCTCAAGCGCTGGCTCGGCGAGGCCAACCACTATCGCATGCAGCTCAAGGGAGACGCGGCAGACAACCCTGACCAGCGCGTCGCCGAAGATGTGAAGCAGTTCATCGAGCAAACGCTCACGATCACGATCGGCCTGCTGAGCTCGATCGTGACGCTGGCCTCGTTCGTCGTGGTTCTCTGGGGCCTGTCGGAAGAGGCTCCGTTGACGCTGTTCGGTACGGAGTATCGGATACCCGGCTATCTGGTCTGGGGAGCCCTGTTGTACTCGATCTTCGGCACGGCACTAACGCATTGGATCGGCTGGCCGCTTGTCAATCTGAATTTCGAGCAGCAGCGCTATGAAGCCGATTTCCGCTTCAACTTGGTGCGGGTACGCGAGAGCTCGGAGCAGATCGCGCTGTTGCGCGGCGAAGCCGTCGAGCAGGGCCAGTTGGCGAGCCGGTTCGGTCGCGTGGTCCAGAACTGGTATCAGATCATGAGCCGGACCAAACGGCTGACGGCCTTCACCGCCGGCTATTCGCAGGCGGCCACGATCTTTCCCTACGTGCTGGTCGCGCCGGCCTATTTCGCCAAGAAGGTTCAGCTAGGCGGCGTGATGCAGACACTGTCGGCATTCTCGCAGGTGCAGGGCGCGCTGTCGTTCTTCGTGTCGGCCTATCGTACACTGGCTGACTGGCGCTCGACCGTCGCCCGCCTCGACGGCTTCGACATGTCGATCGAGAGCGCCGCCAAGCTCTCGGGCGAGCCGCGGACGATCGATGTCGTCAACCACGCGGACGACAGCATCGACCTCGCCCAGCTGCTGCTGAAGCTGCCGAACGGGCTGCCGCTGATCGCGGCCGACGGTTTCAGCCTCAAGAGCAGCGAACGCACGCTGCTGACCGGGCCGTCGGGCGCCGGCAAGTCGACGCTGTTCCGCGCCATCGCCGGGGTCTGGCCGTTCGGCAGCGGTGCGATCAGCGTGCCCGCGCATGCCAAGCTGATGATGCTGCCGCAGCGGCCCTACTTCCCGATCGGCCCGCTCAAGGCCGCGATCGTCTATCCGGCAGCGGCCGACGCGTTCAGCATCGACTTGGTCAAGGAGGCGCTCGTCGCTGTGGGCCTGCCGCAGCTCGCCGACCGGCTCGACGAGGACGCACACTGGAACCGGATGCTGTCGCTGGGCGAGCAGCAGCGACTCGGCATCGCCCGCGCCCTGCTGCATCAGCCGCAATATCTCTTCCTCGACGAGGCCACGGCGTCGCTGGACGAGCCGAGCGAAGCCCGGCTGTATCGGATCATCGCCGAGCGGCTGCCGCAGACCACAGTCGTCTCGATCGGGCACCGCTCGACCCTGCACGATCTCCATGATCGAAGGGTCGAGCTGATTCGGGATGGCGACCGGTTCTCGCTGCGGCCGGCGGGACAGGCTGCCGACGCGACCGCGGGTGGAGGCAACTGAAGCGAACGCTGCGGACCTCATGGATTAAGACGCGCTGCAAAGCGGCGCGTCTCCAACAGCAAGGGGCCTGAGAGATCCGCCCCGAACCCAGCCCATCGTCCCGAGGGCGCCGCCAGGGATCTCATCGCGCCCCTGCGCCCATGATGAGAAGTCCAATTGCCCGGGCGGCGTCCGAGCCATGGCGATCCAGAAGATGGCGATCCAGAAGATGGCGATCCAGAAGGACGGCAAGACGCCCGAGCGACCACGGCGAGCTGCCGTCACCAAAGCAGAAGGGCGGCAGATTGCTCTGCCGCCCTCGTCAGGAATTTCGATCCGCCTTGGGACGATTACTTCAGGTTGGTCATCGCCGTCAGGTCGACCGAGAGCTTGGCGATGCCGGTGGCGCCGCACCACTTCGAGCCCAGGCCACCCGGGTTGATCGCGGTGACGTTGGTGGTGCCGCTGGCGGTGAAGTCGCCAGTGAAGGCGTTGCAATTGCCCTTCGACAGGTTGGTGTCGGAGTAGCGCAGATCCAGCGTGAACACCTTGTAGGTGAAGCCGACGCCAACGTTCCAGGTGTTGTAGTCGGCGTAGTGGATGCCGTTCGGGAAGGCCGCGGTGCCGTAGAAGCTGTCGGTGGTGCCGAACCACTGGCGACCGAACTCACCCGAGACGTACATGCCGACGCCGCTCGATCCAAACAGGGTGCTCGGAGCGGTATACTTGCCGGTGACCGAGGCGTAGTTGCCCCAGGCGCCGGAGTTCAGGAAGCTCGGGGTATAGAATTCGGTGACGCCGAACGACCAGTTGTCGTTCACCGTATAGGTGCCCTTGCCGTAGACCTCGAAGAAGCTGACGTCCTTCTTCATGGTGTTGAAGTTCGTCAAGGTGTTGGCCTGGCACTCGGCGCTCAGCGCGCGGCCGGCGAAGTCCGTCGTGGCGCCGCCGCCGTAATAGCAGGTGCCGCCCGGATACAGGTAGCCCCAGACGCCGATGTCGAAGGCGAAGGCGCCGAAGGTCGGGCGGATACCGCCGTAGATGTCGATCTCGGCCGCAGCCCGGTTCGGGAAGGAGATGCTCTCGCCAGCGACGCCGACGTAGAACTGCAGGTCCTTGTTGACGTTGAAGCGCGGCTCGAAATAGGCGGCGACCGACGGCTTGTGGTTCGACTGGGTGATGCCGCGGAAGACGTAGTCGTTCATGATCGCCGCGCCGAACGCGATATCCCATGGTTCAAACGCCACCGGAGGCGGAGCCTTATAGGCCTTGACCGCCATGTCCGCCGCCGAAGCCGATCCCGAAACCATTGCCAGCGCCGTTGCCAGCAAAGCCCACTTTTTCATGACGATCCCCATCACCCTATTTCGAAAAAGCCTGCCCCACATTGGCCCCCCAGGGCGCAAACAAGACCGGCTGCGTCATCCAGACGCAATTTGTGCCAGGGTCTCGCCGCAGGTGAAGCAAAAAAGCGCGGCATCTGCCGCCTTTTTGGGCGTTTTGACAATTCCACGGCAGGTAGTCAGCGCGTGTTGCATTTGAACAACAAATCTCCGTGTTCTAGAGCAGCCCAGGACGCACATTCGGGTGTGCCGGCACGCTGACTCGTCGTGCCGCAAGCGAAATGCCGCAGCGCATCGGGATCGGATTCGCCCGGCCGTAGATCTGCGGGGGCGACGCTGGCGACGAGCAGATCGACAAAACGGCCAGCCAAAACAGAGCCAACAGACGGTGGCAACAACAAACGAGAAGGCCGCAGCGTTGCCGCCGCGGCCTCCCGATGTGAATTCGTTCGGTGGTGAGAACGATCCGATCCGGAAAGATCAGCTTCCGGAGGCAGTCCCCTCTCCGTCCTCGTGCGCCTCGGGTGCCACGCTCGGCATCGCCCAACTGGTTTCGGCAGCCGATTCGGTTGCGCTCGCTTCGGGGGTCTCGACCAGGGGAGCCATCTTGGGGGCCCGCTTCTTGGCGGCCTTCTTCTTCGGCGCAGCGGGGGCCTTCGCGGCCGACGTCTTGGCCTTCTTGGCAGGAGCCTTCTTCGCAGCAGCCTTCTTGGCAGGAGCCTTGGCCGGGCTCTTGGCCGCCTTCTTCGCCGCGGCCTTCACGGTCTTCTTCGCCTTCTTGGCCGGCGCCTTTGCAGCCTTCTTGGAAGCCTTTTTTGCGGACTTCTTGGCAGCCTTCTTGGCGGACTTCTTCGTCGCCTTCTTGGCTGTCTTGGCCTGCGCCATCAGCTTCTTCTTCTCTTTCTTGTCCTTCTTCGCCTTCTTGTCCTTCGCCATCAGAAACCCTCCAGTTGCCGCCGATCGATCAACTCATCCGGCGGGACGGGCCGGCAGTCAGCACGCGCCCGTCCGTCAAATCATTCCTGGTCGCGGACCGCCCGTCGCCCAGTCGAGAAGCTCAACGGTGTGCACGACGGGAACGGTGGTGCCGCTGGCAATCTGCATCATGCAGCCGATATTGCCTGCCGCGATCACATTCGGCTTGACGGTCGCGATGTTGGCGACCTTGCGATCGCGCAGCTTCATCGCGATGTCAGGCTGGAGAATGTTGTAGGTCCCCGCCGAACCGCAACACAAATGACTCTCCGGTATATCTTTCACCACGAATCCGCACTTGGAAAGCAATTCTTTCGGAATGCTCGTGATTTTCTGCCCATGTTGCAGCGAGCAGGCGGAGTGATAGGCCACGACGAGGTCGTCGTACCGAGATGCGGAGACCAGATCGAGACCTGCGAGATACTCGCTGATGTCCTTCGCCATGGCCGACACGGCCGCCGCGGGCGCTGCATATTGCGGGTCCTCGCGCAGCATGTGTCCGTAGTCCTTGATGACGGTGCCGCAGCCCGAGGTCGTCACCAGGATGGCGTCGAGACCGCCACGCTTTGCCTCGGCAGCCCACACCCCGACATTGGCGCGGGCGCGCGCCAGCGCGTCGGCGTCCTGCCCCATGTGATGGGTCAGCGCACCGCAGCATTGCTCGTCCCTGACCAGCACCACCTCGACGCCGTGCCGCGTCAGGACATTGATCGCAGCCTGGTTGATGCGGGGCGCCAGCGCCGCTTGCGCGCAGCCCTGCAGCAGCGCGACGCGGCCGCGACGCTCGCCTTGCGCCGGAAACACGCTGCCGCCCGCGGGCCCCGGCGGCGGCAGCGCCGCGGCCGGCGCCAGGTCGAGCATCGCCCTGACGCGCCGCAGCAGGCTCGGCACAGGTCCCCGCGTCGCGGAGGACGCCGGCAGCAGCGCCTTGAACGGCCGGCCGAGCCGCGCCAGGGTCATCGCGAGCCGAAACTCGCGCGGCCGCGGCAGCACATAGGCGAGCACGGCGCGCAGCAGCCGGTCCATCAGCGGGCGTTGGTAGCTCTGCTCGATGCGCCCCCGCGCCTGGTCGACGAGGTGCATGTAGTGGACGCCCGACGGACAGGTCGTCATGCAGGACAGGCACGACAGGCAGCGGTCGATGTGCTTGACGACGTCGGCGGTCGGCGCCTGGTCCTTCTCCAGCATCTGCTTGATCAGGTAGATCCGGCCGCGCGGGCTGTCGAGCTCGTCGCCGAGCAGCACATAGGTCGGACAGGTCGCGGTGCAGAAGCCGCAATGGACGCAGGCGCGCAGGATCTTGTCGGCCACCGCGATGTCGGGATCGGCGAGCTGCGCCAGGGTGAACTCGGTCTTCATGACGCAACGCTCCGCCGGATACGGCCGCGGTTGAGAATGGTCTTGGGATCGAAGGAGACGCGCACCCGCTCCTCCAGCGCGGCGACACCCGGCGGCTGCGGGTGGAAGACGTCGACCGCCAGACGCATCTCGTCCCACGCGCGGAGCAGGGTGGCGTGGCCGCCAACGGCCTCGGCCTGCTTGCGCACCAGCCCCGCGGACGCATCGGGCTGCGGCGGCAGCGACGCCCAGATCAGCCCGCCGCCCCAGTCATAGATCACCTCGCCGCCGGTCTGGCGCGTCAGCGCCTGCCCGATGACGCCGCCGGATACGGGCGGACAGACGATGCGCCAGACCGGCCAGGCGCCGAGCGGGCCATTGGCCGCGAACGGCAGCACGTCGCGCACCGCGCTCCAGACATCGGCGGAGGCGTCGTCCGCGATGATCTCGGCCGGACCGAAGGTCGCGAGCTGCTTGGCGAGCGACGCCGCCCGATGCGCCGCGGACGCCGTGATGCCCTCGAGCCTGATCACCGTGACCGCCTCGCGCGGCGAGCCGATCGGGCCCAGCCCATCGACCTCCGGCCGCAGCGTGGAGGCCGGCAGATGCGCAGCCCCCGACACGTCGAACGGCGATCCCAGCGCCGCCGTCATGGCGCGGTTGGCCTTGAGGTCGTCGAGCCCGCGCAGCACCAGGGTGCGCTCCGACTCCGGCCGCGGCATCACCTTCAGCGTCGCCTCGGTCATGACAGCGAGCGTGCCCCAGGAGCCCGCCAGCAGCTTGCAGAGATCATAGCCGGTGACGTTCTTGACGACCTTGCCGCCGGTCTTGAAGCTCTCGCCGAAGCCGGAGACCGCGTGGGCGCCGAGCAGATGGTCGCGCGCCCCGCCGGCGCGGATGCGCCGCGGACCGGCCAGGCCCGCCGCGATCATGCCGCCGAGCGTGCCGCGGCCGGCCGTGCCGAGCAGCGGTCCCGTATCCATCGGCTCGAACGCGAATTGCTGGCTCTTCGAATCGATCAGCGACAGCAGGTCGGCGAGCGGCGCCCCGGCCTGCGCCGTGATGATCAGCTCGTTCGGCTCGTAGCCGACGACCGCTTTCAGCGCCGACAGGTCGAGCACGGCGTTGGTTGCGGTGAGCTGGCCGATCCGGCGCTTCGACCCGTGCCCGATGACATCCAGCGGCTGCTCGCTCGCGATCGCGGCGCGAACCACCTCCTCCACGTCGGCTGCGTTGCGTACTTTGAGGGCGTCCACCGCTGCTCGCCTTGCTTGTTGATGATGACAGGCGGTCCAGCGCGACGCGGCCACCGACGTTGGGGCCTTTCTAAAGCGTTGCGGGCCGGACACAAGGGCGGGCAAGACGGAACGTTCCCGAGCGATCTGCATGGCCCCGCCGTCGTGCTCTGCGGCATCGAGGCCTCGCTGCCCTGCAGGACTATCGCATATGACGCCGTCAGAGTCCGGCCGAGCTGTTTCAACGTCGTCATGGCCGGGCTTGTCCCGGCCATCCACGTCGTCGAATCCGGAGAAGGAAAGACGTCGATGCCGGGCCTTCGCCCCGCGAGGCGCCAGGCCCCGCAGGCGGAACAAGCCCAGGCATCGCGTACTCCCCAGCCCGTAGGGCGGGTTAGCGAAGCGTAACCTGCCGACCTTCCGAGACACATGGCGGATGACGCCTTCGGCTAATCCGCCCTACGCCCTCATGTGCACATTCATCCTTCGTCCGCCATCGAAGGATCTGGTGCAGGAACCGCGGTATCGTTGCCCTTGCAGCACTTCAACGAAAGGACCGATCACGATGACCGGATATGCAGTCGAGACGAAAACCGTGAACGAGGCCGTCAGCGGCGGCGGCCTGCTGGTGGTGGCGCAATGGGAGGCCAGGGCCGGCGAAGCCGACCGCGTCGCCGAGATCCTGTCGCGCTTCCTGCCCGAGGCGCAGCGCGAGCCCGGCGCAAAACTGTTCCTGATCTCCCGCGCCAAGGACAACCCGGCGCAGTTCCTGTTCTACGAGCTGTTCCGCGACGAAGCCGCGTTCAAGGCCCACCAAGACAGCGACCACTTCAAGACCTATATCGCCGGCCAGGCCCTGCCGCTGCTGGCACGGCGCGAGCGGGTGCAGTACGAGCTGATTGAAACGCCGCTTTCCTGAAACCGGCCCTCAGCGCAGTCACGCCGGAGAGGGCGCGGCCGCGTTCAAGGCCTGGGCAATGTCGGCGATCAGGTCGGTGGGATGCTCGATGCCGATCGACAATCGGATCGTCGAATCCAGGATGCCGATCTTCTGCCTGACGGCAGCCGGCACGCCGGAATGGGTCATGCTGGCGGGCAGGCTTGCGAGCGACTCCGTGCCGCCCAGGCTGACGGCCAGCTTGAAGATCTGCAGCGCGTTGAGGAACTTGAAGGCGGCTGCCTGACCGCCTTCGATGTCGAACGAGAAGGTCGAGCCGGCGCCGGTGCACTGGCGCCGGAAGACGCGGCCTGCGGCCGAGGCCTGGTCGAGATGGCCGAGGTAATGAACCTGGGCCGCCCTGGGGTGGTCGCGCAGATAGTCCGCGACGATGCGCGCGTTGGCATCGGCTTTCTCCATCCGGATGCTCAAGGTCTCGAGCGAGCGGCTCAGCATCCAGCAAGAGTGCGGGTCGAGCTGGGTCCCGATGGCGCCGCGCAACGCCTTCACGTCCTTCATGATGGACTTGGCGCCGAGCGCGGCGCCGGCGATCAGGTCGGAATGACCGCCGATATATTTGGTCAGCGAGTAGAGCGAGATGTCCGCACCGTGCTCGATCGGCCGTTGAAACACCGGGCCGAGCAGCGTGTTGTCGCAGGTGACCAGCGGCGTATGTCCCTGCGCCCTGCCGATCGTGTCGGCGACACGGCGCACCATCGCGATGTCGACCAGGCCGTTGGTGGGATTGGCCGGGGTTTCGATGAAGATCATCGCGACCCGCCCCTTGCGCATCGCATCCTGCGCCGCCGCGTCGACCGCGGCCTCGTCGACGCCGTCGGCGAAGCCGACCGCGCCGATGGACAGGCCGGCCAGCGTCTTGCTGAACAGCGTCTCGGTGCCGCCATAGAGCGGCTGCGAGTGCAGGATCACGTCGCCCGGACGCACGAAGGCGAGGATCGTGGTCGCGATCGCCGACATGCCGGACGAGAACAGCGCGCATTTGTCGGTGCGTTCGTAGATGGCGAGCCGGTCCTCGACGATCTCGCTGTTTGGGTGGTTGAACCGCGAATAGACCAGGCCCGCGCCGCCCTCAGGCGGCTCGCGGCGGCCCGAGACGAAATCGAAGAAGTCCTGTCCATCCTCCGCGCTCTTGAACACGAAGGTCGACGTGAGGAACACCGGCGGCTTGACCGCGCCTTCCGACAGCTGCGGATCGTAGCCGTAGTTCAGCATCAGCGTTTCCGGATGCAGCGCATGGTTGCCGATATGGGTTTTTGACGGAAACGGCTTTGTCATGGTTCACCCTACTGTGCGAATGATCGGACCGCAGCCGCAAACATCGCGCGGCCGCCATCATGTCGTTAGTCTACCAGATGATGGGCGGTGCGCCTGCAGCGTCGTCAAAGTTCCGCGAGAGCTAAGCGGTCGCGTTTTCACCGTCATTCCGGGGCAATCGTCAATGCGAAGACGCGAAGCGGCTGCGCGTTGGTGCTTGAACGCGGAATAGCCGTGACAGCATTTGATATGGCCGAGAACTCGGACAATGCGGTAAGGCACCCGCCCCGTGAGCTACCACAATTAAGTGCACACCGTAATCCCGAGGATTTCACTCGTGGCTTTCGCGCCCATGATGGCACTGCATTTCGCCGCCACGCCCCTTCTGTCCTGCGATGATTTCTCACGCCGCGGCGACCTTGCAAGCAAGGTTAGCATCAGGCGTAGGGATAGCTATTTGTCAAGTTTCCGGCGCTTCGCTGCTTTTGCTTCGTTCGCTTTGCCGGAGATTTCGAGACGGCGCTTTTTCGTTAGTCTGCGGTGCGCGCTTTGCCGCCCTTGCTACGAAATTCTGTGAGTGCATCCATACGTGACTACTATACCATGCGCGCAAGCTCTGGTAGCATAGCATGGGGATTCCGGTAAGTACAGGCGAGCAAATGCGAAAGCAGCTAATCGGATTGATTTTTGTCTCGTTATCCTTGGTTCTTAATTTTATATCTGTTGCACAAGCGGGGATGGCGACGTGCACGGAAGAGGAGGCAAAGAAAAACAAGGAGTGGTGCAGCTCAATTGCCGATTTCTATCGGCGAGCAGCGGAAAGACGTGCTGAACAGCAGCCCGAGAGTCAGAAGGATATCTTTCGCCGGCTGCTTGTTGAGCTGGTTGGGTTGTCTATGGAAGACTTATATCTCTTGAAAGCTGGCGACCCGTGCGGCTATCCAGAAATTTTGCAGTGTAGGGGCGTCCAAAGTGCAAATCTGAAGCCGTTCGTTGAGAATGCCCTTGATCTTCAGAAGGAGACTATGGCGCGAAGGGAGTCGCAAATCTCTCGCGTTATCTCTGTCGGGGGGGTTGCCATTAGCCTTTCTTCGCTGCTCATAAGTGTTCTCAGCTTCCGGCGAAAAAAGGAAGACGATGGACCTATCAGGATCAGCAAGAGTTACGGTAACAGTACACTCAATAGTTAAGTTTTGGGAAATCCGACAGGCCGGCAAGGCTCCGGCCCATGAAGCTGCCAAATTGAGCGCACTGTCACCGTAATTCCAAGACGACAGTACTTTCCGGCTTCATACCGTCCTATTAACAGGACGGCTATTTCTTGCTCGGTTCGACACGTGGCTTCTGCCATGAATTAGCAGGATAGCGAGATGCCATTTTTCCGAGCTAGATCAGTTTGGAATGCGACCAAACAGACCTCACCAAAGCGTCGCCCTAAGAGACGGCAACCAGAAGCAAGAGGTGGAAAAGCTCCACTTCTCCTAAGCATTGCAACTCTTACGGTCGCCATTTCGAGCGCATTCGTGGCGTTCCTTCAATACAATGCAGCCCGAAGAGCCTACAGCGCACAAAGCCGCGCTTTCGTTCTGTCGAACAGCATCCAACTGGTTACGTACGGCGGAAAGGGACCTACCGATGAAGAGACGCCCAGGTGGCTGATCAATCCAATTATCGAGAACTTAGGGAATACGCCGACGAGCCAACTTAAGTTCTCGATTGACCTTCTGATCGGGGTTTATGCAAGTAGCGAGGTGTTCGAACAAAGAAATCCGTACAAACTAAGCTTTACGCAGGGTGTGATCGGCCCGCGATCACAAATGGCCTCAGGATGGTTGATCATGGGACCGTCGAACTTGACACCATTGACCGGCAGGAAGGCGCCAATCGGCGCGATGGGAGTCATCAAGTACACGGACGTTTTTGGCGATCGACACCTAACCGAATACTGCTATTCAGCCAACTTTCCTCCACTCGACGTTAAGGATTTTCCGAAGTGCCAACCGATTCGACTCAACGGCGCCTACTGCGAGAGGCACAACTGCGCTGACGCGGAATGTGGTCCCGATTGGGAAAAGCGCGCGAGCGAATAGTGAGAAGGCCGGCAACATTCGGCGCGATAAATTTCGATTGGACGGCATCATGAAGACGACGACTGAGCAGACGACGGTGCGACTGATTCCGCACGATGAGAGTTTCGAGGTGCGGATCAGCCGATATTTCTATTTCGACGCCAACGCGGGGCGGCGATCGATCAACGGCCGGCCGGACCTGAGAGCGGCGCGATCGGCGGCGCAAGCCTTCGCCCGCACCGTGAGCTCCTCGACAGATGATAAGCACCCAACCGAGACGCCCGGCGCCGTTGACGAGGCGATCACGGCCGGATTGTTCGAAGTTCACACCAGCGGCACGACGACCGACCAGCCGGCGGCGATCGTCGAGGCTTGGAAACAGGCGCAAGGCTTGCCGCTGCTCTCACCCGAGGCATGCGGCGCGCTCGCCGCTAGCATCGCCGTTGCGCTCCGCGAAGCTATGAAGCCGGCCGCGACGAGGCGTCCTAGCGATCTCTATCTCAGATGTTGAGGTTTCACTCCGAAAGAAACGAACATGGCGATCTACGAAACGTACTTCGAGCGCATGGAACGACTGCAAAAAGGTAATGCTCCCGATGTATACATTTACGACGATATTCCACAACGTCTGAAGCATCAGATCATTCACATCTGGGACAACGCTTTCAGCGAAATGCCAGTCACATCGGCTGTCGAGGCTTATAGGTGGATGGAAAAGACTATCGCCGCAGCGATCGGCGCTCCACGTTTGACGCGGAATCCCGACGCTTCTCTGTCCTGCAAGGAATGGCTCTTGAACATGCACCTTGTTGAAGGTGCACTAAGCATAATCGAGCTGTCAGCGATCGCGATCAAGCACATTAGGAAGGGCGCCTATATCGATGACCTAAATTTTCGTTTCCGGCAAAACGGCATAGGTTACCAAGTCGAAAACGGCAAGATCATAAAAATCACCGACCAATTCGTGCACGCCGAAATTGTTAAGCCAGCGATCGTTCTGCTAGCAAGTGACCAGGTATTCAAAACGGCAAGCGCCGATTTCATGGAGGCGCACGCTCACTACCGTGCAAGAGAAAACAAGCAGGCTGTGACCTTCGCCTGCAGTGCATTCGAGTCGACGCTCAAGGCTATCTGCAAAATGAAGGGTTGGGATTACGAACCGGGCGCGTCGGTTGGCCAACTCATCACGGCGGTTCGGACCAAAGGGCTTTTCCCCGGCTACCTCGACAAGGGCTTTGACAGCTACATTGCCGCAATGAAAACGGGCCTACCCGGCGTTCGTAACGACGCGGGTCCTCATGGCAGTGCACCCGGAACACCAAAAGTGCCGGATTACATTGCGGCTTACGCAATTCATCTGTCAGCCGCGAACATCGTTCTGGCCATCGAGGCGGCGAAGGCTTAGCCCAAAAATCCGCCCAGGCACCGCCGCACAGGACAAACCTCGCCGAGTCTTGCGCCGCGCTCGGCGCTCGCATCGCCGGCGCTCCGCGAAGCCTATGAAGCCGGCCGCGAGGAGGCGAGAGGCGACAAGCCTAACCGGCTTAGTCGCTGATGCGGTTCAACACAGCTTGGAACGTCAGGCCGGGCGCTTGAGCAGCCGTTCCCACGCAAGTTGCACTCGTGCTTGAGGATTTGCCGGTCAGACTAATAGTTGCGGCGTCTATGCCGAAGACGGAGGGATTGCCTTGTGCGTGGCGGCTGGTGACGACCTTGGCCGTGAAATCATCGCCGTTCTGAGCGAACGTGCCGGAGTAAGCGATCCCAGAATCACCTCCTCGCAATTGCCCACCAGCCAGCACCACAACCCCGGCGCCTTCGCCTCTCGGTGTCTTAAAGAGCACGCTATAGAAACCATCGGCCAGCATGGCGGAATCTCCGGTTGGACCTTCTGATTTTTACAACCTATCCGAGTTTCTTGCTCCACAACAGTTCTAAGGGCGTTCCGCACCGCGATGCTCAAAATCCGCCCATTTCAAAGCCGGATCAAACAATATTTGAGGAAAATCAAAGCGATACCATTAGAGGCGCCCTACCTTCACACGGGAGAGGTCCAAGGTCGATCCGTTGAACGTCGACAATTCGAACCCGACGGGATGCAGGGCATTTTCGAGTCGCCGGGCAAATCAGCTTTGCTGATTTTGCGCGATCTCACTGCACAAGAACGGCCGGCCACAGCAAAATCGCAGGCGCGCAAAAGCTCATTTCGCGAGCTATTTCAGTGCGGAGCCGCAGGCCTCCTCCGAGCGCCGAAATTTTCCTCTTTCGTTTTTACAGAAATCATGCAATCCTCCGTCCATCCCGCCTCACCGAGAGGGGCGTACGCGCGGTCGTCACGATATGCGAGGTGGGGATGCGGTGGCCGTGTCGGGTCGCAGCGTGATCTGATCATGCCGACGAACGACTGTGATGCGGACGTGAAATCGTGTGGTCCTGGTCTCCCGGTGCTGAGACCAAGCCCTGCGATGCTCGGTAACGGGCATGCGGGCGACGGGGGCAACAAGCCGGTCCCCGGGGAGAGCACGTATAAGCGTTAAGACCAGCGCGCGGGGAATGCCGGTTGATCGGCTGAACCTGTGGTACCTGCCGCCTGCATTCTTTTCTGCAGGCGGGCCATGGGTGAGGCCTTCACCCGGCATTCCCTGCGCCCTCTCGATGTTTCGAAGGGCGGTGTTGATTGTCTCACCTGGGCGCAAGGCGCTGCGGGGATGATGGCGTGTGTGTCTGCGGGGTGCGATGCGGATGGTATGGACGACTCTCTCCGCCGTCATTGCGAGCGAAGCGAAGCAATCCAGAGTCCCGCCCACGACTCTGGATTGCTTCGGCGCAAGGGCGCCTCGCAATGACGACGTGGAGAGGCCTACGCCCGGCTCAGAACCTCGGCAGATCGGGAAACGCCAGCTTGCCGCCGTGGACGTGCATGCGGCCGAGTTCGGCGCAGCGATGCAGGGTCGGGAACACCTTGCCGGGATTGAGAAGCCCCTGGCTGTCGAACGCGCACTTGACCCGCTGCTGCTGGTTGAGGTCGATCTCGGTGAACATCTCCGGCATCAAATCGCGCTTCTCGATGCCGACGCCGTGCTCGCCGGTCAGCACGCCGCCGAGCTCGACGCAGCAGCGCAGGATGTCGGCGCCGAACGCCTCCGCGCGCTCCATCTCGCCCGGCTTGTTGGCGTCGTACAGGATCAGCGGATGCAGGTTGCCGTCGCCGGCGTGGAAGACGTTGGCGCAGCCGAGCTGGTATTTCTCCGACAGCTCGCGGATGCGCGCGAGCGCCTTGGGCAGCGCGCCGCGCGGGATGGTGCCGTCCATGCAGAGGTAGTCCGGCGAGATGCGGCCGACGGCGGGGAACGCCGCCTTGCGGCCGGCCCAGAACAAGTTCCGTTCGGCCTCGGAGGTCGAGATCCGGCAGGTGGTCGAGCCGCAGGCGTTTGCGATTGTCTCGACGCGACCGATCAGCTCGTCGACCTCGACGCCGGGGCCGTCGAGCTCGATGATCAGCAGCGCCTCGACGTCGAGCGGATAGCCGGCATGGACGAAGGCCTCGGCGGCGTGGATGGCGGGCTTGTCCATCATCTCCATGCCGCCGGGAATGATGCCGGCGCCGATGATGCGGGCGACGCATTCGCCGGCCGCCTCGACCTCGGCGAACCCGACCATCAGCGCGCGCGCCGTCTCCGGCTTCTGCAGGATGCGCACCGTCACCTCGGTGACGACGCCGAGCAGGCCCTCCGAGCCGGTGATGAGCCCCATCAAATCATAGCCGGCGTTCTCGGCGCATTTGCCGCCGATGCGCAGCACCTCGCCGGTCACCAGCACGATCTCGCAGCCGAGAACGTTGTTGGTGGTCATGCCGTATTTCAGGCAGTGCACGCCGCCGGAGTTCTCCGCGACATTGCCGCCGATCGAGCAGGCGATCTGCGAGGACGGATCGGGGGCGTAGTAGAAGCCGGCATGCGCCACCGCCTGGCTGATGGCGAGATTGGTGACGCCGGGCTCGGTGACCACGACGCGATTGTCGAAGTCGATGTCGCGGATGCGCTTGAACTTGCCGAGGCCGAGCAGCACGCCGTCGGCCAGCGGCAGCGCGCCGCCCGACAGCGACGTTCCGGAGCCGCGCGGAACCACCTTGATGCCTTGTTCATGGCAATATTTCAGGACTCGCGACACCTGCGCGGTGGTCTCCGGCAGCACCACGACCATCGGCGGCTGGCGGTAGGCCATCAACCCATCGGACTCGTAAGGCAGCATCTCGGCGGCGCTGTCGATGACGCCTTCGCCCGGCACGATTGCGCGCAGTGCAGCAACGATCTCGTCGCGGCGCGCCAGCACCGCCCGATCAGCTTCCGGCATCATGATCGCCATCGCGTTCCTCCGGCCCCCGATTTGCCCTGGCATATCAATCACAACGGAAACGGTTTGGATAGGCAGCGGATCAGCATCGGAGTTTGCGGCAGAGCAACAAACTCCGCCATTATGCTGATTTGCCTCAGCGCTTCCCCGCTTGTGCGTCGCCTGAGGCCATGCCACAACCTGCGCGCAAACTCGTCTCGTAACCCACAGAGCCTGATCCATGAAGAAAATGACTTTGAGCGCGCTCGTCATCCTCGCCTCGTCGTCGCTGGCGTCTGCCGCGCTGGCGCAGGATGCGGCCGCCGGCAAGACGTCCTTCAACAAGTGCCTGCCCTGCCACGCGATCGGCGAAGGCGCGAAGAACAAGGTCGGTCCGGAACTCAACGGCCTCGATGGACGCAAGTCGGGCAGCGCGCCGGACTACAACTATTCGGAAGCCAACAAGAACTCGGGCATCACCTGGAACGAGGCGGTCTTCAAGGAATACATCAAGGACCCGAAGGCCAAGATCCCCGGCACCAAGATGACCTTCGCGGGCATCAAGAACGAGACCGAGATCAACAATCTCTGGGCCTATGTCGCGTCGTTCGACAAGGACGGCAAGCAGAAGCAGTAAGCGGCCGGCGGCGGCCCTCCGCTCGAGACCTGGAGGCCCCGGCAGACGCCGGGGCCTTTCCATCATCAGGGCGCCGCTTCGACGGCCGTGAGCGTGCTGACCATCCGATCGACCTCGCCCACCACGAGCTCCGGCACCGCATTCTGGACCATGTGCCCGAGGTCGGGCACGACGATCAGGCGCGCCTGGGGCAAGACCCGCGCGAGCGGCCGGGAATGGATCTCGGTATAGACCGTCCTGTCGGCATCGCCGGCCAGGATCGTGACCGGCACCTTGATCTCGCCATAGCGCGGCGCCTGCTCGATCACCGCCTGCTTCAGGGTGACGAGGTCGCGCGCATTGGCCAGGAACTCGCGCGGCCGCAGCAACAGCGGCGTCGCGGTCCGGTCGACGAAATCGTCCGGCATCTCCTGCGGCGCGAACACGCCGCGGGCACCAGGCGCCATCAGCGCCAGGCCGAGCGGCAGCGTGATCGTATGCGCCAGCAAGGGCCCGACCACCGGCGTCGTGACGGCCGCATTGTACTGCCCGACCCCGCCCCGCCAGGGATAGGCGACCGGCGCCAGCATGACGAGGCCCGCGACCCGGTCAGGGAAGTCGAGTGCCATGCGCAGGCCGAGCGCACCGCTCCAGGAATGGACCACCAGGATCACCGGGCCGATGCCGAGCCGGGCCAGCGCCTCGTCCAGCATGCGGGCCTGAACCGCGGGCGTCGAATCCTCGGCGCGATCGCGCGGGCTCCAGCCGTGGCCGGGACGGTCGACCAGGAGCACCCGATGACGCCGGGCGAGCAGGTCGCCGAGCGGCCTGCGCATCGCCTCGAGGTTCGAGCTGGCGCCGTGGACAAGCAGAAGCGGCGGCCGCTCCCCGTCACGCGGCCCGATATCCACAAGATTGATGGTCGCCCCACCGACCTCGACCGCCTCTCCCTGGGCCGGATAGCGTCTTTCCATCAGCACGACGCCGGCCTGGGTCAGCAGCGCCAGCAGCCCCAGGGCCCCCACTACGAGTATTGAAATCATTGATGATTTTCTGCCTGTCACCTGGACAGATACGGGTCAGATCGCAGCAGGTTGCGGCTGCGGCCTCCGTCTCCCCCCGTTTGTCTTGCGAATCCTGTCATGATGGCGTCGTCGGCCATTTTATAACCATGGTCAGGACATTTCCTCGCAATCAGCCGATGGCCGTGAATTACTTCCGGTCGGGTCATTGCGCAGTCGAAGCACGATGACCGGCCCTGTGTTTAGTTTGGTGTTTTGGGAGGGGGTTACCGATGAGCTTTCGTTCAAGCGAGGCAGCCATCGACGAGATCGTCGCGAGCTGCAACGGCGACCTTCGCGGCGCGCTGAAGGCGCTGCTGCTGGTCAACGAGCATCTCGAGGCCGAGATCGCACAACTCTATGCCGCGGCCGCCCAGTACGGCCTGCCGGACCGCCGCAGCACCGCGTTCCACTGAGCCGCCAGCCCGCTCGCGGGCGAGCCGATCAGTCCTCCTGCGTCATGTCCTTGTTCGGGCACGCGTTGATCGTGGATCTCGCGAGCTTGGCGTCATCCTTCGATTTGAAGGGGCCGGACGCGAACCAGATGTCGCCCATGATCGTGACGACCGGATTGCTGGTCACGATCTCGCAGCGATTGGTGGCGCGGTTGCCGACCACCCAGAACAGATCCGGATCCTCGGCCCGGGCGGCCGACATCGTCGTCATCACCAGCGCTGCCGTCAGCACCGCCCGCCGCATCGCGTCTCTCCTGCCGAGATCCATCGTTGAGAGGCAGCTAGGTTCGCGTGGCCGGACCGACAAGGACGGCCGCCCAGACGTGGTTAATCGGCCGTTACGGCTAGATGTCGCGCCCCTCGACCTTCTCGGTGAGGGTTTTCACCAGCTCCGGCACCTTGTCGAGATGCGGATTGACCTCGAGCGCCTTGCGGAACGCGTCCAGCGCCCGCTTCTCCTCGCCGAGATCCTGCATGATCATGCCGAGACCTGCGAGCGCGCCGAAGTGCCGCGGTTCACGCAGCAGGACCTGCTGGATGTCGGCAAGCGAGCGGCCGTAATCGTTCTGGAGGTAATAGATGGTCGCACGACGGTTCCAGGCCTCGACATAATCGGGCCGGAGCTTGATCACCGAATCGAGCAATTTGAGCGCAACTTCGTTCTGCTTCGCGTCCATCGCGGCTTTGGACCGCGACATCAGCAGGGCGACGGTATCGCTGGGGGTCTGCAGCCAGATCGCCCAAATCCGCGCCTCGACATGCTTGGCGCTGATCTCGTCGGGCGCCGCCTTCAGGGCACCGAACAGGAAATCGAGGCCCTTGGTCTTGTCGGCCCCGATCTTCGGCAGCTTGGCCGGAGCCTCGGGCGGCTTTGGCTTGACGCCGGCCCGCGGCTCCCCCTGCGCAAAGGCAAGATGCGGTACCGAAATGACGACAACGGCGAGAAGAATCGCCCGCAAGGATCGCTTGGCCATACCCCAAGTCTAAACGCAGTCGGCGCGTCCTGCAAAGCAGCACGCGCCTCAAAGACCTGTGAGGAGGCCCCTCTTCTCGAGGGGAGATCTACGGGATCAGCCCTGGCGCGCCTTGAAGCGGCGCTGGACCTTGTTGATCACATAGACGCGGCCCTTGCGGCGGACCAGACGGTTGGCGCGATGGCGGCCACGCAGCGACTTCAGCGAGTTACGGACCTTCATGGGACATCCTGATACGTTGAAAGGCCGTGTTGGACAGGCCGGAAGTGGCAAATACAAAGGGAGTTCCGCAAGCGACCAGGTCGCCCGGATTGGCCGGTTTCTAACCACCGGCCCGCCGGATGTCAATCATGGCGGGCCCCAGCTTCAACAGAACCGGCCGGCGACGCGCCCCTCGATCCAACTTGGCGATTGCCAAATTTGTTATATCCTATAATCAATTTTCCAAAGCCAAGAACCAACCGCCGGGAACGCCCATGCCCAAGCTCGCTCTGCCCAAGATCGACGATGTCGTCGCCATCGACATCCATACCCATGCCGAGGAGCCCTGCGGCATGCATGCGGATGACGGCTACGACGATTTCCAGGCCCAGATGGCCGACTACTTCAAGTCGCCGCACAAGCATCCGCCGACGGTGCCGGAGACCGCCGCCTATTATCGCTCCAAGAACATCGCCGCGGTGATCTTCCCGGTCGACGCCGAGCGCGAGACCGGCTTTCGGCGCTACAACAATTACGAGATGCTCGAGGTCGCTTCCGACCATCTCGACGTCCTCATCCCCTTCGTCAGCATCGATCCGCACAAGGGCAAGCTCGGCGTGCGCGAGGCGCGCAAGCTGATCGAGGAGTATGGCGTCCGCGGCTTCAAGTTCCACCCTACGATGCAGGGCTTCTACGCCAACGACCGGCTGGCCTATCCGCTGTATGAGGCGATCAACGACGGCGGCGCGATCGCACTGTTTCACACCGGCCAGACCGGCGTCGGCTCGGGCATGCCGGGCGGCATGGGGATGCGGCTGAAATATTCCAACCCGATGTACATGGACGACGTCGCGGCCGACTTCCCCGACCTCAAGATCATCCTCGCCCACCCCTCCTTCCCCTGGCAGGAGGAGGCGCTGTCGGTGGCGACCCACAAGCCGAACGTCTATATCGACCTGTCGGGCTGGTCGCCAAAGTACTTCCCGCCGATCCTGGTGCGCTACATCAACTCGATCCTGCAGGACAAGATGCTGTTCGGCTCGGACTGGCCGGTGATCACCCCCGACCGCTGGCTCGCCGATTTCGCCAAGCTCGAGATTCGCGACGAGATCCGGCCGAAGGTGTTGAAGGCCAACGCCCGCAAGCTGCTCGGGATCTGACGTCGTCGGTCCTGTCCTTGCCGCCCCGCGCAAGTCACGGGCATCATGCTATCATCCGCAGGCGCGGTGGCCATCAGCCTTAGCGCCTGTATGCTTTCGATCAGGTGAGCGCCGTGCCCTTCAAAGCCGTGGTCTTCGATGCCTATGGCACGCTGTACGACATCCAGTCGGTAGCGGCCGTGACCGAGCAGGCCTTTCCCGGCCATGGCGACATCATCACGCAGATCTGGCGCATCAAGCAGCTCGAATACACCTGGCTGCGCTCGCTGATGCAGCGTTACGAGGACTTCACCGCCGTCACCCGCGACTCGCTGATCTACACGCTGCGCGTTCTCGGGCTGCAGGCCGATGCGGCGACGCTGGACCGCATCATCGCCAAATATCTCGATCTCGATCCCTACCCCGATGCGAGGGCTGCGCTCGCCGCGATGAAGGATCATCGGCTCGCGATCCTCTCCAACGGCAGCCCTGCGATGCTCGACAGCCTGGTCAAGGCCAGCGGCTTCGATGCTCCGCTCGATGCGGTCATCAGCGTGGATGCCCGGAAGATCTTCAAGCCGAGTCCCCAGGCGTACGCACTGATCGAGGAGACGCTCGGGTTTGCACCCGACGAGGTGCTGTTCGTATCCTCCAACCCCTGGGACGTCTGCGGCGCCAAGGCGTTCGGATTGAACGTCGCCTGGATCGAGCGCGTCACCCCGGACGCCATGGCGGCTGCCTGCAGCCAGACCGACCTCGTCGCGCCGCTCACCCTGTTCAAGGCGCTGCGCACCCAGATGGACGAGTTGGGTTTGGCGCCGGACTATCGTATTGCTGCGCTATCCGAACTGCCCGAGATCGTCGCCAAACATGAGCCTTGATTCCGTCCGCGCCTTCTTCACCGAAAAAGCCCCCGATATCGACGTCCTCGTCTCCAGCCAGAGTTCCGCCACCGTAGCGCTCGCGGCGGAAGCCTATGGTGTCGAGCCGGCCCGCATCGCCAAGACGCTGTCGCTGCGCGTCGGCGAGCGCGTCATCCTGATCGTCGCCGCGGGCCACGCAAGGATGGACAACAAGAAGGTCAAGGCGCAGTTCGGCGGCAAGCCGAAGATGCTCGGTCTCGACGAGGTCGCCGACATCACCGGTCACGAGGTCGGCGGCGTCTGTCCGTTCGGGCTGAAATCGCCGCTGCCGGTCTATTGCGACGTCTCGCTGAAAGCCTTCGACATCGTCGTGCCGGCGGCAGGCTCGACCCATAGCGCCGTCAAGATCACGCCGGACCGCATGGCCGAGCTGACATCGGCCGAATGGGTCGACGTTTGCGAGGTCGCGACTTAGTCGTCGCACCGAAATGATACCAGGCGCGGCAGCTTCATCGCGTCGTGCGCTCATTTGGCGACTGACGAAAGCTCGCTCTGTTGCGAGCGAGCGGTGCCCGACTTCAAAAATAGCGCCCCCATGAGCGCCATGAACCATGCAACGAAGGGATGCCAGAGCGGCACCGCCAGCAGTCCGAACCATCCGAAAGCGATTTCCGGCACTCGAGCGTTGCGCTCATAGCTCCGGGACGCGGGCATGAGTCCACCATTTGCGTCGTTGAAGGTGCAGGGTCCACGCCGGGCGGTCTCGACGCCGTCTTGTGTGTAGGTGATCAACGCACGTGCACGCACGGAGCAGATCAGCACATCTCCCGCGTCACTGACACCGATATCGAAGGCGCCGCCTTGCGAACCGACGTAAAAACCTCGCTCGAAGCCCTGGGGACCATAGCGCTGCACTCTCCCCAACGGCTCGCTCGCAACGAACACGCGTCCATTTGGAGCTGCAACCCGGGCCGAGCCAAGCGCGTTTGGAAGCTCGATCGCATTCAGCCAATCGTCCGGAAACACCCCCAATCCGAGCGGTAGCAAAAACCCAATGATTCCGAGAGCGACGGCGCACCTTGCAACGGCGCTCGGCAGCTGCTTCCACATGGAAACCACTCCTTCGAACGTCACTTGCGCTTCCCTTTCGCCAGCTCCTTGACCAGGAACTCCGCCAGCACCTCGACCCGGGCGGGGCGCGGGCCGCCGGGCGGCATCACCAGATGCATCGCCCCTTCGGGCTGGCTCCAGCCCTTCAGGATCACCTCGACCTCGCCCGACGCGATCGCGTCGCCAACGATGAAGTCCGGCAGGTCGGCGATGCCGAGGCCGGCGAGCACCGCCGGCAGCAGCGCCTCGCCATTGTTGACGCGCAGCTGTCCCGCCGGCCGCACGCTGGCCTGCTCGCCGGCCGCATTGGTGTAGTGCCAGACGCCGGCGGTGGAGAGATAGGCGTAGCCGAAGCATTTGTGCTCGGCGAGATGCATCGGATGCGTCGGCCGTCCGTGCCGCTTCAGATAGGACGGCGCCGCCACCGTGTAGCGCGGCATCGCGCAGAGGCGGCGCGCCACCAGTGATGAGTCCGGCAGCCGCGCGATGCGCAGCGCGAGATCGAACCCCTCGCCGATGAGATCGACGGTTGCATCGCTCATGTGCAGATCGATCGACACTTCCGGATATTGTTCGAGAAAGACCGGCAGCAGCGGTGCGATCTTCTTCACACCGAAGGTCATCGGCACCGCGAAGCGCACCAGCCCGCGCGGCGTCAGCGATTGCGCCAACGCCTCGGTCTCCGCCGCCTCGCCATCCGCGAGCAGTTGCGCGGCCCTCTCTGACAGCCGCTGCCCGGCATCGGTCAGCGCCAGACGGCGCGAGGTGCGGTTGAACAGCCGCGTGCCCAGGCGTTCTTCCAGCCGGCTCACGGCCTTCGACACTGACGCCTTGGACAGGCTCAGCTCCTGCGCCGCGCCGGCGAAGGAGCGCAGCTCGACGACCTTGGCGAAGATCGCCATCGCCTCGAAATCCGGAAGTCGCGCCATCGGCGGCAATCTCACTTTTGGAAACAATGGATTTCAATAGTTTCTATTTCTATACTCGGACCGTCAGCCTATTCCAGTGCCCAACGGCACGGCGGCTCGCGGCCGACGTGCAACAACGGAGCAAACCCATGATCGAATTGAAGCCCTTTGCGGCGCTGGGCGGCGCCGACCACGGCTGGCTGAAGGCCAAGCACCATTTCTCGTTCGCGAACTATTACGACCCCAGCAACATGGGCCATGGCGCCCTGCGGGTCTGGAACGACGACGAGATCGCGCCGAACACCGGCTTCCCTGCACATCCGCACCGGAACATGGAGATCATCACCTATGTCCGCGAAGGCGCGATCACGCATCAGGACAGCCTCGGCAACAAGGGCCGCACTGAGGCCGGCGACGTCCAGGTGATGAGCGCGGGCAGCGGCATCCGCCACTCCGAGTACAATCTGGAGCCGACCACGACACGGATCTTCCAGATCTGGATCGAGCCTGCCACCGATGGCGGCCAGCCGACCTGGGGCGCCAAGCCGTTCCCGAAGTCCGACCGCTCCGGCAAGCTGGTCACACTGGCGAGCGGCTTCGCAGATGACGGCGGCGCGTTGCCGATCCGCGCCAAGGCGCGCGTACTCGGCACCACGCTGAAGGCAGGCGAGACCGCCGAGTACAGCGCCGACAAGGCCCGGCACATCTATCTGGTGCCCGCAGCCGGCAGCGTCGAAGTCAACGGCGTCCGAGTCAACGCTCGTGACGGCGCCGCCATCCGCGACGAGGCCACGCTGAAGATCACCGCGCTCGAAGATTCCGAGCTGGTGCTCGTCGACGCCGCCTAACCGTCTCACGCGATCCCGGCCGGGCATCCGGCCGGGACGCTCTTCCCGATCATCCTCGTCCCCACGGAGACTGCCATGACCAAGGTTCTCGTTCTCTACTACTCCGCCTACGGCCACATCGAAGCGATGGCCAACGCGGTGGCCGAAGGCGCCCGCGAGGCCGGCGCCACCGTGGACGTCAAGCGCGTGCCCGAGCTGGTGCCGGCCGACGTTGCCAAGGCCTCCTACTACAAGCTCGACCAGACTGCCCCGATCGCCAAGGTCGAGGAGCTCGCCGATTACGACGCGATCATCGTCGGCACCGGCACCCGCTTCGGCCGCATGGCCTCGCAGATGGCCAACTTCCTCGATCAGGCCGGCGGCCTGTGGGCCAAGGGCGCGCTCCACGGCAAGGTCGGCGGCGCCTTCACCTCGACCGCGACCCAGCACGGCGGCCAGGAAACCACCCTGTTCTCGATCATCACCAACCTGCTGCACTTCGGCATGACCATCGTCGGCCTCAACTACGGCTTCGCCGGCCAGATGAAGCTCGACGAGGTCACCGGCGGCTCGCCCTATGGCGCCACCACCATCACCGGCGGTGACGGCAGCCGGCAGCCGAGCGCGAACGAGCTGGCGGGGGCGCGCTATCAGGGCCGCGTCATCGCCGAGACCGCAAAGAAGCTGCATGGCTGATGCGACTGGGGCGGCACTTCCGCAAACGAAGTGCCGCCCCATTTCACAAGAGTTGGAAAGTAGGAGAGGAGTCCGCAATGCCCGCCATGCTCGAACTGGTGACGCTGGCCCGGTTGGCCCGCCATCCCCTGCAGATGATGGCGCGCCGCTGGTACTGCAAGAGCCTCTACCGCGCCAGCCGCGGCCAGCGCCGCTGCCCGGAATGCGCGGCCGCTACAGCGGCTTGATCTGCACCTTCCTGAACTTCACGACGCCCGAGCCGTACTGCAGGGCGATCGGTCCCGCCGCGTGCTTGCTGTCGTCAACATCGGCGGTCTTCTCGCCGTTGAGGATCACGGTCAGCCGCGTGCCCTTGGCGGTGATCTCGTAGGTATTCCACTTGCCGCCGGCCTTCGGCATCGGATCGACCTTGGACACGTCGACGATCGCGCCGGTGCCGTATTTCGGATCGGGCCGCTTGTCGAAGATGTTGACCTCGTAGCAGATGTTGGAGTCGATCTTCGCCGACTGGTCGCAGCGGATGAAGATGCCGCTGTTGGCGGCGTCATCGACCCAGAACTCGGCCTTGATCTGGAAGTCCTTGTAGCTCGCCTTGCTCACCAGATACGATGGATCCTTGCCGTCAAGCTTGTCGGCCGACAGCGCGCCGTCCTTCATCTCCCAATTGGCCTTGCCGACCTCGGTGAAGTCGGCCTTGGTCGTGGAGTCGACCAGGGTCACCCAGCCGTCATCGGCCAATGCCGCTCCCGTCATGCCTGCGCCCGCAATCAATAGTCCGGCCGCGAGTCCACTCAAGCGATACCGCATCGAAACTCCTCCCTGATTTCTGTTTCGTTCGTCGCCACGATAGCAAAGCGCCGGACAATGCAAACGGGTTTCGATGCTGCACCTGCTCTATCGTCTCCTCCAACTACACCGCCGTGGCGCGCGCAAAATCGACATAGATCTCGCGCAGCCGCGCCGCCACCGGTCCCGGCTTGCCGTCGCCGACGGGCTTGCCGTCGATCGTGACCACCGGCTGCACGAACGAGCTCGCGCTGGTGATGAAGGCCTCCTTCGCCGCGAGCGCCTCCTCCACCGTGAACAGCCGCTCCTCGACCTTGAGCTGGCGCTCCTCGGCGAGCTTCACCACGGCCTTGCGGGTGCAGCCCGGCAGGATGGCGTTGGAGTTCGGCCGCGTCACGATGACGTCGTCCTTGGTCAGGATGAAGGCCGAGGACGAGCCGCCCTCGGTGACATGACCGTCCTCGACCATCCACGCCTCGCCGGCCCCGGCCGCGGCGGCCGCCTGCTTCGCGAGCACCTGCGCGAGCAGCGCCACGCTCTTGATGTCGCGGCGCGCCCAGCGGATGTCGGGCACGGTGATGACGCCAATTCCCGTCTTCGCCGAGGGCGCATTGATGATATCCTTGGCGGTGACGAACATCACCAAGGTCGGCTTGACGTCGCCCTTGGGAAACGGGAAGTCGCGGCCCTTGTCGGCGCCGCGCGTCACCTGCAGATAGACCATACCCTGGTCGAGCCGGTTGCGTGCGACCAGCTCCTTCTGCAGCTCCTCGATCCGCGCCAGGCTCTCCGGCAGCGCCAGCCCGATCTCGCCGACCGAGCGCTCCAGGCGGGCAAGATGCGGGGCACTGTCGACCAGCTTGCCATCGAGCACCGCCGCCACTTCGTAGATGCCGTCGGCAAACAGGAAGCCGCGATCGAGGACCGAGACCTTGGCCTCGGACAGGGGCACGAAGGCGCCGTTGACGTAAGCGATCGGGTCCAAGGACGTGTCTCCATTCTCATCTGCGCACGCAAAGCCATCTGCGTACACCACTTGTTACTCTCGCCGTCATTCCGGGTTCGCCCTACGGGCGCCCCGGAATGACGGACGCAACTAATGCGACAGGATCTTCGACAGGAACTGCTGCGCGCGCTCGCTGCGCGGCTGGCCGAAGAAATCCTCCTTCTTGGCGTCCTCGACGATCTCGCCGCGGTCCATGAAGATGACGCGGTGGGCGACCTTCCTGGCGAAGCCCATCTCGTGGGTCACGACCATCATGGTCATGCCCTCGCGGGCGAGATCGACCATGACGTCAAGCACCTCGCTGATCATCTCCGGATCGAGCGCCGAGGTCGGCTCGTCGAACAGCATCGCGATCGGGTCCATGGCGAGCGCACGTGCGATCGCCACGCGCTGCTGCTGACCGCCGGAGAGCTGCGCCGGAAACTTCTGCGCCTGCTCCTTGAGGCCGACGCGATCCAGGAGCTTCATGCCCTTCGCGGTCGCTTCCTCATGGCCACGACCCAGCACCTTCTGCTGGGCGAGGCAGAGGTTGTCGATGATCTTGAGATGCGGAAACAGCTCGAAGTGCTGGAACACCATGCCGACCCGAGAGCGCAGCTTCGGCAGGTTGGTCTTGGAATCATTGACCTTGAGGCCGTCGATCGTGATCACGCCGTCCTGGAACGGCTCCAGCGCGTTGACGCATTTGATCAGGGTCGACTTGCCGGAGCCGGAGGGGCCGCAGACCACCACCACCTCGCCCTTGGCGACCGAGGTCGTGCAGTCCTTCAGCACCTGGAAGCTCGGGCTGTACCATTTGTTGACGTGGCTGATTTCGATCATGGGAGCCGACTATCTGATGATGGAGATGCGCGACTGCAGGCGACGGACGCCGTAGGACGCGACACAGGAGATGGTGAAGTAGACCAGGGCCGCGAACAGGTACATCTCGACCAGACGGCCGTCGCGCTGGGCGACTTTCGAAGCAGCGCCGAGGAAGTCCGGAATCGAGAGCACGTAGACCAGCGACGTGTCCTGGAACAGCACGATGGTCTGCGTCAGCAGCACCGGCAGCATGTTGCGGAACGCCTGCGGCAGCACGACGTAGCGCATGGTCTGCGCATAGGTCAGGCCGAGCGCCGAGGCCGCGGCCGGCTGGCCGCGCGAGATCGACTGGATGCCGGCGCGCATGATCTCGGAGAAATAGGCCGCCTCGAACAGGATGAAGGTGATCAGGGAGGACGCGAACGCGCCGACCTTGATCGGCCGCGACGAGCCGGTGATCCACTGCCCGATATAGGGCACCAGGAAGTAGAACCAGAAGATCACCAGAACCAGCGGCAGCGAGCGCATGAAGTCGACATAGAGCCCGGCGATAAAGCCCATCACCCGATAGCCGGACAGCCGCATCAGCGCGATCAGGGTGCCGAACACAAGACCGCCCGTCGCCGACAGCGCCGTCAAGGTCAGCGTGAAGGTCATGCCGTCGATGAAAAGATAGCTCAGCGAGCGGCGGATGACGTCGAAATCGAAATTGGCCAGCATCTCATTTGCCCGTGATGTAGCCAGGGACCGCCACTGCGCGCTCCAGGAGCCGCATGCCGATCACGACGATGACGTTGATGACGAGATACATCAAGGTGGCGGCGCTGAAGGCCTCGAACACCTGGAACGAGAATTCCTGCATGGCGCGCGCAGCGCCCGTCAGCTCGATCAGACCGATCGTGATTGCGACGGCGCTGTTCTTGACCGTGTTGAGAAATTCGGACGTCAGCGGCGGCAGGATGATGCGGAAAGCCATCGGCAGCAGCACGTAGCGGTAGGCCTGCAAGGTGGTGAGGCCGAGCGCGGTCGCCGCCAGCTTCTGGCCGCGCGGCAGCGAGCCGATGCCGGCCGCCAATTGCACGGCGACACGCGCCGACATGAACAGGCCGATGCCGACGGCCGCCGTATAGAATGGCGCATTGGGCATCTGCTTCAGCCACAGGCCGATCGTGGGCGGCAACAGCTCCGGCAGCACGAAGAACCACAGGAACAGCTGCACCAAAAGCGGCATGTTGCGGAAGAACTCGACATAGGCGAAGGCGATCCAGGTCGCCAGCTTGGACGGCAAGCTGCGCAGGATGCCGACGATCGTGCCGCAGATCAGCGCGATCACCCAAGCCGACAGCGAGGTCACGATCGTGACCTTCAGCCCCGCCAGCAGCATGTCGAAATAGGTGCCGGCCCCAGTCGGGTTCGGCTCCAGGAAGATGTGCCAGTTCCAGGTGTAGTTCACGGGGACATCCTGAGAGGGAATTAGCTCGCAAGTCGCAATACACAGTCTTTGCCAAAAACTCGCTGCGTTCCCTCCCCCCTTGCGGGGGAGGGTCGGGGTGGGGAGTCCACACGGGCAGTCTTTCCTGAGACCCCCACCCCCGACCCCTCCCCGCAAGGGGGAGGGGGGCGCATCGAATTCGGCGCGAGAGCTGCGACCTCACCTTACGGCTTGTACGAATCCGGATCCGGCGAATCCGACGGCTTGGCGAACTCGGCCTTCAGCTCCGGCGACAGCGGGGTGTTGAGGTTCAGGCCCTTCGGCGGGATCTTCTGCATGAACCATTTGTCATACAGCTTGGCGCCCTCGCCGCTGGTGTAGATCTTGGCGGTCGCCGCATCGACCACCTTCTTGAACTGCGGGTCGTCCTTGCGCAGCATGATGCCGTAGGGCTCAGGCTTCGAGAACGCGTCCTTGGAAACGACATAGGCGGCCGGATCCTTGGAACCGGCGACGAGGCTCGCCAGAAGAATGTCGTCCATCACGAAGGCGACGGCGCGATCGGTCTCCACCATCAGGAAGGCCTCGGCATGATCCTTGGCCGGGATGATGTTGATGCCGAGATTGCGCGCGGCATTGGCCTCGGTCAGCTGCTTGATGTTGGTGGTGCCGGCGGTCGACACGACCGATTTACCCTTCAGATCGTCGATCGCGTTGATCTTGCTCGCCTTCTTCGAGACGTAGCGGCTCGCCGTCAGGAAGTGGGTGTTGGTGAAGGAGATCTGCTTCTGGCGCTCGGCATTGTTGGTGGTCGAGCCGCATTCGAGATCGATGGTGCCGTTGGCGAGCAGCGGGATGCGGGTCGACGACGTCACCGGGTTGAGCTTCACGTCGAGCTTGTCGAGCTTGAGCTCCTTCTTCACGGCATCGACGATGCCCATGCAGATGTCGATGGCGAAGCCGATCGGCTTCTGATTGTCGTCGAGATAGGAGAACGGGATCGAGGAGTCGCGGACGCCGAGCGTAATGGTGCCGGTCTCCTTGATGTTCTTCAGGGTCCCCGTCAGGTCCTCGGCCTGCGCCTGGCCGGCGCAGAGCGCGGCGGCGACGGCAAGACCGAATAGGCGAAGCTGCTTCATAACTGATCTCCTCAATCCGGCTGATTGCCGGATGCTTGCATAAACCACAGCGAACTCAAAATGGCCCCCGCCCCCCGGACGATCTCCGGCCGGACGAGCGCGGGCACCATAAACCGCCCCGCGGCGGGACGTCCTCGGACGATCGCGACAAATTGCCTGTCCCGCGTCCCCTTCGACAAGACGTTCGGGCTGAAACGGCAGCGCCGAACGTCGGGATGGTAAACTGCGAGGGGCTCGCGAGCCCCGCGACCAGACGAAAGTCTCACTCGGGCGGTTCCCGCACGCGGCAATGCAACCGCACGGCACACGGGCCTCGTGGTTCGAGACGCGCCGCGCGCAGCAACCCCGCCTTCCATCTTCCTGACCGGCGCGGCGTTCCTCACCATGAACGTCACCGCGGACTTCGCCAAGGCACCAGTCCTCGCCCTGAGGAGCCCGCCGAAGGCGGCCGTCTCGAAGGGCGGCCGCAGGCGCTGAACACGACCGGGGCGTCGCTCACCCCGCCTCAGGCAGCGAGAGGTGAGCACCGATAACGCCAAGAGATGTGTGCTCATGCCCCCCTTCTCGCCTCACAACGGCTTCTGCAGCTCGCCGAGATCCCAGAACAGCCCGGCCATCAGGCCGAGCGCCTCCTCCGTGACATCCAGCAGAATGTGCTCATCCGGCGCGTGCTGCGAGCAGCCCGGATAGGAATGCGGCACCCACATGGTCGGCATCTTCAGCACGTCGGCAAACACGTCATTGGGCAGCGAGCCGCCGAAGTTCGGCAGCACGGCGGGCGCTTTGCCGGTGCTCATCTTGATGGAATCCGCGGCCCATTTGATCCAGGGGCTGTCGATGTCGGCGCGCGAGGCCATGAAGCTCTGCGCCATGCTGACCTCGATCATCGGGAAGCCATGCGCGGCGAGATGGTTCTTCACGTCGGCCACGATGCTGTCGACCTTGGTGCCGACGACGAAACGCAGCTGCAGCACGGCGCGGGCGCGGCCGGGGATCGCATTCGCCGGCTTGTCGATATTGCCGGAGGAGATCGCAAGCACCTCGAGCGTATTCCAGGCATAGAGCCGCTCCGCCGGCGTCAGCCCCTCCTCGCCCCAATTGTCCGACAGCGCCGGCTCGTCGGCGGTCGGCTCCACCTTCACGTCGGCGAGGATGGCGCGGATCGCATTGGTGAGACGCGGCGGCTTCAGCGCCTCCAGCTTGATGCGGCCATGGCCGTCGACCAGCGTGGCGATCGCGTTCGCCAGGATGGTCGCCGGATTGGCGAGCACGCCGCCCCAATTGCCGGAGTGATTGCCGCCCTCGCGCAGGTTGACGTCGAGATGTAACCGGATGCCGCCGCGGCAGCCGAGAAAGATGGTGGGGCGCGCGGTCGACAGCCGCGGGCCGTCCGAGCCGATGAAGACGTCGGCCTTCAAGGCGTCGCGATGCAGATCGGCCACCTTGGCGAGATCGGGCGAGCCGATCTCCTCGCCCATCTCGATGATGAACTTGGCATTGAAGCCGAGCTTGCCGCCACGCGCCTCGCGCACCGCGCGCAGCGCCGCCATGTTGACGCTGTGCTGGCCCTTGTTGTCGGCGGTGCCGCGGCCATAGAGACGATTGCCCGCCGGCGTCACCGCCCAGGGATCGCGGCCGTCGCGCCATTCGCCAGCCATGCCGTCGACGGTGTCGCCGTGGCCATAGCTGAGCACCGTCGGGGCACTGTCGCTCTCGTGGTAGGTCGCGATCAGGAACGGCGACTTGCCGCTCGGCGAGGGCACGATCTCGGAGGAAAAGCCGAGGGCGGCAAAGGACGGCGTCAGCTCTTTGGTCAGATACGCCGCGAGCTCGTCCTTGCGCTCGGGATTGAGGCTCTCGGTGCGATAGGCGACCCGGCGGCCGAGCTCGGCCAAGAAGTCACCGCTCGTCAGCGTCTGACGGGCACGGGCAATTGCATCAATCCTGGTCATGGCGCTTTTCCAGTCACAACGAAGGCGGCGTCATATCGGGATCGCGCGGCGAGCGGAAGGGGCTGGGTTTGAATTCAATGCTGATATCAAGCAAGTCTCGGATTTCGGAACCGCGTAGCCTGCCATCAAACTCGGTGGTTGGATCGCGTTGCGGCTTGCTCGGTACTCCTCGCCCGCCCGTGTAACGCCAGCCCCGTCCTCGTCCCGGACGAACGTGGTCAACTGACAATCCAGAGGCGCAGTCTCTCAATTCACCGCGTGACTGACCATCACCTCGATCAGCTTGGCGCCGGGCCTGCGGAACGCGTCCGACAAGCTCGGCTTCAGCTCGCGCGGATCACTGATGCGCATCGCCTCGCAGCCGAGCGACCGTGCCAGCCCTGCGAAATCCACCGGCGGGTCGACAAAATCCATACCGATGTAGTTGTCGTCGCCGTGGAACGACAGCAGCCGCTGCTTGATGATGCGGTAGCCGCCATTGTTGACGATGACGACCGACAGCGGCAGCTTGTGATGCGCTGCGGTCCACAGCGCCTGGATCGAATACATCGCGCTGCCGTCGCCGGAATAGCACACGACCGGACGATCGAGATTGGCGAGACTGACGCCGACCGAGGCCGGCAGGCCCCAGCCGATGCCGCCGGAGGCGAGGCCGTGATAATTGTAGCGGTCGCGATAGGGCCACAGCGCCGTCATGTAGCGCGCCGAGGTCAGGCCCTCGTCGACCAGGATGCCGTGCTCCGGCATCGCCTCGGCGACCTGCAGCGCCAGGTAGTCCGGATCGATCGGCGTCCGCTCGCGCGCCGCTTCGATCTGCGCGGCCAGCTTGCGGCGCCGCGCGCTCCAGTTCTTCGAGGACAATTCGGCCAGGCGTTCCTGCGCACGCGCCTGCAGGGCCGCGCCGCCGAGCTCGCGCAAGAGCGGCGTGAGCTGAAGCAGCGTCTCGCGAACGTCGGACTTGAGCGCGATCTCGGCACCGAAATTCTTTCCCAGCTCCCAATCGACGAGGCCGATCTGCACGATCGGCAAGCCCTCGGGCAGGGGCTCGATGTCGCTATGCACGGACATCCGCAAGGGATCGGCGCCGAGCACGATGAGAAGATCGTGTGGCGCGAGCAGGTCGCGGACCTGCTGCTGCGCGCGCGACAATGAGCCGATGTAGCAGGGATGCTCGGACAGGAAATGCGCGCCATAGGGCGCGGACTGCTGATGCACGGGAGCGCCGATCGCCGACGCGAACTCGGCCGCCTGCCGCAGCGCATCGCTCTTGACGATCTCGTCGCCGGTGATGATCATCGGCCGCTGCGCCCTGAGAATGCGCTGCGCCAGCGCCTGCAACGCGTCCGCGGCCGGCAACACGCGCGCATCGACCCGGGTGGAACGGCCGAGCTCGATGCCGGCTTCGGCATTGAGGATATCGCCGGGCAGCGAGATGAAGACGGGACCGGTCGGCGGCGTGGTCGCCACCTTGGCGGCGCGCCTGATGATGCGCGGCAGGTCCTCCAGCCTCGTCACCTCGACGGCCCATTTCACCAGCGGCTCGGCCATCCGCACCAGCGGGCCGTAGAGCAATGGCTCCATCAGGCCGTGGCCCTGCTCCTGCTGGCCGGCGGTGAGGATCATCGGCGTTCCGGTGAACTGCGCATTGTAGAGCGCGCCCATGCCGTTGCCGAGACCCGGCGCGACGTGGACGTTGCAGGCGACGAGGCGTCCCGAGGCGCGACTGAAGCCGTCGGCGATCGCCACCACCAGGCTCTCCTGCATCGCCATCACATAGGTGAGATCGGGATGGTCCTTCAGCGCGTGCATGATCGGCAGCTCGGTGGTGCCGGGATTGCCGAACAGATGCGTGATGCCCTCGTCCTTGAGCAGCGCGAGGAAGGCCGAGCGTCCGGTCGTGCGGTTTTTCATGGGTCGGCTCCTCCAGGCACGGTCCTATTAGTTGACGCCAACTCTCGCTCCACCGTCATTGCGAGCGAAGCGAAGCAATCCAGGGTGGCGCACGCGACTCTGGATTGCTTCGTCGCTACGCTCCTCGCAATGACGGCGGAGAGAGCGCGAGCTACGCCTTCGCCATGGCGTCATACGCCGGATAGTCCGTGTAGCCCTTCTCCTCGCCGCCGTAGAAGGTCGGACGGTGATACGGCGTCAGCGGCCAGCCGTGCCGCAGCCGGGCGGGCAGGTCCGGGTTGGAGATGAAGGTGCGGCCGAAGGCGATGGCGTCGGCGTGGCCGGCCTGGATCGCGGCTTCCGCCGGCTCGCCGGTGAAGCCGCCGGCGCCGATCAGCACGCCCTTCCACAGCGGCCGGAACAGAACGATGGCCGACGGCACGTTCTGCCAGTTGACGTCGGCGCGGCCGGCGCCGGAGGAGCGCGGCTCGATCAGATGCAGATAGGCGATGCCGAGCTTGTTGAGCGCCTCGATCGCGTAGGTATAGAGCGGCATCGGCTCGGCCTCGCCGGAGCCGTTGGCGATGCCATAGGGCGACAGCCGCACGCCCACCTTGTCGGCGCCGCAGGCGTCGATCACCGCCTGCGTGACCTCGAGCAGGAAGCGGCAGCGGTTCTCGATTGCGCCGCCATAGCGGTCGGTGCGCTGGTTGCTGCGGGTCTGCAGGAACTGCTCGATGAGATAGCCGTTCGCGCTATGCACCTCGACGCCGTCGAAGCCCGCCGCGATCGCGTTGCGCGCGGCCTGGCCATAGGCCGCGACGAGCGCGGGGATCTCGTCCGTCTCCAGCGCGCGCGGCGTCTCGTAGGCCGCCGGCTTGCCGTCCGCCGTCATCGCCTTGAGATCGTCGCCGATCGCGATCGCCGACGGCGCCACCGGTAGCACGCCGCCCGGCTGGAACGAGGAATGCGAGACGCGGCCGACGTGCCAGAGCTGTAGGAAAATGACTCCGCCCTTGGCATGCACCGCGTCGACGACCTGCTTCCAGCCGGCGACCTGCGCCGCGCTGTAGATCCCCGGCACGTTCGGGCTGCCGGTGCCGGTCGGCAGCACCGGCGAGGCCTCGGCGATGATCAGCCCGCCCGGCGTCGCGCGCTGCGCATAATACTCGACGTTGAGCGGCCGCGGCGCGAGGGTCTCCCTTGCGGCGCGCATGCGGGTCAACGGCGCCATCACGACGCGGTGCTTGAGGTGATAAGGACCGATCGTGAGCGGTGAAAACAGCGCAGGCAGCATTTCGTCCCCAGATGTCGTTGCGATTGTCGATTGGGATCATCTTGTTCGCAAAACATGATGGTGGCAATGTCCGCCCCACGTCAGTACGAGCAGACCCTCCATGCCGAAAGCGAACGCCCTGCCCTCGCTCAGCCTGCGCATCGATCTCGATGACGGCAGCCGGATCGGGCCGGGCAAGATCGCGCTGCTGGAGAACATCGCGCGACACGGCTCGATCTCTGCGGCCGGGCGCGCGATGGACATGTCCTACAAGCGGGCCTGGGACCTCGTCGACGAGATCAACCGGGTATGCCGGCAGCCCGCGGTCGCGCGGCAGACCGGCGGCCGCAATGGCGGTGGCGCGGCGCTGACGACATTCGGCGCGCAGTTGGTCGAACGTTATCGGCGCATCGAGCGCGATGCGGCTGACGCCGTGAAGAAGGATCTCGCCGCGCTGCGCAGCGACATCGAGAAGCCGAGGAAGGCGCGCGGGGCCAAGGCCGCGTCGTAAGCCGGTTCCAGACGACGCGATGCATCTGCGACCGGACTGGTGCCCTCGCGTTGCAGCCGCAAAAAACCCGTCTTGCCGTCAGCCGGATGATCTTGCGGCCGCGCCAGGACGTCATACACCAGCATCTCATCGTCATGCCGGAGAACCTGCCGTGTCTCACCCCGCCTTGTCCGCCGACCACACCGCCGTCGTCACCGGAGGCGCCTCCGGCATCGGGCTCGCCGCCGCCATGCGCTTCGCAGAGCGCGGCATGAACGTCTGCATCGCCGATGTCGACGAGGCCCGGCTGCGCGACGCCGCCGCCAAGCTCGCGGCCGCGGCCAAGCGTGGCGAGGCTGCGGTCATGACCGCCACGGTCGATGTGAGCAACCGGGACAGCGTGGTCGCGCTCGAAACGGCGGTGCGCGCACGCTTCGGCGCGATCGACGTGCTGATGAACAATGCCGGCATCCAGCCGGGCAGCAAGATGCTTGCCGACGACAATTGGCAGCGCATCCTCGGGGTCAATCTGTGGGGCGTCATCCACGGCTCGCAGGTGTTCGCAGCCAACATGATCGCCCAGAGCAAGCCGGCGTTGATCATCAATACCGGCTCCAAGCAGGGCATCACCACGCCGCCCGGCGATCCCGCCTACAACGTCTCGAAGGCCGGCGTGAAGGCGTTCACCGAGGCGCTGCAGCACGAGCTGCGCAACACGCCCGGCTGCCAGGTGACGGCGCATCTGTTCATTCCGGGCTTCGTGTTCACGCCGCTCACCGCGAATGGCCGCGTCGAGAAGCCGGCCGCCGCGTGGACGCCGGAGCAGACGGTCGACTTCATGCTGGAGCGCGTTACGGCCGGCGACTTCTACGTGCTGTGCCCCGACAACGACGTACCGCGGGCGCTTGACGAGCGGCGCATCCTGTGGGCAGCCTCCGACATCGTCGAGAACCGGCCGCCGCTGTCGCGCTGGCATGCCGACTACGCCGACGCATTCGCGGAGTTCGCAAAGATATCGCCATGATCCGACCACATCGGAGCGGCGGCGCGTAGCTGCTCCCGGTCTCAGCACAAGCTCCCAGACGCGTCGGATCGTCGCAAGGCGGTCCGCGTGCGTTCGGGACGTCTACCCGTCGACCGAATCGCTACGGTCGAACGCTCTTCCAACTCACTGATTTGCCGCGGGCGCGACATCGCCGCTGGTCACCGGCTCTTGAAGCGCCCCTCGACCGTCAAGCGGTGAGATGTCGCAGCTCTGCGGGAGCGCCATCCGTACGCCGCACGACAATCTGACGCAGACGCATTCCACAATCCCTGCGCGAAGCAGCCACGAAGCAGGCAGCAGATAGCCCTCATCATCCGCACCCGCGTCAGCCGCGCCCCGTTGCTTCGGCTCATCCGCAGTGGTGCGCAGCTTTGAGGAGTACGTTGGACATGTCGCGCCATCACCGTCACCATCACGACAGTCACCACGGTCACCATCATCACAACGACCACCACCACCATCATCATCACAATCATCACTGCCAGCCGGCGCCGGCGCCAATGCCTCCGACGCCGCCCACGCCGACACCGCCCACGCCGCCGACGCCCGCGCTCGGCTTTGCCGATCTCGGCGTCGTCTTCAACGACGCGACGCGCTTTCTCGAAGGCGGGCTGTGGCGCAACGTGGTCGAGGAAGGCGGCCAGGGGCTTGGCAGCGTCTACAACTACACTGGCGATCTCACCGTGATTCAGGATGGTCTGAAGGCGATGGTTGCCGCCGGCCAGTTCACCGGTCAGACGCTCACCAACATCAACAAGATCCTCGCCGACATCACGGTCGCGCAGGATGCCGCGATGGCTTCGGTGACCGGCGGCGGCGCGTTCGGCAGCATCGCCGCCGCGGAGACCGCGCTGCGCAACGCGCATCTCGACATCCTCAACGTCGTCAACAACGATCCGAACCTTGCGGGTAATGCGACCAACGCCGACGGCGTCACCGGCTTCCTGCAGGCGCCGGCGCTGCTGCCCGAAGGCGTGACGGCCGCAACCGCCGCCAAGGGCACGCTGGCCGAGCTCGGCCTGATCTTCAACGATGCCGCCAACCGGCTGATCGGCGGCGTGAACGAAAGCAATGTCGATGTCATCCAGGACGATGTCGACGCGCTGATCGCCGGCCTCAATGCGCTGGTCGCCGCCAATCCGCTGCAGTTCGGCGGCCTGACCGGCGTGCACGCGCTCGCCATCATCGACCAGCTCGCGCTCGTCAACACCCACATCAACGGCGCGGCCGGCAATGTCGACATCGGCCGCGCGCTGAACGACGACTTCCTCGACATCATCGACATCGTCGCCGGCGACACCAATCTCGCCAACATGGCGCAGCAGAACGGCCTGACCGGCTGGAGCGGCTTCGGCGACTTCCTCAACCCGACGCCGGCCTATCAGGACAACCAGGCACAGACCGATTTCTGGGCCATGTTCATCGCCCAGTCCAACGCGCTCGGCAAGGCTGCAATCGCCGCCGTCAATTCCGGCGACGCCGCCGCGATGGCCAAGGTCACCGCCGACCTGATGACCTTCAAGAAGGACGTCACCGATTTCGACGCGGCGCAGGGCGGCATCTTCCAGGCCCGCTTCGACAATGAGCTGCTCGGCGACCAGAGCACGCTCGGCGCCGAGATCGCCAAGATCCTCGAGGGCTTCCAGGCCGGCAACAAGGCGCTGGTCGCCGCGGCCGCCGACCAGATGCACCAGAACGCAGCCGATGTCGGCGGCAACAACATCCCGGTCAATGGCGGCGCCTACAATGTCGACGGCACCACGATCGGCCAGGTGCTGGCGACCACCGGCGGCGGCAACAGTGCCGACGCCGCCGCGCTGCTGGCCGCGGTCACCAGCGCGCCGGCCTCGAACGTGATCATGCTTCCCAGCGCCGCGCCGGCAGCACAGGCCAGCGCCGCTCCGGCAACCCTGGTCATGGACGGTCCGATGATGGAGGGGCCGATGATGGAGATGTCACAGCATCAGCATCATCACATGTGGGCGTGATCACTTGTCGCTCGGGCGCCTGCACCAGCAGGCGCCTGACGAGCGCGAGCGCGGTTTCCGTGGCCGGATCGGCCGAGATCACGGAGACCGCGAGCACGATGAGATCGACCGGCTGGTGCGACAGCACGATCACATGCGTCGCATGCCGCGCATCCATCAGCGCCACCACGCGCTCGACAGCGGGGTCGGTGACCGCCCGCCGCCACGGCGCATCGGCCCGGCGCAGCACACGGCTTGACGCGAGAAAGTCGCGCAGCAGCGGCGGATCATAGGCGGTCAGCTCATCCTCGCGACAGCGGCGTGCGCTTTCGAAGACCGGCTGGTGCGTGAGCTCGGCGATCAGTTCGTCGCGTGTCGTCGCGCGCGACGCCCCGATCGAGTCGAGCACGCCCGGCTCGCGGGCTTGCAGCATCGCGCGCAAGGCATCGCCGATCAGCCCGATCGTGAGCACGCCGGCCACCGCGACCGCGCAGAAACGCATCAATTGCGCCGCATCGACGTCCGGCGACAGCGCGGCCGCGGCGGCGCCGAGCAGGGCGGCGCCGAGGATTCGCAACAATGTCAGCAGCCCGCCCTGACGCTGCGTCTCCGCGCTGGCGCCGGCGATCAGGATCGCGGTCACCGCCAGCAGCGCGCCCAATGCGCCGAGCCGCACCGGCATGCTCGGCGCCAGGACGCGGAAATCGGTGATGATGAAGGGAATGACCATGACGGCGCCGAACGCGACGCGATCGATGACGCGGTTCTCCCAGGCCAGCAGGCTCGCGCGGTCGCGGCGAAGCAGCAGCCAGGCGCAGGTCGCAAAGCCCGCGAGCTGAAAGGCTGACAGCACGATTGTGTGGTGGCTTTCGAACTCGGCCGGACCGAGCGCGCCGGCGAGCGCGAGCACCACGCCGCCGGCCAGCGCGATCGCCTTGAGCGTGCGATGCGCGTGCCGCCGTAGCAGACCTTCCGTCACCGCCAGCGCGCCGAGCGGGATCAGCGCCGCCGGAATCAGGGAGATGCGGTCGAGAAAAGCATTGTCCGTCCACCAGGCGACGCCGCGCAACAGGAACAGCGAGGCGACGGTCCCGAGCAGAACGACCAGCCGTGCCGTCAGCGGTCCCCTCGGGTCGCGCCGGTGCAGCATGGCAGCGGCAACCGCGAGGCCGAGCGCGCCGCAGAGGTTGACGACGGAGTCCGCAACGATGCCGGCCGTCATGGCGCGGGCTCGCCGGACTGCAGGCGCGGACGCAGCGTGCCGAACGCCCTGGTGTCGTCGAGCCAATGCACCAGCGGCAGGATCATCCGCTGCAGCGCCAGCACGGCCGAGGTCGCCAGCAGCGCCGGCAGCGAGCCGGAGGGGATCTCGCGCAGCAGATAGCGCCGGGCGGCGGCGAGATCGATTCGGCCGAGCTGCAGCAGATCGTCGCCCCTGGTGTAGTCCAGCTCGCGCGCGCAGAAGCCGTTGTAGATGGCGTCGCGATGCTTGGGCGCATCGTCATACGTCTTCTTCAGCGCATCGGAGCCGCCGGTATAGGCGTTGGTGATGACGAAGCGCGCCTCGTCGAACCCGGCCTCGCCGCCGACACCGAACACCGCGCGATGCGCCCGCATGATGCCGCGCGCGAGCTGAAGATGCGCAAAGCTCTGTCGGGCCTGCGGCAGCGGCGACGGATAGACGTCCGAGAAGGTCTCGCAGACCATGCCGGCCACCGCCGGCACCTGCGTGACGTTGGAGATCCATTTCGGCCGCAGCCCGTCGCGGACGAACAGCAGCAGCGTCGTGAGGCCGTAGAGCACGCCGGACAGCCCTTTGCCGCGCGCTTCCGGATCGACCATGACCAATCCGAGATGGATCACCTGCTGGCTGTCGCCATCGCGCTCGACCTGCATCACCGCGAGCGCATTGAAGGCGATCGGCCGGCCGCCCGCCTCCTCCGACACCACCGTGATGATGGCGCGCGCGAGCGGGTCGCGCTCGCCTGAGAAGATGCCATAGGTGAGCTCGCCGGCGGGCAGCGTCTTGCCGGCGACGGTGCGGAGATCGGCCACGAGCGCCGCCAGCGCCGCGTCGTCCAGGGTCGTGCCCGGGCTCTCGACGATGCGCGTGCGCAACTCCGCATGGGTTCGCAGCGACAGGTCCATCGCCTCCTGCCCCAGCGCCGTCAGCCAGAAGCCGACATTGTCGTGGATACGCCTGGCCGTTGCGACGACGTTCATTGCTCTCATCCACCTGCCCGATCAGAAACGGCTCGCCGAAGCCGTGCCGGAAGTTCACGACATACGCTCCGCGCCGTTAATTCATGATCATGACGCAGGACGGAGCGTCAGTGACGGTAAACGCAGGTTGAACGACCGCAAGCGGTGGACGCCATCGCATCCACCGCTTCCCGGCACGCGCGGAGTGTCCCCCTCACCGGATTGCATCTTCGATGCAATCCGGCCTCTGCCCGCAGGCGGGGAGAGGCGAGGAAACCGCTGCTCACGCCGCCTTCGACACCTCCATCAGCAGGCGCTCGGCGCGGGCGTCCTCGATGCGGTTGACGAGCTTGCCGCTCTCGTGGCGGTCACGCAGGGTCTTGGTCAGGGTGACGCAAGTCTGCACCAGCATGACGATGCCCATCGTCAGATAGCCCTTCATCCAGAGATCGATCGGCATGAAGAACACGCCGAGGGCGACGAGGAAAGCGGAGGCGGCGAACGAGGCGTAGGAGAAGGTGATGAAGGCGCTGCTGTGGGGCTGGGTGTTCTGGTTCATGGTCGGCTCCTATGATGACGATCAGGTTGGTTGATGCGTTTCGATCGGTGGTGACGAAATTCAGTTGGCCGGTGCAGTGCGGCCGGCTTTCAGCCGCGCCAGCACGTCGTCGGCGGTGGTCTTGATGCGCGGGCCAAAGCCCTGCTCGGCGAGCTTCTCGGCCGTGGTGATCGGGCCCGTCGCGGCATCGAGCTCCATCAGCGCCTCGTCGGCGGCCTGCGCTTCCATCTGCCGCTCGCGCAGCCGTTTCAGCGTCGCCTCGGCCTCGGGCAGCGTGCATTCGTAGGGACGCGCCGCCTCGATGCCGCCGCGGCGCAGATTGCGCACGGCCTCGGAGGCCCGCGCAATCCGCCGGCCGCGATCGAGCTCGGCAATGCGCGCCTCGGCGTTGGCGACATGCTTCTTCAGCCTGGTGATCTCGGTCGCGAACAGCGCCCGCGCCGTCCTGGCAGCGTCACGCTCGGCCTCGAGGCCGGCGATCGCCTGCGCCGCCTCGCGGGCCAGATCCTCGCGGCCGCCGTCGAGCGCTGCGGTGGCGCGCACCTCGAGATCGGTGATCCGCGCCAAGGTCGCCTCGAGCCGCTTGCCCTCCTGCTGGTCCTGCGCGATGGCCAGCGCCAGCGCGCGCTTGCTGCGATCGACGGCGGCAGCGGCGTCACGCAGCTGCTGATCCAGGATCACCAGTGCGGTACGGTCCTGCAGCTCCTCCTCCGCGACGGCCACGGTTCCCCGAAACAGCGTCAGAACAGTCTTGAACATTGTGAACTCCCTGTTATGAGCATTGCTCATATGGTTCTTCTAGCGCAATCATGAGCGGCGCTCAAGGAATATTTTGAGCACCGCTCAATATTTTGGTTAACAATGTCCAAGACACTGGAAAGACGTGCAAAACAGCGCGAAGCCCTGATCGAGGCCGCCGAGCGGATGATCCGGACGAGGGGTCTCGCCGGTCTGAAGACGCGCGATCTTGCCCAGGAGATCGGCGTCGCCAATGGCGCGGTCTACAATCTCGTCGCCGATGTCGACGAACTCGTGCTGATGGTTGGATCACGCACCCTGGCGCGGCTCGACGCGGAATTGTCGGCGGCCGAAAGCGCCGGGCCGCCGGGCCCCGAGGCTGCGCTGGTGCGCATCGCGATCGCCTATTGCGACTTCGCCGCCCACAATCTCGAGCTCTGGCGCGCGCTGTTCGAGCATCGCATGGCGCCCGAGAAGCCGCTGCCCGACTGGGCCATCGCCGACCAGATGCACCTGTTCCGTCACATCCACCAGCCGCTGGCGGCGTTGTTTCCGCAGCGCTCGTTCGACGACATCAGCGTCACCGCGCGCAGCCTGTTCTCGGCGGTCCACGGCATGGTCGCGCTCGGGCTGGAGCAGAAGCTGATCGCCGTTCCGCTCGCCGCCCTGCGCCAGCAGATCGCGACCATGGTGCAGGCGATGGTGACGGGACTGGTGGCGGAGGAGACGGCCGGCCGGTGACGCGCAGCTCGGCGTCGCGCGCAGCGTCATCGGATGCTGATGCCAACAACAAGTACGGCTGCTTCACGGCACTTCTCTCCTGCCTGCTGCGATAGCTAGTTGCTGCCCCGGCGGCGCGGCTCCCGCCTTGTTCAGCCGGAATTGACGGCGAGAACAAACAACCGCCCCATTGCTTCGCAGTATCATGCCGACGTTCGGACTTGTTCCAGACAACATGTCTGGAACTGCCGTTCCACCGACGCTCGACGACGAGTGTTAGTTCGTGTGACATGTGCAGATCTCGGCGCATGGCCACGCTCATCCGGCCGGCAGAACCTGCAGCGTATGCCGCGCGATCCAGAAAAAACTCCAACGAGTCCATGACGCGCGAGCCAAGGGGAAAATCGTGAGACATCTGCGTGCGCCCAATGACGACCGCGATCCGCCATACCCGTCCGGCTACGACGACGGCCGGCGTCCGCTGTATGAACAACCGTGGCGCGACGAGCACGATCGGCCTACCCCTGCTGAATTCGCGTCCCGTTACGGCGTGCAGGAGGTTCCTCCGCCGCCACGGGAACGGCGTCTCCTCGGCGCGTTGAGCATGATGGGGCTCGTGGCTGTTGCCGCGGGCGTGGCCGGCTTTGCAGCGACGAGACTTCCTACGCGGTGGACCGCTGCGCTCTCCGCCAAGAGCAGCGCGGAGGCGACAACGACGGCAACAGTCCCATCGCCGCCGGTCCAAGCCGCGCAGACCGTTGCGCCAGTCCAGGATACTCTCCGGACCGGAGCGCTCGCGAGCGCCGCTCCGGCGGTCGCGCCGGACCAGAACATGCCGCTGAGGGAGGACGACCGTGTGCCGAAGTTCGATACGCGGATGGCCAATGCCGCGTCGGCGCAGCCGACCAGCGCGCGGCCCCCGGTCCAGGGCGTGACGGATACCGAAATCAGCTTCGGAATGGCGGCGCCGTTCTCGGGTCCGGCCAGGGAGATGGGCCATCAGCTCAAGCTCGGCATCGACCTCGCCTTCGCGCAGGCCAACGAGGAAGGCGGCGTGCATGGCCGGCAGCTCAAGCTCTACACGGCCGATGATGCCTATGAGCCGACGCGGACGCTGAACGCGATGAAGGAGCTCTACGAGCAGCACAAGGTGTTCGGCTTCGTCGAGAACTACGGCAGTCCGACGGCCCTGATCTCGGTGCCGTACGCGCTCGAGCATCATGCGCTCTATTTCGGCGCCTTCACCGGCGCTCCTTCGCTCCGCCACGATCCGCCGGATCGCTACGTCTTCAACTACCGTGCCGGCTACGCCGAGGAAGCCCATGCGCTCGTGAACTATCTCGTCAAGAGCCGCAAGCTGCGTCCGCAGGAGATCGGAGTTCTCACCCAGCAGGATGCCTACGGCGACGCGGGGTGGGAGGGTGTCAGCAAGGCGATGCACGGGCTGCGCGGCGGCGTGGGCGACGCCTTCCGCATGAGCTACAGCCGCAACACCGTCAATGTCGACGAGGCCATCGCGCAACTGCGCCGGCAGAAGCATGCGATCAAGGCGGTGGTGCTGGTCGCCACCTTTCGCGCCGCGGCCAAGTTCATCGAGAAGACCCGCGACCTGTATCCGGACATGATCTACGCGACGATTTCGGGTGTCGGCAGCACCGGCCTCGCCAGTGAGCTGATGGTGCTCGGCCCGCGCTATGCGGACGGCGTCATCTGCACCCAGGTCACGCCGGCGGTCGACGGCTACGCGTCCGTCACCCTGAACTACAAGAAGGCGCTCGACAGATATTTCCCGGGAGAGCCGGCGGACTACTCGTCCCTGGAAGCCTATCTCACCGCCAACATCCTGATCGAAGGACTGCGTCGCGCCGGTCCCGCTGTCGACACCGAGTCGCTGGTCGATGTCCTCGAATCGATGCGGAATTACGAGCTGGGCGTTGGATCAAAGGTGAGCTTCGGCCCGTCCGACCACCAGGCGCTGCACAAGGTCTGGGGCACGCAGCTCGACAAGACCGGCCAGTATCACGCAATAGATCTCGAATAGGCTGAATGGCCTGGGCTCGCCGCTCCGTGCAGCGTGCATGAGCGGGTTGCTTTCATCGGCGGTTTCGGCCATATCGATCGCATGATCAAGACTGAGACCTTGCACGCGAACACGTGGTGGCGCTCCATCTAGGAGCGGCACGGCCTCGTCATTCATTCGCCCGTCGCCGCCGTTCATCGGCCTGCGACGCGGTTCTTGTCATCAACAGCATCGAAGAGCTCGATCGAGCGGCGGTTCTCACTTCTGGAGAACCACGATGCCTCTCTCAATGCCAGAACGTCCCGTCATCCTGACCGGCGACAGGACCACCGGCCCCCTGCACCTCGGCCACTATGTCGGCTCGCTGCAGAACCGCGTCGCGCTGCAATCGACGCATCGGCAATTCCTGCTGCTGGCCGATGCCCAGGCGCTGACGGACAACGCCCACGATCCGGGCAAGGTGAGCCGTAACATCCTGGAGATCGCGACCGACTATCTCGCCGTCGGCATCGACCCAGAGATGACGACCATCTGCCTGCAATCGCACCTGCCGGCGCTGGCCGATCTCACGCTGCTCTACATGAACTTCGTCACGGTGGCGCGGCTCGAGCGCAACCCGACCATCAAGGACGAGATCCAGGCACGCGGCTTCGGCCGCGATATACCAGCCGGCTTCCTGTGCTATCCCGTCGCGCAGGCCGCGGACATCACCGCCTTCAGGGCGACCATCGTGCCGGTCGGCGAGGACCAGGCGCCGCTGATCGAGCAGACCAACGAGATCGTCCGCCGCATCAACCGCCAAGCGGGCACGGAGGTGCTCCCCGAGGCACGCGCGCTGATCCCGAGCGTCGGACGCCTGCCTGGCGTGGACGGCAAGGCCAAGATGAGCAAATCACAGGGCAACACGATTCCACTCTCCGCCACCGCGGACCAGATTCGCGATGCCGTCCGCCGCATGTTCACCGATCCCGGCCACGTCAGGGCCGCCGATCCGGGGCGTGTCGAAGGCAATGTCGTTTTTACCTATCTCGACGCGTTCGACGACGATCACGCGGCGGTCGCGGACCTGAAGGCGCGCTACGTCCGCGGCGGCCTCGGAGACAGCGTCGTGAAGCAGCGACTTGATGACGTGCTGCAGGCCGTGGTCGCGCCGATCCGCGACCGGCGGGCAGCGTTTGCGCGTGATCCCGACCATGTTCTCGAGATCGTCAGGCACGGCACCGAACTGGCGCGCACCGTCACCGATGCGACCTTGCGCGACGTACGCGAGGCGCTGGGTCTGTTTGCGCTGCATTAGCGGTGCGATGCTAATGCCTGATAACATGAATTAACTAATTCTCGCTCCGCTGCGTCACTGGAACACGAAACGGCTGCGCGTGTCCCGTCGAAATAGGCGCTGCGCTGTCAAGCGGCCGCGAAAGGCGCTATGCTGCGTTCGCGCCTGCCCAACTGTGATGCCGAGATCCGGTTTCGAAGTATTCAGCACTCGCGTTTCACCCGGAGAACACATGGCGAAGCGACCCATCGTAAAGCCGCCGACGGCCGCAAAGCCGCAGCCAAAGAAGCAGGCTTTCGATCCGGCGGTGTTCCTGAAGACCGAAGGCCCAGGCCGGACGATCGGGAAATACCGAAAGGACCAGCAGATCTTTTCCCAGGGCGGCCTCGCCGATGTGCTGTTCTATATCATCACGGGCACGGTCAAGATCGTCGTCCATTCCGAGCAGGGCAAGGAGGCGGTCATCGCGCTGCTCGGTCAGGACGATTTTTTCGGCGAGGGGTGCCTGGCCGGCCAGTCTCATCGGCTGTCGGCGGCGTCGGCCATCACGGACAGCGAAATCCTGCGGATCACCAAATCGGCCGCGATCAGCACCCTGCGTGAGCAGCCGGCGTTCTCCGAGGTGTTCGTTTCGCACATCCTCGCCCGCACGATCCGCGTCGAGGCCGATCTCATCGATCAGTTGTTCAATTCGAGCGAGAAGCGCCTTGCGCGGGCGCTACTGCTGCTGGCCAATTTCGGCAATGACGGCAAGCCGCAGCGGGTCATCGCGAAGGTCAGCCAGGAGATGCTGGCCGACATGATCGGCACCACCCGCTCGCGGGTCAGTCACTTCATGAACAAGTTCCGCAAGCTGGGCTTCATCGACTACAACGGCCATCTCGTGATCCACAACTCCCTGCTGAACGTGGTTCTGCACGATCAGCCGCATATCGCAGGCGTGAAGTCGGTTGAAGGCAAGGCTCCCCTCAAGAGCCTATGACCGTGCATCTCGAGATCGAGCTGGGCCGCCCTGCTCGATCCACGCCACCGCTAAATCAATGCTGGCTGCGCACCGCCGTCGTGGGCGGCTGGAGAAATGCATCGAACCGCTGCTTGACGATGGCGTAGCATTCGCACGAGGCTTTCTCGAGGCCGGGCCGGTCGAGCACCTGAATGGTGCCGCGACGATAGCTGATCAGGCCGGCCGCCTGCATGGATTGCGCGGCAAGCGTCACCGACTTGCGATTGGCGCCGAGGATCTGCGACAGGAATTCATGCGTGTACGGAAGCACCGCCCCTTCGGCCCGGTCGTGCATCATCAGCAGCCATCGGCAGATGCGCTCGACGGGATCCATCTGTCACACGCCCCACGACTCGCTGTCGGTGGGCCACACCACCGAGCGGAAAGAATTGCCGCCGAATGAGCGGATCTGGCCGACGCGCCAACCCGGCCTGCCGCCTGGCTCGCATAGGGCGGTCTCCGGTGATGAGGGTGCTGCCCCGCCCACTGAAAGGCTGGCATGAGCACGCCCCTCGCCACGGCATCAGTGCCCGCTCTCCGTGGAAGGTCCTCTGGATGAGCGCGCGGGGGGCACAGCGAGCGTCAGGTGCTACTGCCCGCGCCGGGGAGCCATTCTCCTCGATTCGGCTCCCGACGAATTGCGCTGCGGCAAACTGGACCCATGTTCGCTTTTGCTCAGACTCCGACCGGGAACAGCAACACAATAGTCTCATAATATCAAATTGTAAGGAAGAGAGCAGCGGGGAATTTGTAGTCGGAGTGCGTCCTGTTTTGGAGAATTCGCGTGTTGAGACATCAGAGCCAAGATACCGCTTTTCCGATCTTTCTCGAGCGGGCAGGCGTCCGGAATGACATACGCAGCTACAGGCTCATCCAACAATCTGTGCTCGCCGAATTCAGTCGTGCTGCATTGCAGACCCGCGATATCAACAGCGTTCTTCAGCGCGCCACCGCGCTCTGCGCCAAGGGCCTCAATGCACCGTTCACGATGGCGATGGAATTCGTGGCGGATGGCAAGAGACTGCTGGTCCGCGCGGGTTACGGATGGCCGAGCCCGGTCGAGCAATCATCGTTCGTCGTGGACAGCGCCTCGCCTGCTGGCCGCGCCTTCCAGACAGGTCAAGCCATCATCACCAGTCGCGGCCCCCCTGATGGTCGCTTCGAGACACCGGGACTTCTTCCAGTAGACCGCGGCATCAAGACGTCGATCAGCGTCCGGATCGATCGCGGCGGACAAGGCGGCGGCTATTTCGGCGTGCTCCAGGTCGACAGTCCGGCCCCCCGCCGCTTCGACGAGGCAGACGTTGCCTTCCTCACTGCATTCGCCGACATCGTCGGGATTGCAATCGAGCGCCTGCATGAGGAGACGCGGCTCCGGGAAGCCTTGGACCATCAAGCCATGCTGACGCGCGAAATGGGCCACCGCGTCAAGAACAGCCTCGCATCCGTCGTGGCCATGCTCCGCGTCCAGTCGTTCGGGTCGCATTCGGCTGAAGCCAAGCGCGCCCTCGAAGACGCAGGATCGCGCGTGGCGGCCATTGCCCAGGTTCATGATCATCTCTCGCGGGCCTCGCAGATCGGCTTGATCGACGTCGACGTCTTCCTCAATGACTTCTGCAGCCGGCTGCAACGGGTCGCGGGAACGAATGTGCTGCGCTGCGACTCCGACCCGATACGGCTTTCGGCCGATCATGCCGTTCCTCTCGGCCTCCTGATCAACGAGCTGGTCAGCAACGCCGTGAAACATGCCTACCCCGGCCGGGACGGGACGATCGACATCTCCGCCCGTGACATCGACGGCTGGCTGCACCTCAGCGTGTCCGATCATGGTGTCGGTCTGCCGGCCGATTTCGACATCGATCAACCGCGCGCGAGCCTGGGGTTCCGGATGATCAAGGGGATGGTCGAGCAGCTCCGCGGCCGCCTCTCCGTCAGCGCCAACCAGTCGACCGGCACGCGTGTCCTGGTCGAACTGCCGATGCTCCCCCGCAATGAAGGGATTGCCCCGGCGACAGCACTCGTCGCCGCAGAGCGACCGGTGCTGGAGAAGACCCGGTGATCCCTTGGGCGATCATCAATTGCCAGCACGGCCGATGACGTGATCCTCGATGCGCCGCTGACAAGGCCGGCCGCTTTCTCGAACGGCAGCTCTTTGTCAATGCTCCTCGTCCACGTGCCGCTGGTGGCGACGAGCGCGCTACACGCTTCATGATGAGACCACACCGCAAATCCGAACATGCGCGAGCCCGGCGGCATTTACCGGGCGGAAACCGTTGCTGGCGTTCAATGCGAGCATGGCACAGTTGCGCATGGAAGTTCGCGATTCGACCGGCACCATCCTGCCGGGCTATGGCGACGCATTCTTCGACCTCAGGCTCCCCGGCGATCACCGCCGCGTGGCGCGGACCCTGCTCCAGATCATTCGCGGCGACGATGTCCGCTCACCGGTGCACAGCGTCCACTTCTTCCGGGGCGCTTCCGAGATCGGCTGCTGGTCGGTCGACGACGAGCGCGCGGAGATGAGCTTCGTGGACCAGTTCGCGCACACGCCGCCGGCCGCGGCGTAACAGCTTCCCCGACGAGCTCAAGGCACGCGGCATCGGCCTCACGCGATCCGCGGGTGCGCGGTCTGGTGCCAGGTCCAGGCCGAGCGGATGATCGTGCTCGTCATAGTCGGTGCCGAAAATCGCGAAGTCCGGCACATGGCTGAGGATCGCCGTCAGCGCCCGCGGGATCAGGTGCGTCTCGGGATCGCGCAGCTCACCGATCAGGCCTGACGCATCGGCATCGCCGGCGTTGAAGTGCGGCGATCGCCGGTGGACAGATTGTCGTAGCAGATCGGCGCGTAGCCGGCCCCGGCGACAGCCTTGCAGCAATGAGCCCCGATGTAGCCGGCGCCGCCGGCAACCAGGATCGCTCCCTTGTGACCCATGCATGAAAGCCTTCTGATCAGCAAACGGCTGGATCGAGTCGCGGATGAGAAATGTGACCCAGCGAGGCGACCGCTGCAACCGGGCAGCGCGCGCCGGCCGGCGTCACCGACAACCGCTTGGCGGCAGGCCGCTCCGCGCTCTTAACGCTTTCGCACCCGGCCGGTCGTCCGATTGCGGTCAGGTGACGCCGAATAGCTGATGTCCCGCGATGACAGCACGACATCTAGCCGTGAACAGACCTCGTACCGGGCTGCGCCGCTGATTCGGACGCGGTTCGTTCAAGCCACGTTCTGAACGTTAACGTGAGCGCGCACGACGTCGCATTCTGGGACATCATGCGCAGGCTGGCCGTGGCAGCGAGTCCAGCGCTGATGTCGTTGGCGCGATCACGGCGCTGCGAGGTCGGCGCGGCTCCAGGTGCAGGCCGTGCCTGTGCGCCCGCCCGGCACGCCGGTCCGTTCGGCGCGCAGATGTCCATGCCCCCGGGTGCATGGCTCACAATCCAGAGTCCAGGTGGCACGCGGCGCAGAATGGGGTACGAGTCGTCGGACTGATCAGCGTCGGCCGATGCGGGAGACGTCCCTTGAGTGAAACACCGAGCAACGTCGACGCGGCGGCGCGCGCTGCAGCGACGCCACCGCCCTCGTCCGCCGCGGCGCCCGGGCTCTCGGCGCGTCTCGGCATTCCGCTGCTTGCGGTGATCGCAGCGCTCGCCTTCGTGGCGCTCGCGACCACGCGCTGGAACGCCTGGACCGGCAACGCAACGACCCAGTCGACCAACGACGCCTATGTGCGCGCCGACCTGACGCAGCTCTCGAGCCGCGTGGCCGGCGAGGTGACGAAGGTCGCGGTCAGCGATTTCCAGCAGGTCAAGGCCGGCGACCTGCTGGTCCAGATCGATCCGGCCGACTACGAGGCACAGGTGTCGCAGGCCGAGGCCAATGTCGAGGCGGCACAGGCGGCGCTCGACAACCTCAGCAATCAGGTCGAGCTGCAATACGCAACCATCGCGCAGGCCGAAGCGCAGCAGGTCTCGGCCGGCGCGGCCGAGGTGCAGGCCAGGCAGGAGGAAGAGCGCCAGCAGTCGCTGTCGCAGAGCGAGGCAGGTACCAAGCAGCGGCTGGAACAGGCAACGGCCGCCTATGCCAAGGCACAGGCGGACGTGCGCGCGAGCCGCGCGGTGATCGCCGCGCAGCGCCACCAGCTCGAGGTGCTCACCGGCACCAAGAAGCAGCGCGGCGCCGATCTCGCCGGCGCCAAGGCCGCGCTCGCCGCCGCGCGGCTCAAGCTCGGCTACACCAGGATCACCGCGCCGTTCGACGGCGTCGTCGGGCAGCGCCAGGTCCAGGTCGGCGACTACGTCAATATCGGCAGCAGCCTGATCGCGGTGGTGCCGCTGCCGCATGTTTTCGTCATCGCCAACTACAAGGAAACGCAACTCACCCATGTCGCGCCCGGCCAGCCGGTCGAGGTCACCGTGGACTCGTTCCCCGGCGAGAGCCTGCACGGCCGCGTCGAGCGGATCGCGCCGGCCTCCGGCTCGCAATTCGCGCTGCTGCCGCCCGACAATGCCACCGGCAACTTCACCAAGGTCGTGCAGCGCATTCCGGTCCGCATCGCCCTCGACGGCGACCAGCCGCTGCTCGCGCGGCTGCTGCCGGGCATGTCGGTCGTGACCCACATCCGCACCGCCGGCCAGGCCGATGGCACCAAGTGAGACCGAGCGCGGACCGCTGTCGCGCGGCGGCCAGGCGGCTCATCCGCTGTTTGCCGTCGGCGCCGTCCTGCTCGGCTCGTTCCTGGCGAATTTCGACAGCCGGCTGACCTCGGTCGGCCTGCCCGATCTGCGCGGCGCCTTCTCGCTCGGTTTCGACCAGGGCGCCTGGCTGTCCACCGCGGCGATCGGCTCGCAGATCGTGATCGCGCCGGCCGTGGCGTGGCTCGCGACCGTGTTCGGCCTGCGACGCGTGCTCGGCATTCCCAGCCTGATCTATGCGGTGCTGTCCCTGATCATTCCGTTCGTGCGCGACTATCCGACCTTGATCGCGCTCGCGATCCTGCACGGCATGCTGCTCGGCACCTTCGTGCCGGCCACGCTCATGATCATCTTCCGCAACCTGCCGATCCGCTGGTGGCTGCCGGCGATCTCGATCTATGCGATCCGGGTCGGCTTCGCGCTGGATACCTCGACCTCGCTGGTCGGCTTCTATGTCGAGCATCTCGGCTGGCAGTGGCTGTACTGGCAGGGCGTCGTGCTGGCGCCGCTGATGGCGCTGATGGTCTATCTCGGCACCCCGGCCGAGCCCGTCAACCGCGCGCTGCTCGAGAACGCCGACTGGGGCGGGATGCTGTTGCTCGGCAGCGCCCTGGCGATGATCTATGCCGGTCTCGACCAGGGCAACCGGCTCGACTGGCTGCAATCGGGCACGGTGATGGCGCTGCTAGGCGGCGGCGCCGTGCTGTTCGTCCTGTTCCTCGTCAACGAGGCGCTCGCCCCGCAGCCATGGGCGCATTTCAACGTGCTGTTCTCGCGCAACATCGGCCTGTCGCTGGTCGTGATCCTGCTCTACACGCTGACCAGCCTCTCGAATGCGTCGCTGGTGCCGAACTTCCTCGTCACCATCACGCAGTTGCGGCCGGAGCAGAGCGGCTCGCTGCTGTTGTTCTACGGCGCGCTGCCGATGGTCGTGCTGGTGCCGCTGTCGATCGTCCTGCTTCGCCATCTCGATCCTCGCATCGTCGTCGTGCTCGGTCTCAGTGCCTTCGCGGCGGCCAATCTGCTCGGCACCCAGATCACCCATGCCTGGGCGCGCGAGGATTTCATCGTCATCGTCGTGCTGCAGTCGATCGGACAGGCCCTGACCTTGCTTCCGATCATCATCCTCGCGCTGTCGAATTCCGATCCGGCGCGGGCGACGTCCTTTGCGGCCTATATCCAGGTGATGCGGCTCGGCGGCGCCGAAATCGGCGTCGCCCTGATGGGCACGTGGCTGCGGGTGCGCGAGCAGGTGCATTCGGCCTATCTCGGCCTCAACATCCAGAGCGGCAATCTCGACGTCGCGCGCGCGCTGCAACGGCTGACCGGCTATTTCGCCGCGCATGGCGGCGGCCAGGCCAAGGCCCGCGCCGTCGGGACCTTGGCGGCGGAGGTGCAGCGCGAGGCCAACGTGCTCGCTTATCTCGACGCGTTCTGGCTGTGCTTCTGGCTCGCGATCGCCGCGCTCCTGCTGGTCGCCCTGATCACGCGCGCGCCGCCGGGGCCATTCGCGCCGACACCGATCGGTCTGAGGGCGGCGTGGATGCGACGGTTCGGAACGTCGACGACGTGAGCGGGCCCGACCCCGCATTCGGGTCCTAGCTTCCTCTCCAACAACGCCGGCGCGCCTCAACGCCTTTAACCTTCTGGCGAAAGCCGAGCCGCGCGATCAGAAGCGCTGGCGCTGCATGTTGCGCGCCATATCTGAGAGCTACGACATCTAGCCGTGAACAGATCTCAAACCGTGATTCGCAAGCGATTCGGACGCGGTTCGTTCCAGCCGCGTTCCGAACGTTAACGGCGGTGCGATGCTCGTCGCATTCTGGGACATCATGCGCGCAATGATTGCGGCAACTCATCGAGCGGCCATTTCGGACGCTTGATCTTCTTGTAGGGCAACGTCGTCACGTCGCGCGCGACCACGCCGGGCGCATCGACCATGATGATGTCGGCCGCGATCGGCGCAAATGCCGCGCGGAAATGCTGGGCGGATTTCACCACGACGAGCTTGCGCGTGGCAGGATCGCAGCCGAGCTGCGTGAAGAAGTCGGTGCCGAACGCCTGGCAGCGGAACGTCGTGATCACGACCTCGACGCCATTGCTCCCGATCAACGCGCAATCGCCGAGCTTGGCGGGCGTGCCGGCAAGGCCCGTCATCACCATGTTCTCCTTCAGCGCCTTGATCTCCCAGGTCGCATCGACCGGATCACCCGACAGCGGACCGATCTTGCCGCCGATCCGCAGCGGCAGCTTGGCGCCAACGCCGGCATCGAAGGCGATGCGCACCGCGATCGGATCCCAGAGTGGACCGAGGCAGGCATTGCCGATGTTGCGGTCGAGCAGCCGGCGCAGGATGAACGTGGAATCGCCGGGCGCACCGCCGCCGGGATTGTCGCTGGCATCGCCGAGCACGATGGTGCCGTCTGTCGCCAATGCCTGGTCAAGCGCGGCATCGACGGCGGGCATACGCTCGGTCACCGCCTCGCGCATGCCGATCAGTTCGTCCGCAAGGCGGCGTGCCAGCGCCTTCGCCCTGACACCATCCGGATCGACGGCGGCATCGCTATAGACCAGCACCTTGGTGCCCATGTCAGGCGTGTCGCCCCAGCCGAAGCCGTGCACGATCGAGACCGAGACGATGCCGTCCTTGCCTTCGAGCGCGGTGATGCGGTCGACGAAGCTGCGCACCGGCTCGCGCGTGGTGTGCAGGGTGACGATCATGTCGGTGTCGACCAGGGCCTTCTGCAGCTTCAGCCGCTTCTCGGCGATCTCGGTGCAATGCTTCACCAGATCCTGCGCGCGCTCGAGGATGTCGGTGTGCGGATATTCCTTCCAGCAGATCAGCAGATCGGCGCTTCTGACCACCAGCTCGCTCATGTGAACGTGGGGGTCGAGCGTCGCGCCGATGACCACATCGGGCCCGACGATCTCGCGGATGCGCGCGAGCAGCTCACCCTCGCAATCATCATAGCCGTCGGCGATCATCGCGCCGTGCAGGCCGATCAACGCCATGTCGACCGGCAGCGCGGCCTTGAGGTCGGCAAGAATCTGGTCACGCAGGGTCTCGAACGCGGCGCGGGTGACCAGCCCGTTGGGCACGGCCGCGGCCACCAGCCCTTCGATCAGCGTCCAGCCCTTGGACGGCCCGACCTGGCGAGCAGCCCATAGTGGCCCGCCATGCATCTGCATCTTGTCCGGATGCTGGCCGGCCGGGAAGTAGGCGCGCTCATGGAAGGTCGCGAGCCCCGTGGGCATCGGCGCGAAGGTGTTGGTCTCGGTGGCAAGGGCGGCGGAGAAGACACGCATGGAGGGGAGGCTCTTGGTTCGCGCGAGGAACGAGGATGCGGCGCAGGGGACCGCATCGCGTCCATCAGCACAAGCCGGCAGGAAGGAAGAGCGCCCGTCGCCCAGCGCATGAGCGGCGTCAGACCGCCCTCTCAAACGCGACCGACTGATCCTCGATCGCCTTGATCGCGACCAGCGCGACCTGCGTCAGCGCCTCGCGGTCGGCGCCTGACGACGCCATCACGCTCATGCCGGTGATGACGGCCGAGACATAGCGGGCGAGCGCCGCAGGGTCGGCGGTGGCAGCCAGATCGCCTTCGCCCTTTGCGCGATCGAAACGCTGCCGGAGCTGCGCCTCGGTCTGCGCACGGCGGGCCGCGAGCTCGAACGGCACATTGGCCGAGCCGGAGCCGCAGGCGAGACCGCCCTGCACCAGCAGGCAGCCGGGTGGATTGGACGGATCGGTCTGTTTCTCGGCGACGCCCATCAGCATCCGCGCGGTGACCTCGCGGGCGGTCGGCGCACTCAGCACCTCGTCCATCCAGGCCTCCCGTCGCGCCGTGTAGCGGTCGAGCGCGGCCCTGAGCAGGGCCTCCTTGCTGCCGAACGCGGCATAGAGGCTGGGCGGGTTGATGCCCATGGCGTCGGTGAGCTGGGCGATGGTGGCGCCCTCATAGCCATGGCGCCAAAACACCTCCATCGCCTGGTCCAGCGCGGTGTCGCGATCGAAAGTCCGGGGCCGTCCGATGCCCATGTGCAAAACTCCTGTTCCGTCTCCGCCCCGTCCGATTTCTTATCTATTTGTTATTGAACGCGATTTCTTTGATCTGGCGCAGTCGCCGAAAGTCGGGCTACTATTTTCGTAGTATCCGTTACATAAGTCTCTTGCGAACGGGTTGCCAGCGCCACATTTGTAGCGAGCACTACAAAACTGGAGCGCGCCAATGCCTTCGCCCGAAATTCGTTCCTCCGGCCGCCTGAAGCGGTGGCTGAGCACCGTCGCCGCCGCTGGCCTGCTGATTGCCGCCGGATCCTATGCCGGCTCCCAATATTTCAACTTCAGTTCCGCGCCGAATGCAGCCCGCGCTGCGGCCCCCGAACAGGCCGTCGCCGTTACGGTTGCCGTGGTCGAGCCGCGAAAGGCGAGCCTGTGGGACGAGTTCTCCGGCCGGCTCGAAGCCGTCGAGCGGGTCGAGATCCGGCCGCGGGTGGCCGGTGCCATTCTCGGCACCAATTTCACCGAGGGCTCGCTGGTCAAGGCTGGCGACGTCCTCTTCAAGATCGACCCGGCGCCCTACGCAGCCGAGGTCGACCGGGCGCAGGCGCAGCTGGAAGCGGCGCGCGCCCGCGCCGCCTTCGCTGCCAACGAACTGGAGCGCGGCGCGCAGCTGGTCAGCAATTCGATCGTGACCAAGCGCGATTACGACCAGCGCGACAACGGCAATCGCGAGGCGATCGCCAACGTCAAGGCCGCCGAGGCGACCTTGCAGACGGCCAAACTCAACCTCGACTACACACAGGTGCGGGCGCCAGTCGACGGCCGGGTCGGCCGGATCGAGGTCACCGTCGGCAACCTCGTCGCCGCCGGCTCGGCCTCGCCGGTGCTGACTTCGCTGGTGTCCGTCAATCCGATCTATGCGAGCTTCGATGCCACCGAAGAGCTGGTGTTGCGCGCATTGTCGGCGATCGCCGATGGCTCGGGCAAGCGCGGCAATCTCGACCGCATCCCGGTCGAGATGACGACCTCGGGCGGCATCGCGGCATCCGGCCACATCCAGTTGATCGACAATCAAGTCAACGGGCAGAGCGGCACGATCCGCGTCCGCGCCGTGTTCAAGAACGAGGACGGCCGGCTAATCCCCGGCCAGTTCGCGCGCGTGCGCATGGGCCAGCCGCAACAGCAATCGCTGGTGCTGCTCGACGAGCGCGCCATCGGCACCGACCAGGACAAGAAATTCGTGATGGTGGTCGGTGACGACGAGCGCGCTGTCTATCGCCCGGTCAGCCTCGGCGGCAGCGTCGACGGCCTGCGCATCATCTCCGCCGGTCTCAAGCCCGGCGAGCGCGTCGTCGTCAACGGCCTGCAGCGGGTGCGGCCGGGTGCGTTGTTGAAGACGCAGGTGGCCGCGATGGGCGCACGCGATGGGGCGGCGTCAGACAACAAGCAACTGGCGCAGCGCTGATTTCGATGGACCTAAACCGTCACCACGCACGCGATGCCCACCCTCCCCTGGAGGGGGAGGGTCGACGCGCGCACAGCGCGCGGCGGGGTGGGGTGACGGTCTCAGTTGTTGAAAACCTGCTCGCACCTCCTCAGCATCCGTGCGTCGCGGGTTCGTCTCAATTGAGCACCGCACGCGCGGAGGGGCCGCCACCCCACCCCGGCTCACATATCGCTGCGCTCATGTGAGCCGACCCTCCCCCTCCAGGGGAGGGTGGGCACCGCCCCAGCCCCTTAGACCAAATCAGATAACGACGACCGACATCTCCCGACCACGGGGCCTCCCATGAACCTCTCCAAATTCTTCATCGACCGGCCGATCTTCGCAGGCGTGCTGTCGACGCTGATCTTCCTCGGCGGCTTGATCGCGCTGTTCTCCATGCCGATCTCCGAATACCCCGACGTCGTGCCGCCCTCCGTCGTGGTGCGCGCGACCTATCCCGGCGCCAATCCGAAGGTGATCGCCGAGACGGTGGCGACGCCGATCGAGGAGCAGATCAACGGCGTCGAGAACATGCTCTATATGAGCAGCCAGGCGACCACCGACGGCGCGATGACGCTCACGGTCACCTTCAAGCTCGGCACCGATCCGGACAAGGCCACGCAGTTGGTGCAGAACCGCGTGCAGCAGGCCGAGCCGCGGCTGCCCAACGTCGTGCGCCAGCTCGGCGTCATCACCAAGAAGAGCTCGCCCGACCTCACCATGGTCGTGCATCTGATCTCGCCGAACGGCCGCTACGATACGACGTACCTGCGCAACTACGCGGTGCTCAACGTCAAGGACCGGCTGGCGCGCATCGACGGCGTCGGCGACGTGCAGCTGTTCGGCGCCGGCGACTATTCGATGCGGGTCTGGGTCGATCCGCAGAAGGCGGCCGAGCACGGCCTGTCGGCGTCCGACATCGTCAAGGCGATCCAGGCGCAGAACGTCGAAGCCGCGGCCGGCGTGGTCGGCGCATCGCCCAGCGTCAAGGGGCTCGACCTGCAGCTCTCGGTCAATGCCGAGGGCCGGCTGTCGAACGAGGACCAGTTCGCCGACATCGTCGTGAAGACCGGCGCCCATGGCGAGATCACGCGGCTGCGCGACGTCGCGCGCATCGAGCTCGGCGCCTCGGAATATGGACTGCGCTCGCTGCTCGACAACAAGCAGGCGGTGGCGATCCCGATCTTCCAGGCGCCCGGCTCCAACGCTCTGCAGATCTCAGACAACGTCCGCGCCACCATGGCCGAGATCAAGAAGACGATGCCGGAGGGTGTCGAGTATCACATCGTCTACGATCCGACCCAGTTCGTGCGATCCTCGATCGAGGCCGTCGTGCACACGCTGTTCGAGGCCATCGTGCTGGTCGTGATCGTGGTGATCCTGTTCCTGCAGACCTGGCGCGCCTCGATCATCCCGCTGCTGGCGGTGCCCGTCTCGATCGTCGGCACCTTCGCGGTGATGCACCTGTTCGGCTTCTCGATCAACGCGCTCAGCCTGTTCGGCTTGGTGCTCGCCATCGGCATCGTCGTCGACGACGCCATCGTCGTGGTCGAGAACGTCGAGCGCAACATCGAGAGCGGCCTGTCGCCACGCGACGCCACCTACCAGGCGATGCGCGAGGTGTCCGGACCGATCATCGCGATCGCGCTGGTGCTGGTCGCCGTGTTCGTGCCGCTCGCCTTCATCTCCGGCCTCACGGGACAGTTCTACAAGCAGTTCGCGCTGACGATCGCGATCTCGACCGTGATCTCCGCCGTCAACTCGCTGACCCTGTCGCCGGCGCTGTCGGCGCTGCTCCTCAAGGGCCATCACGAGCCGAAGGACCGCCTCACCCGCATCCTCGACAAGAGCCTCGGCTGGTTCTTCCGCGGCTTCAACCGCGCCTTCGTCCGCGCCTCCAACAATTACAGCGGCAGCGTGTCGAAGGTGATCATCGGCAAGGCCGCGGTGATGATCCTCTATGTCCTGCTGGTCGGCGCCACCGCCGTGCTGTTCAAGCAGGTGCCGGGCGGCTTCGTGCCGGGCCAGGACAAGCAGTATCTGGTCGGCTTCGCGCGGCTGCCCGATGGCGCCACGCTCGACCGCTCCGAGGAGGTCATCCGCAAGATGAGCGACACCGCGCTGACCCAGCCCGGTGTCGAGAGCTCGGTCGCCTTCCCCGGCCTGTCGATCTCCGGCTTCACCAACTCCTCCAATGCCGGCATCGTGTTCTCGACCCTGAAGCCGTTCGACGAGCGCAAGGATCCGTCGCTGTCCGGCGGCGCGCTGGCGATGGAGCTCAACAAGAAATATGCGGGCATTCAAGACGCCTTCATCGCGATGTTCCCGCCGCCACCGGTCAACGGCTTGGGCACCATCGGCGGCTTCAAGCTGCAGATCGAGGACCGCGCCGGGCTCGGCTATGAGGCGCTCAACGACGTCACCAAGGCGTTCATGGCGGGCCTGCAAAAGTCGCCGGAGATCGCCGGCGTGTTCTCGAGCTTCCAGGTCAACGTGCCGCAACTGTTCGCCGACATCGACCGCACCAAGGCGCTGCAGCTCGGCGTGCCCGTGACCGAGGTGTTCAACACCCTGCAGATCTACCTCGGCTCGTACTACGTGAACGACTTCAACAAGTTCGGCCGCACCTATTCGGTGCGCGTGCAGGCCGACGCGCCGTTCCGCGCCCGTGCCGACGATATCCGCCAGCTCAAGGTGCGCTCCGCCTCCGGCGACATGGTGCCGCTGTCGGCGCTGCTCAACGTGCGACAGAGCGCAGGTCCCGAACGCGCCATCCGCTACAACGGCTTCCTGTCGTCGGACATCAACGCGGCAGCGGCACCTGGCTTCTCCTCGGGCCAGGCGCAGGCGGCGGCGGAGCGGGTCGCGGCCGAGGTGCTGCCGCCGGGCTTCGCCTTCGAATGGACCGACCTGACCTATCAGGAGTTCATCGCCGGCAATTCGGGCCTGTGGGTGTTTCCGCTCGCGATCCTGCTGGTGTTCCTGGTGCTGGCCGCGCTGTACGAGAGCCTCACCTTGCCGCTCGCGATCCTGATGATCGTGCCGATGGCGCTGCTGGCGGCGATGTTCGGTGTCTACCTCTCGAAGGGCGACAACAACATCTTCACCCAGATCGGCCTGATCGTGCTCGTCGGCCTCTCCGCCAAGAACGCGATCCTGATCGTCGAATTCGCCCGCGAGCTCGAATTCGCCGGGCGCACGCCGCTGCGCGCCGCGATCGAGGCCAGCCGGCTCCGGTTGCGCCCCATCCTGATGACGTCGATGGCCTTCATCATGGGCGTGCTGCCGCTGGTGCTATCGACCGGTGCAGGCTCGGAGATGCGGCGGGCGATGGGCGTCGCGGTGTTCTCCGGCATGATCGGCGTCACCGTGTTCGGCCTGTTCCTGACGCCCGTGTTCTACGTGCTGCTGCGGACGCTGACCGGCATGAAGCCGCTGACCCAGCACGGCGGCCACGGCACGGTGGCAGCGCAGCCTGCGGAGTAAACGGCATGTGAACAAGCGTGATGTCGGACGCGGAGAAACGCAATCGTCTCTTGTTTCGTAGAGGCAAGTGACAGTCGGCGTCCTCATCACGCTTCCCCGATGATCCGGGGCACGATCAATTCTCAGCGACTGTGAACTGGATCACAGACCAGCGCAGCGGAATGGAGGACGCCAACTCCAGCACGTTGCGCCGACCCGGCGGCCTGTCCCGCACCAGGCCGCCGGGTCATTCGACCGAAGGAGTTGCAACATGGATTTTTTGAATCATCTCGTCGCCGCCAGGCTGAAGAAGACGGCAAAGGGTTTTGAACGCATCGGCGCACACGGTGCAGCGCGGCGGCTGCCGGCTCCGACCCGTGCACGGGCGACGAGCAGACCGGCGCTCGGCCTCGTCGTCGACAATTCGGCGGAGAGCGAACCGGTACCGGCGCTTGCCTGCCCGGACGATCGAGGCTGCGGCGCCGGATTGTAGGGCCGCAAGCCCCCAGCACGCCCCGGGCGTGAACCCGGCCGAACCAGGCCGGACGCCGACAGCGGACGATCTCAACACGCCCTGCCGCAGCGCGGCCGACGCCGCACCTAGCGCCAAAATGGCATCATCTCACGATCAAAACTCGCGCTTGCCACGGCTGGGAACAGCCGATAGCTTTTTTGAACCTTTCAAAGCGCGACGGATCATCGAGCATGTTTTCACGGCGGACCAGCCCCACGGGTGTGAAGGTGTCGAACGGAACGGGTCGGGCGACGCCACGGGCGGTCCTCACCGTCTCGAAGACGGTGCTGGTGGCTGCGGCAGCCGTGCTGAGCCTCGCCGCGGCGGCGCAAGCGCGCGATCTCACGGTGGTGTCGTGGGGCGGCAACTATCAGGACGCGCAGCGCAAGATCTACTTCCAGCCGTTCGCCGCCAAGCTCGGCGCCACCGTGCTCGACGAGAGCTGGGACGGCGGCTACGGCGTGCTGCAGGCCAAGGTGAAGGCCGGGGTGCCGAACTGGGATGCGGTGCAGGTCGAGGCCGAGGAGCTCGAGCTCGGCTGCAGCGACGGCATCTATGAGAAGATCGACTGGAGCAAGATCGGCGACAAGAAAGGCTTCATCCCGGCCGGCGTGAGCGATTGCGGCGTCGGCGCCATCGTCTGGTCGACGGGCATGTCGTATGACGGCGACAAGATCAAGGAGGCGCCGAAGACGTGGGTGGACTTCTGGGACACGGCGAAGTTTCCCGGCAAGCGCGGCCTGCGCAAGGGCGCCAAATACACGCTCGAATTCGCGCTGATGGCCGACGGCGTGCCGGCGGCCGACGTCTACAAGATGCTGAAGACCAAGGAGGGCGTCGACCGCGCCTTCAAGAAGCTCGACACGCTGAAGGCCGACATCGTCTGGTGGGAGGCCGGTGCGCAGCCGCTGCAGCTCTTGTCGTCCGGCCAGGTCGCGATGACCTCGGTCTATAACGGCCGCATCAGCGCCATCAACCGCACCGAGGGCAAGCATTTCGGTTTCGTGTTTCCGGGCAGCATCTACGCGGTCGATAGCTGGGTGGTGCTGAAGGGCTCGCCGAACAAGGATGCCGCGATGAACTTCATCGCGTTTGCGAGCCAGGCCGAGAACCAGGCCAAGCTGCCCGAATACATCGCCTACGGCCTGCCGAACATCGCCGCCGCCAAGCTGGTGCCGGAAAAATTCGCCGCCGAGCTGCCGACGACCCCCGATAATCTCAAGCAGGCGATCGCGCTCGACGTCGGCTTCTGGACCGACAATTCGGAAGAGCTGTCGAAGCGCTTCAACGCCTGGCTGGCGCGCTGAGGCTCGCCGCTTCAGCAAACCGGGCGCGCGATGATCGTCGTCGCGACGCGCGCCAGCCCTCCTCGTGCATGAGTCCCGGCGAGGTCCGCGCCGAAAGCCTCCGTCATGGATACCCCCTTCATCTCGTTCCGGCAGGTGGTCAAGCGCTTCGCTGCGCTGACCGTGGTCGACGATCTCGATCTCGATATCGCGCGCGGTGAGTTCGTCGCCCTGCTCGGGCCCTCCGGCTCCGGCAAGACCACGCTCTTGATGATGCTCGCCGGCTTCGAGCAGCCGACCAGCGGCACGATCGAGGTCGGCGGCGCCAGGGTCGACGGGCTGCCGCCGCACAAGCGCAACATGGGTGTGGTGTTCCAGAACTACGCGCTGTTCCCGCATATGAGCGTGCGCGACAACATCGCCTTTCCGCTCAAGATGCGCGGCACGTCCAAGCCCGAGATCGCGCAGCGCGTCGCCCGCGTGCTCGACATGGTCAAGCTGTCGGCCATGGCCGAGCGCAAGCCGGCGCAGCTGTCCGGCGGACAGCAGCAGCGCGTCGCGCTTGCCCGCGCCCTGGTGTTCGAGCCGCAGGTGGTGCTGATGGACGAGCCGCTCGGCGCGCTCGACAAGAAGCTGCGCGAGCAGATGCAGCTCGACATCCGCGACCTGCACCGCCGGCTCGGCCTCACCATCGTGTTCGTCACCCACGATCAGGACGAGGCGCTGACGATGTCCGACCGCATCGCCGTGTTCAACCACGGCAGGATCGAGCAGATCGGCCGGCCGCGCGAGATCTACGAGCTGCCGCGCACGCCGTTCGTGGCGGAGTTCATCGGCGAAACCAACCTGCTGACCTGCCAGGTCGATGAGCAGGCCGGCGAAGCCGTGCGGTTGACCACGGACTCCGGGCTGTCCTTGTCGGCGCATTCTGGCGTCGTACGCGGCGACGGCGGCAAGGTGCAGGTTTCGATCCGCCCGGAGGCGATCCGGATCAACGATCATGCTGCGGCGACGGCGAACCGTCTCACCGCCCGCATCCTCGATGCCGTCTATTTCGGCGACCACGTACGGCTCGTGGCGTCAGTCGGCGAGCAGCGGCTGATCATCAAGGGCGACCGCATGAGCGAGGCGGCGGAGGTCGGCCGCGACGTGGCGCTGTCATTCGCGGCGTCGGATGTCTGGGTGGTGGGATCATGCGACCAGACCTCGCCCAGCGCCTGAAGGCGGCCCTGCTGCTCGCGCCGCTTCTGGCGTTCATGCTGTCGTTCTTCGTCGTGCCGCTGGTGACGATGATGAAGTCGGCGGTATCGGATCCGGTCGCGACCGAGTCCCTGCCCCGCACCCACAAGGCGCTGGCGCGCTGGGACCGCACAAGCGTGCCTCCTGCAACCGCACAGGCCGCGTTCGTCGACGACATCCGCAAGCTGGCCAATGACGAGCAGTTCGGCGATCTCGTTCGCCGCCTGAACAGCGCGCAGTCCGGCTTCCGCAGCCTGCTCGGCAAGACCCGCCGCGCGCTCGACAGCTCCGGCGCGGTCGACCTCGCCGCGATCGACTCGCGCTGGAGCGAGACCTCCTATTGGACGACCATCGCCGAGGCCGTGGCCTCGCCCTGGACCGACAAGAACCTGCTCGCCGCCGTCGACCTCGAGCGCAACGCCGCCGGCAATATCGCTGCGATGCCGGAGGGCGCCTCGGCCAACCGCCTGATCATGATCCGGACCTTCGTGACCTCGGCGCTGGTGACGCTGGCCTGCATCCTCATCGGCCTGCCGTTCGCGATGGTGGCCGCCTCGGTCGAGGGCTGGCGCCGGCAGATCCTGCTCGGCGCGGTGCTGCTGCCGCTGTGGACCTCGCTCCTGGTGCGCACCGCGGCCTGGTATGTCGTGCTGCAGGACAACGGCCTGATCAATGCCACGCTCAGGGGATTGGGCCTTACTTCAGCGCCGGTGCCGCTGATGTTCAACCGGCTCGGCGTCGTCATCGCGATGACGCATGTGCTGCTGCCGTTCATGGTGCTGCCGATCTTCAGCGTGCTGATCGCGATTCCGCGCAACCTGATGCCGGCGGCGGCCTCGCTCGGCGCGCATCCGCTGCGCGCCTTCGTCCACGTGCTGCTGCCGCTTTCGATGCGCGGCGTCGTCTCCGGCGCGCTGCTCGTGTTCATGGCCGCGCTGGGCTACTACATCACGCCCGCTTTGATCGGCGGCGCCAACGACCAGATGATCAGCTCGGTGATCGCCTACTACGCCACGGGGGCGGCGAACTGGGGCATGGCCGGCGCGCTCGGTCTCGTCCTGCTGGCGATGACGATCCTGCTCTATGCCGTCTACATCCGGCTGACCTCGGCCGAGGAGCAGCGCGCATGAAATGGCTTCCGCTCATCAAGCTGCTGTTCGCGATCGCCGTCGTCGTGTTCCTGCTCGGGCCGTTGATCGCGGTGCTGCCGTTGTCGCTCACCGACAGCGTATTCCTGAACTATCCCATTCCCGGCTATTCGACGCGCTGGTTTCGCGAGCTGGTCACCGCCGAATCCTGGCGGCTGTCCATCGTCAACAGCCTGCTGATCGGCTCGGGGACCACAGCCCTTGCAACGTTGCTCGGCACGCTCGCCGCGCTCGGCCTGCGCGGCAGGCGCGCCTCGCTGCTGATCTCGACCTTGCGCACCGTGTTCCTGCTGCCGATGGTCGTGCCGGCGGTCGTGCTCGGCGTCGGCATGCAGCTGATGTTTTCGCGCTACGGGCTCACCAACACCTATCTCGGCGTCATCATCGCGCACACCGTCGTCGCCGTTCCGTTCGTGCTGGTCAACGTCTCCTCAGCCTTGCAGGGCGTCGATATCCAGCTCGAGCGGGCCGCCGCGAGCCTCGGCGCCTCGCCCGCCATGGTGCTGCGCTCGGTGACCTTTCCCATCGCGCTGCCCGGCATCATCTCCGGCGCATTGTTCGCTTTCGCGACGTCGCTGGACGAGGTGGTGCTGACGCTGTTCGTCGCCGGCCCCAATCAGCGCACCCTGGCGCGGCAGATGTTCGCCACCATCCGCGAGAACATCAGCCCGGCGATCGTCTCGGCGGCGGCCGTGTTCATCGTCGGCACGATCGCGCTGTCGCTGGCGATGCTCGCGATCCGGCGGCGGATGTCGTGACGAGCGAGCTGCCGTGCGCATCCGCCAGTTGAGTGACCCGTCATGCCCGGGCTTGACCCGGCCACGACGTCGTTGAGAGAGCTGGGCAACAATTCTGATCGTTGGATGTGGTCGCGCTATCCCACCTTTACATATTTCCGCCAGTCATGCGCTTCCTTGAACCCCAGCACCTCGCGCGCCTTGCGGTTCGACAGCGGCGCTTCGCGTTCGCCGAGCTCGCGGGTCACCGGCACGTCCGGGCAGTAACGCCGCAGCAGCTCGCGCGTCGGCATCGTTGCGGTGACGGTGTCGTTGACGGCGTTGAAGACCTGGAAGCCGAGCCCGTCCTTCTCGATCGCCAGGTGCACGATCTCGCCGAGGTCGCGGGCGTCGATATAGGACCACGCATTGCGCTTGCGCGACGGGGGATCGGCGAGAAAGCCGGGAAACCTGTCGTATTCATGCGGCTCGATGACGTTGCCGATGCGCAAGCAATAGATGTCGATGCCGTAGCGCATCGCAAACGCCCGCGCGGTCTTTTCGTTCACGACCTTGGACAGCCCGTAGGAATCCATCGGGTCGGTGTCGTAGTCCTCCTCGAGCGGAAAGCTCCTGAAGTCCTTGTCGCCCTCCGCGAAGCATACGCCATAGGTGGTCTCACTGGAGGCGATGATGATCTTGCGCACGCCGAGTTTGGCCGCGGCCTCGATGACGTTGTAGGTGCTGATCGTGTTCACGCGAAAGGTCTCATTGTCGGGCTCGATGAGCACCCGCGGGATCGCGGCGAAATGCACCACCGCATCCGGCGCCCGTGGCGGCCGGCCGGCGTTGAAGCCGCCGAAGCCATGATGCGTGGTCAGCGCGTTGAAGGCCTGGCCGCTGTCCGTCAGATCGGCGATCAGGGTGTTGATCCCGGGGTGATCGAACGGCTTGAGGTCGACGTTGAGGAGCTCGTAGCCCTTGTCCTGCAGATGCGGCAGCACATGCCTGCCCGCCTTGCCTGTTCCCCCGGTGAACACCACGCGTTTGGCTGTCATTGTTCTGTCCTCGTGAATGCGTCGATTCTAGCAGCTTCCGCCGCGCCCGCTCCATAGGAACTTCCAACCGGCCGCGGCCCGCTGTCCCTCGACGTCGAACCGTGTTGCCGCGCCGCATGGGCTGACGAACGCGCCGGCCGGCAGGCGATCCATTTCAAGCTGTTCCTTGATGAAACATTCCACGCACGATTCCAACAATCCGAATTCGGCCAATGTCCCGACGGGCCAAACCCAAGCAACTCATTCGCGTCTGATCCATCACGGCGCTGGCGACAGCGGCCGCTGAGAATCTTTCTCACCATCAGTAGCCAGGTTCCCGCACTCGTGATAGGGCAACTAATTGCCGTTACGTAGATGCACTGGGCGACTGGTCCGTCCCGGAAAGGAGTTGTCACGCGATTGTCGTCTCGCGTCGTGGCGCCGTCATTCGTTGCAGTATTGGCGACGATCCTGCTATGCGGCCCGGCCGTCTCGCAACCCGCAAAAGGCTCCGCCTCCACTGCTCCTGTTTCGAAATATCAAGATAGTACTTGAGCAGCGTGATACCCGAACGCTCGATCATTGCCTCGAATGCCGGCACGGTCTCGAGGAATTCCTCGGTTTCCTCCTTAGTGCAGAAGCCCATGACGCGCTCAACTCCAGCCCGGTTATACCAACTGCGATTGAACAGCACGATCTCTCCTGCCGCGGGCAAGTGCGAAACGTGACGCTGGAAGTACCATGAACACTGTTCCCGATTGCTTGGCGGCCCCAGCGCTACGACGCGGGTATCACGCGGGCTTAGATGTTCGACGATCGACTTGATCGTGCCATCCTTGCCGGCGGCGTCGCGACCTTCGATGATGACGAGGATGCGCTGACCGCGCTCAATCACGCAGCGCTGCAGCTTCACGAGCTCTCCGATGAGACGAGATCAGATTTGTCCAATCAATGCACGCTGACGTTGCGCTAAATCAATTCATACAGGCCTTCTCGGATCATTGTCGTTTTTGAGACACCGGATGCGGGTAGCTGCGCTCCCCGAAAATGAACTTGGAGATGCTCCTATGAACAAGTCGTCCAAAACCGTGCTGGCTGCACTCATCATCGCCACCACACCACTTCTCGTTGCCCCCGTCATTGCCGCTCCGGTAACCTCCCCGCTGATGCTGCGCAGCGCCGTGGCGCCATCGGTCGAGACCGTGCGATATCGCCATGGCTGGCACGGCGGCGCGGGTGTCGGAATTGGTGCAGGCATCGCTGGCGCGCTGATCGGCGGAGCGATCATTGGGGCAACGCAACCCTACGGATACTACGGCTACGGTCCCGGGCCGGTCTACGTCGCTCCGGCTCCCTATGTGGGCGACGCCGTCAACTATTGTGCGCAACGCTTCAGGTCTTATGACCCGTATTCCGGCACGTATCTTGGTTACGACGGCTTACGACATCCGTGCCCGTGAGAGTAACCGGAGTCTCCGCCTGTCTGTTGTGATTCAAGCCTGTGATCTATTCAGATCAACCGCTCGAAATATAACAAATCCGCTATAGCTGGACGCCTCATTGGCGGGCTCCGTTCCTCCTTGTCCACTCATGAAAATGAGTGGACATTATTGGACTCCGTGCTCCCCTTCAGAGGCTGCTCCAGTCTCGCCGGGCGCTGTTCTTCTGAAACAAGGGCCTGCTCGTCCGGCGTGACGGAGGTCGACTGCTGACGCTATCGTGGCCGCTACTACCGCGCCTCCGGAGTCCGCAACTGGCTCTGGCATCCCCGGCGCCGAAGCTGGAGTCGCTGCCTACGGACCCGGCCATTTCGCGCCGGCTACTACGCACCAGGCCAATACGGTTGTCCCTACTGCTATCGTCGCCGCCACGTGCCATGCTGAGGGCACGATTAATCCAAGATATATAGAAGAGACGCGGTAGCGCTCATCTGCGTTTGGGAATGTCACGGCTAAACATGCGCCGCGCAGCGGCGCCCAAGCTTGTTGCTGTGACTAGGTCAACTCCGTTGACGCGTTCTCCCTTATCGTCATGCCGGCCTTTCCGCCTCGAAATTACCCCCGCGGTTTTGCGCTACATCAAGGTCGCCATGACCGCGAGGAGCAGGCTGTTTTTTTCTTTCTTCAACCTGCGGAGAAACCAGATGAGCCTTCCGAGATTGTGGACTACCAGCCAGGAGCCTGCATTCGACCCATTCAGGGCCATGCGGCGTGAAATGGAGAACGCGCTTCGCGTTTTCGATCAGGGTTTGCCTTCTCCCAGCATCGGTGCCGGGGCGCCAGCAGTCAGCGTGGCGGAAACCAAGGATGCCTTCGAAGTGACCGCCGAACTTCCCGGCGTGGACGACAAAGATATCAAGGTCAGCCTGGACGGCAACCAGCTGGTTATCTCCGGCGAGAAGAAGGCGGAGAGCACGAAGGACGAAAAGGACTGGCACGTCGAGGAGCGCAGCTACGGCTCATTCTATCGATCGATGTCTCTCCCATTCGAGCCGGAAGAGGGAGCCGTCGAAGCTCACTTCGACAAAGGCGTGCTGCATCTCGCAATCAAGAAGCCGGCCAAGGCGGTGAAGACCACCAAGACGATCGATATCAAGACAGGTGCTCCACCGAGCGCAAGCCCCGCACCGAACAAGGCCGCCGCACCTGGCAAGGCCGCTTAGTTCTGCGCGGCAGAAAGCCGGAGACCAGACCGAGGTAAGCCGGTCGCGGTCTCCGGATTTGGTCATTCGCCTCCTCCGGTGCCGCGATCGAATGAGACTTCGTAGCTTGATCGGCTTCATGGTCTCAGCGAGCCGCCATCACGCTTCTGCGATAGAATGAGAGCTCCGATGAAGAAGTCAGTTCGCTCAATTGAGGAGTCTGAGCAGAAGGTGCCACGTGCCGACCGGCCGCCGTCGGAAGGATTTGTGGTCATTGTCGACGGGCACTTCAAGTCGGCGTTTGAGACGGCCGAAGCGGCCGAAGCATCAGGTCGTAAACTGAAGTCGACTTATCCGATGCTCAAAATCGAAATCTATGACGCCGCTACAAGGGGCAGAACCTTGTTGACCCAAGACACATAGCTATCGCATCGTCCTCGTCGGGAGCGGACAATGGCCTTCCTAAAAAGGGAACTGTATCGCCAGGTAAAAGGCCCCGATATCACACGCGAGGATCGCTGTTTCCTTGTCTTCGATACAGACACCAAGAACTTGTATGTCGAGCGAGAGGTGGCGCGTTTGGAGACTGGCATTGGGGGCACGATCGAATACCAAACGGCGACAATGGATATTTCGGACTATCTGACGCAGGGCGGTCAAACAGCTGGTCACCGCGAACTTTGGCGTTTGCTGAGAGCGCTCTTCAACGAGGATCGCGACGGTGCCGGCCCCTCGCGTGAGGTCTAACTTCGCCGCGCCTTTTCACCGCCATCATCTGATGAACTCCGCACCCCAAGCCGACTGATCCGGCGCCGCGCGCACGACGACCTGCGGCGACGTCATGTTGGGCTTTGCTTCTCTTTTACAATTTGCGCCAACAGTCTGCGCACTCGCTCATCGTGAAATGTCATTCCGAAAAGGGCCAGAACGACCTGGCCGGGCGGAAGTTCCTCGTCGCCCTTTGCCTGCCGGATGAACATTTTCCATCTCGCCATTTTCACGAACAACGATAGCCGCGTCGTTGGCACGGAGTTCAATGCGAGTCGGCCGTTTCAGCCCGAACATTCTCAACTCCTGTTTGCGCTTTCCGGCAGACGGCAATCTGCGGCCCATGGATGGAATACCATAGAAGCCGATCTCGCGGCTAGATGATTACGCCCTCGAGTCTTCTTCGGGCCGCCATAAGCCTACTTCAACCCGCTGCCGCCCGACCCCGCAGCCTAGTAGAGGGAACGGGGTCGCGTTCGTCTGCTCTTGGACACCCGCCGCCTGGACTGCAGCCTAGGTCTCGCTTGTGTCGGTTGATTTGCATCAAAATGACGTAGTGACGGCCTCGTAAGCTTCAACGCACTCGCCGTCGTCGCGGTGACATTGGGCTATCAAGTCTACCGGGATCGACAGAAGACCGCTGGCGTCGAAATCAGCATCGGCGAGCGCGGTATTTCAATAGAAAAGAAGTAGCATAGCTCTTTCCCTGCCGGCGACGGCCTGTGCCGGAAGCTTGAAGATTGCGTACTCAACTCGGACGACCAGGAGACCCAATATCCACGGGACCCATAAAAAGGAGGCGGGCAATGTCGATCGGACTTATCCTCATCATCCTTCTCGTCATCTTCCTGCTTGGTGGCTTCAGCGGCCGCTTTGGCGGCTACGGCTACGGTTACGGCCACGGCGGGATTGGTGTCGTCGGCCTCATCCTGATCGTCCTCGTCGTGTTGCTACTTTTGGGTCGGATCTGATTCTGCCGGTGCCGGCTGCGTTGGCCGGCGCCCTCCAAAGGATCCCGTGACGCGGCGGGACATTTTCTATGTAACACCCACCATTTCTCGGCCTGAAGGGAAGTCTCTGAGGCCGCGCCCAGACGACGTTGGCTGGTATTCCACCGGCCCCCCAATGAGCGCCGCAGCCTTGGCCGGCACCGGGCCGTATAGCTTGATCCCAATCAACAATTCGGCCTAGCCGTAGCCTATGGTGGCAATGACCATCATCCCAGGCCCGGAGCCAAAGCGAGATGAACACGCAGCTCGGCACTGGTGCTGCGGCCGAAAGCAGGGAAGCTCTGCCCTATGTGCCGCGTCCATCGACTGGACGCCCGGTCAGCGAGCCGGCCGTACAGCCACGATTTGCGACGAGGCGCTGGGTTCTCGTTGGGATCGCGGCACTGCTTCTTGCTGCATCCCTGGGCATCTGGTGGTCGTTCAGCGGCGACGCTTCAGTTCGATATGAGACAGCATCTGTTGCGATCGGCGACATCGCGCGCGACATCAACGCCACGGGGTCGGTCAATCCGGAATTGACGATCATTGTCGGGACCTATGTCTCCGGCGTGATCCAGGAATTGAGTTGCGATTACAACACGCAGGTCAAACGCGGACAAAGCTGCGCCAAGATTGATCCCCGCCCCTATCAGAGCATCGTCGATCAGGCGAAAGCCAGTCTCGCCATCGCGAAAGCGCAACTGGAAAAGGACAAGGCATCGCTCACCTATGCCAAGGCCAACCTGGAACGCCTCGCCACGCTCGTCAGGACAAGCGCCGTGTCGGAGGACGCCTACGACAATGCGAAAAACGTGTACGATCAGGCTCTGGCGCAAATTGCGTTTGACGGGGCCACCATCCAGCAGCGCGAAGCCGTGCTCGCCGCGGCACAGGTCAATCTCGACTATACCAACATCATCTCGCCGGTCGATGGCACGGTCGTTTCGCGCGCCGTCACCATGGGACAAACTGTGGCGGCGAGTTTCCAGACTCCCACCTTGTTTCTGATCGCGACCGACCTCACCAGGATGCAGGTGGACGCCAATGTCAGCGAGAGCGACATCGGCGGCATCAAGAATGGCGACAAGGCGACGTTCACGGTCGACGCATATCCGAAACGTCTGTTCGAGGGAACGGTGACCCAGGTCCGCCAGTCCCCGCAAACCGTGCAGAACGTCATCACTTACGATGTCGTCGTGAGCGTCAACAACCCTGATCTGGCGCTCAAGCCGGGCCTGACGGCGGCGACAAGGATCATCGTCGATCGGCGCAGCGGCGTGCTCCGAGTTCCGAACCGGGCGTTGCGTTATGTCCCGACCGGGACCGCCCTTGGCGACACGAAACAAGCGCGCGTTTGGGTGCTGCGGGACGGATCGCCGGTGCCGGTTCAGGTCATGGTCGGGCTCGACGACGACGAGTTTACGGAGATCGTGCAGGGCGACCTGAAGATCGACGACCGGGTGATCGTCGCGGAGCAACGGAATTCAGCGAAAGCACGTTCCAGCGTGCCGCGGCCCCGCCTCTGATCGCATCGGCTACAACGATTGAAGGCACATGGCGGAGCCGGTTATCAGGATTGAGGGAGTGTCGCGGACATATCATGTCGGCGACATCGACGTTCGCGCGCTTTCGGACGTCAGCCTGATCGTCGAACATGGCGAGTTCATCGCCATCATGGGCGCGTCCGGATCGGGCAAGTCGACGCTGATGTCGATCCTCGGTTGCCTCGATCGGCCTACCGCCGGTCATTACTGGTTCGACGGCATCGACGTCGCGCAGCTTGCGGAGCCGGATCTCGCCGGCCTTCGCAGCGAGCGGCTTGGGTTCGTATTCCAGAGCTTCAATCTATTGCCGCGCACCAGCGCCATCGACAACGTCGCCTTGCCGCTTCTGTACGCGATGTCCGGCCAGAGCCATGCGAGCGCGCGCTTCGAGCGGGCCCGCGCGGTTCTGGACAAGCTCGGGCTGCGCGACCGGGAACGCAACACGCCGGGCCAGTTGTCGGGCGGGCAGCAGCAGCGGGTGGCAATCGCGCGGGCCCTGATCAATCAGCCGAGCCTGCTGTTGGCGGATGAGCCGACCGGCAATCTCGATACCCGCAACTCCAACGAGATCATGCAGACGCTCAGCTCGCTCAATCGCGAACAGGGCGTCACCATCATCGTGGTGACCCACGAGCCGGATGTCGCGGCCTTTGCCGATCGCGTGCTGACCATGCGCGACGGCCAGATCATCACGGATGTGAAGAAGACAAAGCCCGCCAAGGCGCCGCAGCCGGCGAGCGGGACGGCGGACAAATTGGTCCAGCCCAGGGAACGGTCGGCCTACGTCGCAATGTCGGTCGCATCATGGCCCTTTGCCTGGATGGTGATGACGGCGGCCGCCGAGGCGATCTGGCGCAACAAGATGCGTTCAGCGCTGACAATGCTTGGAGTCTTCATCGGCGTCGCCGCATTGATTGTCATGGTGTCCGTCGGCCAGGGAGCGAACGAGGCGGTCCGAAAGGAGATCGCAAGGCTCGGGACCAACCTCGTGGTCATCCTGCCGGGCGCCGCCACAAGCGGGGGCGCTCGGGGGGGCTCCGGAAGCGCTTCGACGCTGACCGTTGCCGACGTCCGGGCGATCCGGCAGGAGGCACCCGCCGCCGGGGCGGTGAGCTACCTCATTCGCCAGCCGGGGCTGATCCGCTTTGCGAACCAGAACTGGACCACCGGCATTCAGGGCGTAAGCGCCAATTATCCTCCGATGACGAACTGGCAGATCGCCGCAGGGCGGGCGATCACGCCGGAGGACGAGCGAAGCTCGGCGCTGGTTGCGGTCCTCGGCGAGACCGTGCGCCGGCAACTCTTCGGCACCTCTCAGAATCCGATCGGGGCGACGGTGCAGGCCAAGGGTGTGTCGTTGCGGGTGGTCGGAATTCTCGAAACCAAGGGACAGACATCTTTTGGGCAGGACCAGGACGATCTGATCATGGTTCCGTTCACCACCGCCGAGCGCAAGATTATCGGCGTTGCCGCCCCAAGCCAGCAGCAAACGGCGATCAACTGGATTTATCCGACGCCGCCGAATCCGTATGGGCTTCAACCGCGCATGACCGGGTATGTGAATCAGATTTACGTGCAGGCGGTGGATCAGGCCGGCATCCAGGCGGCCATCGATCAGGCTACTGAAATCCTGGCGCGGCGTCACCGCATCCGCCCAGGCACCATCAACGATTTTTCCGTGCGCAACCTCAGTCAGATTGCGCAGACCGCGGAGGGAAGCAGCCGCATCATGGCGCTCCTCTTGGCCGCGGTAGCGTCCATCTCGCTTGTGGTCGGCGGCATCGGCATCATGAACATCCTGCTCGTCTCGGTGACGGAGCGAACGCGGGAGATCGGACTACGGATGGCGATTGGCGCGCGAAGATTGCACGTCCTGCTACAATTTCTTGCCGAGGCGATCTTCATCAGCGTCAGCGGCGGCATCGTGGGAATTGTCATCGGCGCGGCGTTGTCCGTCGCCATCTCCATCCTCACAGGCTGGCCGGCGCCGATATCCCTGGCCGCGATTGCCGGCGGGTTCCTGTTCTCGGCAGCCGTTGGCATATTCTTCGGCTACTACCCCGCGCGAAAGGCCGCTCGGCTCGATCCCATCGAAGCGCTGCGCTACGAGTAAGCAATACGTTGACCAGACGGCCCGGCGTTGACGGGCTCGGGAAACTTGCGCATCCTAACTCCTTCACGAAATTTCGAAAGACTTCGCTCGTATGGACTGAACGAACCAGGCCAGGACGCAGAAGCCTAATCGACGGAAGCCGCCGCCCCATCAGCAACGCCGTCGAGTTTCGCCAGGCGCTTCGGTCGCGGGCCCGAACTCGCCGTATTCCGGACTGCCTCGGTCAGCATCTCACGGAGCTCAGCCTTCGTCTTATGCGGTTGCCGCGTGCTCGATTTCTGCCATTTTGCCATCCACCTAATATGGGGATGCCCGCGCAAAATGCCACTTTTTGGTTCCAGGCATGGGTCTTCGGCGGCGACGAGAGGCGGGACGCCCAGGAGCTCATACGCACGATCGACGATGTGTCCAAAGATATCGTCTTAGAACATGACGCGGGCTTCAGCGAGCAATTGTCCACGAGTGGACATGTTAGCTCGATTCATGTCCACCCGATGGGGCAACTTGAAACGACTTGCCGCGCGGACAACTCGGTCTGATGACCTGTCAATCGGCATCCAAAATTGCCCCCTGATCGGCGTCCAATTTTGACCGCCTCCGGCCGCGTGTTCTGGCGATAGCGCTCGCGGGGGCGGAGCTGCCCGGGGTTGCGGAGACGCCGCGAGCGCGGGATGGGACGTGATCGTCGTCGCGGCTCTTGAAGCGCCAGCTGGCTCGCTGCTCCGTGGCGAGATGGCGCGGCCCTTCTCGTCATGCGGCTCACGCCGATGTCGAGCCCCGCCGACCTGGTGTACTGGCACGCCGAGAAGAACAACGAGCTACCGACCCGCGAGCTGATGTGGGCCTGCCGGGGTCGATGGTCGCGGCGGTCCACATGGCCAGGATGACCGAGGAGTCGCGCTGGCGCCGCCTGTTCGAGGTGCAGGCGGCACGGCTGTTGTCCGAGCTGGAGGACACCCCCGCAGGGCCCGCTCTGGACCCATGATCTGTATGGCGGCGCCAAGGACCGCATTCTCGGACCCGTGCATGGCTTTGCCGGCAACGTCATCCCGCTGTTGCTCGGATGGGATTGGCTGACGCCGGCTCAGCAGGCTGATGTGGCCGCGTTCGTGCCGAAGGCGCTCGACGCGCTGCTCCTGGACGGCGGACGCTTCACCTGGGCCGCCGGGCCGCTGACCAAGGGCTCGAACCTCCGCCATGGCACCGGCGGTCCGGCTCGACCGCGCGCGCCTGTTCGCCTGGGATTGCATCGCGGGCGACGCGCGGTTTCCCACCATCGATGTGGTCTGACGTCAGCGGTCTGCTGAACGGCTTCCAGTCATCCGCACGCAGGGCAAAGCGCCGATGTCGGCCTGGGCGACTCGACGGGGAGTGATCGACGACGACAAGCGAAATTTACGCCGAGGGTGGACGGTGCTCGCGAAACGCAGTCGCGAGGGTTCTAAGCGCTTCGCGGGATTTGGCGTCCGAGAGTGTCGAGAGAAGAATGATTTCGGACGAGGGAAGCGAGGGCAGTCCGAACCGCCGGCTAACCTCGACCGTGCCGGCCGGCGCGAGCCGGCACGAGAATACGGCGGTGGCCAAGCCGGCCGAAACCGCGTCGGACACCACGGAGGAACCGCCGCCGAGGAAAACCTCCGTCCAGGCTATTCCCGCAGCGTCGAGCGCGCGGGTGGCGATGTCACGGACTCCGCAGGATGGCGACAACGCGGCCAAACGCAGCGGCTCGCCTGCTCGATGCACGAAGTCCGGAGATGCAAACCAGCCGAAGTGTTCCGGCGCAAGCACCTCGCCGTCACGCCGGTCGTCCTCCCTGCGGATAATCGCCGCATCGATTTCGCCACGGTCGAAAGCGTCCAGCAGGTTGCGCGAATTGTCGAGCCGCACTTCGATGGTGAGCGCCGGGTCGTGTGCGTTCAACCGCGCCAGCAGCGTCGGAATCTCCGATCCCGCCACATGGCTGGCAATGCCGAGCGCAAACCGACGACGAGTCGAGGATAGCCCCGCGACGGCGCGGTCATGGGCGGCAAGAAAGTCGCGCGCCGATTCAAGGAACACCGCGCCCTGCGCCGACAGCCGGACCAACCGCGGCGTCCGTTCGATCAGTTTCTGGCCGAGCCGGTCTTCAAGCCGTTTCAGCTTTACGCTGATCGCGCCCTGGGTGGTGCCAAGCACCTCCGCCGCCCGTGTGAAGCTCTGCTGATCGGCGATCGTCACGAAGGCCTGGACGGCATCTACGTCCAGTATGGTCATCCCATCTATCCAAATTTGCTGTCTTTGAAATATCCAACCATCCAGTTCTGGAATGGTCAAGTCCCGACTATGTTGCGTCCCACCGCAACACGCGAACCGAGTTGCGCCGCCTCTCATCACCGCTGGATTTCACCATTGCCGACCACAACGTCGGAAGGCCGAATCATGACCCCTGCACTGACACGCCGAAGTACAATCGCCTTGGCCGCCGCCTGCCTCTCGTCCCTCATGTTCGGCCTGGAGATTTCCAGCATCCCCGCAATCCTGCCGACGCTGGAGCAGGTGCTGCGCGCCGATTTCAAGCAACTCCAATGGATCATGAACGCCTATACGATCGCGGTGACGACCGTTCTGATGGCGACTGGGACGCTGGCCGACCGCTATGGGCGCAAGCGCATCTTCATGGTCTCTATCGCGGCGTTCGGCGTGACGTCGCTTGTCTGCGGCGTGACCGAAAACGTCTCGGTGCTGATCGGTACCCGATTTCTCCAGGGCCTGAGCGGCGGCGCGATGCTGATCTGTCAGATCGCCATCCTTTCTCATCAATTCCAGGAAGGACGGCAGCGCGCCATCGCCTTCGGCTGGTGGGGGATCATCTTCGGCATTGGTCTCGGCTTCGGTCCGATCATCGGCGGCGCGATCGTCGCGGTCTCGAGCTGGGAGTGGGTGTTCTTCGTCCATGTCGCGTTTGCGATCCTGACACTGATGCTCACCCTCAGCGGCGTTCAGGAATCGAAGGACTCTGAGGCCGGCAGTCTCGACGTTGCGGGCATCATCACACTGTCGTTGTCGGTCTTCTGTCTCGCTTTCTTCATCACGCAGGGACCGGATCTTGGCTTCACCAGCCCGACCGCCCTGGGAGTCATTGGCGTTGCGATCGCGAGCTTCATCGCTTTCATCATCGCCGAAAAGTTCAGCCCGCGACCGATGTTCGACTTCTCGGTATTCCGCATCCGCGCTTTTTCCGGCGCAATCATCGGCTCGGCCGCGATGAACTTCAGCTTCTGGCCCTTCATGATCTATTTGCCGATCTGGTTTCAGGCGGGCCTCGGCTACGACAGTGTCTCTGCTGGTCTCGCATTGCTTGCCTACACCCTTCCGACGCTCGTCGTGCCGCCGCTGGCGGAGCGGCTTTCGCTACGCTATCAGCCCGGTTTCGTCATTCCCGTTGGCCTGTTCATGATCGGTCTGGGCTTCATTCTGATGAAATTTGGTAGCGCCGCCGCGCAGGCAAGCTGGCTGACGATGCTGCCCGGGTCGCTGTTCGCCGGGATCGGCCTCGGCCTGACCAACACCCCTGTTACCAATACGACAACGGGTGCGGTTTCGAGCGATCGTGCCGGTATGGCGTCCGGCATCGACATGAGCGCCCGGATGATCTCACTGGCGATCAATATCGCGGTGATGGGTTTCATCTTGATCAGCGGCGTGCTGGCACACCTCAAAAATGCGCTGCCGGATTCATTGGACGCCGCGCATCTGCGCTTCTTCGCCGAGAGGATCGCCGCAGGAAGTCTTGTTTCCGTTCCAGAGCTGTCGGAGTCGCTCGTCCATCAGGCGCTTGTCCAAGGCTTTGGATGGGTGATGCTTTACGGTGGGGTTGGCGTTTGGGGGCTCGCTCTCGTCAGCCTGCTTGCTTTTCGGCCTCAGGACCATCGATCGATGAAGTCGCCGATGGTTTGAAGGCAGCGCGGTGAATGGTCCGTTCGGCCGTCGGCCAGTCTCTTCGAACTCACGACCCGTCGGCGAAAGATCGAGTGGCCCGGCCCGCCGGGCAAATCGCTGCCGCGCAAGCAGCCTGCACGAGGCGCGATGTGCCGGCTCATCCCCGCGGGCTCGAGGTCGATTGCGGCCCCAACCGCATGCGCCGAAAAACTCATTTCGCGCGCCGGTTCAAACACATCGCCCTCGCCGGCCATTCGAGCAAGAAGATTTCTGTTTCTTTTTTCCAGAAATCGTGCTTTCCTCTCGTCCGTCCCGTCTCACAAGAGGGGCGCTTCGCGGTCGTCACGAACGTCGAGGCGGGATGCGGTGGGCGTGTCGATGTTGCAGCGTGGCTGAGCCGCGCCGACGAACGACGTTGATGCGCACGGTCAAGTCGCGTGGTCCTGGCATCCCGATGCTGATGTCCAGCGCAACGTGCGCAAGCACGTTGTGCGATACGGTGGCCAGAAAGCCCGGCGCACCGGGGAGATCGCGAAGCAGCCGTCAAAACCATCGCGCGGGGAATGCCGGGTGTTCTCGGCTGAACCTGTGGTGACTGCCGCCTGCTTTTTTTCTGCAGGCGGGCCATGGGTGCGGCCAGCGCCCGGCATTCCCCGCGCCCTCTTCTCGAAGAGGGCGATCGATCAGCAAGCCTCGGACGCGACAGCGCGCCGCGAGACAGCGAAGCCATGTCCTTTGATCATGTCGACAACGTCAAGTTCGCCAAATCGGCCAGCACCGGACCGTCCATCGGCATGCCGCTCTGCAGGCCTCGCGTTCGGCGCAGGTGCGCCTCCGTGCACCGGAAAATCGCACGCGCCGACAATGTCAGCGCCTGGATCTCGGTGCCTGGTTCTTCGAAGGTCGGGGAATGGACCGAGGTTGGGTCACCGGCCGGATCGGCCGATGGTGGGCACGACAGGGATCGAACCTGTGACCCCTACCATGTCAAGGTAGTGCTCTCCCGCTGAGCTACGTGCCCTAGTCCAGAAGTCCGTTCGGGTGGGCGTCCCTATATCGGCTCCCACGCAGGCAGGCAAGGACGCAAAATGCCGAAATTGGGAATAATCCGCCAGTTCCGGACGTCCGTCCCCGGCGGCTCAGGCCGCCAGCATCTTGTTGACCTCGCTGACGAGCTCGCGGAGGTGCACCGGCTTGGACAGCACCTTGGCGTTCTTGGGCGCCTCCGAATCGGAGTTCAGCGCGACCGCGGCGAAGCCGGTGATGAACATGATCTTGATGTCCGGATCGAGCTCGGAGGCGCGGCGCGCCAGCTCGATGCCGTCCATCTCCGGCATCACGATGTCGGTGAGCAGCATCTCGAACGGCTCCTCGCGCAGCCGCTGGTAGGCCGACATGCCATTGTCGTGGGGCGAGACCTGGAACCCGGCATTTTCCAATGCCTTGACCAGGAAGCGGCGCATGTCGTTGTCGTCTTCGGCGAGCAGGATTTTGTGCATGGCGAGGGGTTGTCTGGTCCGGGTGAGAGGCGGAGCGTTGCCGCCACTAAGCCTGACGGGCGGTAAATTTCGGGTGAAAGATTGCGCCTTTTGATCCGACATCGGCAAGGCAATTTGAGGGCTGAAGGTGCGGTCTTCGACCGAAACAGCACGCCAGCTCAGAGTTGTTCCAAACGGCGGGTGAACTTTTTCATTGCTTTTCGCTTGGCAGAACGGCTCGGATTATCGAAGATGTGCGTTGGCAAGAGCAGTGCCTGCGTTGTCCAGCGCGAATCGGCCGGAGGATACCGGCGCATCAACGGACGTGACATCGACGCACGTGACCAAGGGGACGGCGCCCAGAGATGACGGACTTTGATGGCGAATTGCCGCCGTTCGAGATCATGGAGCCGACCGAATGGCGCGCGCCCATCATCTTCAATTCCCCTCACTCCGGATCGGCCTACCCCGACGATTTCCTCCAGGCCTCGCGCATCGATCTGCCGTCGCTCAGGCGCTCCGAAGATTCGTTCATGGACGAATTGATCGGCGACCTCCTGTCGCGCGGGTTTCCGGTGGTCCGGGTGCATTTCCCGCGCTGCTATGTCGACGTCAATCGCGAGCCCTATGAGCTCGATCCGCGGATGTTCACCGGGCGGCTGCCGAGCTTTGCCAACACCCGCTCGATGCGGGTGGCCGGCGGCCTCGGCACGATCCCGCGCGTGGTCGGCGACGGCCAGGAGATCTATCGCGACCGGCTGAGCGTCGACGAGGCGCTGCACCGCATCGAGACGCTGTACAAGCCGTATCACCGCGCGCTGCGCCGGCTGATCAACCGCGTGCACCAGCAGTTCGGCACGGTCGTCCTGGTCGACTGTCATTCGATGCCGTCGGTCGGCGTCTCGCGCGACGAGCCGCGCCGGCCCGACATGGTGATTGGCGACCGCTACGGCACGAGCTGCGCGTCGCTGCTGCCGGACCTGGTCGAGGACGTGCTCGGCCGGCTCGGCTATTCCGTCGGCCGCAACAAGCCCTATGCCGGCGGCTTCATCACCGAGCATTACGGCAATCCGGCCACGGGCCTGCATGCGATCCAGATCGAGCTCAATCGCGCGGTCTACATGGACGAGCGCCGCAGGGAGCGCGGACCGCGTTTCGCGCAGGTCGCTTCCGATCTCGCCGTGCTCGCCGAGGTGCTGGCGACGGTGCCGCTCGGCGACCTCGGGCCGTTCCAGGCGGCGGCGGAATAGAGCGGCTGCGCTTTCGGTACGAGGGATTTCGGCGGGTGGCGTCGGCACAAAAAAAAGGGCCGCTTGAATGACAAGCGGCCCAAGTCTAGGGAGGAAACGCCCAAGGAGGGCAGCGATAACGCGAAGCGCTACCGCACCGCAACAATATGCAATCGCGCTGCACAAAGCGCAAGGGTTTTTCCGCCCTTCTCCATGCAAAAAAACATAGGCCGGGTTGCGTTCAGCGCGACCCAGCCCTCTCCTTTTCATCATAGATGTCAATGGCTTGATTGGAGATTCCAAACGACCCGAGAGGGACCGCGGGTTTCACTTTCACTTTCACATGAGAGGCCAGCGACGGATCAATCGCGCCCGGCCAGCGGGCCGGACACCAAACGGTATCCAAGATGCCACGCCAGCGTTCCATATCCGGATGCACGCCGGACCGCTTTGAGCTAGGCATAGCCGCTCATTGCCACCCGATTCCCTCACCCAAGGACGCGTTGTGACGGTCATCGATTTCTCCGCCTTCATCGGTCGTCTGGCGACCGCGTCGGGCGAAACCATCCTGCCGTTCTTCCGGACCTCGCTGCTGGTCGACAACAAGAGCAGCCGGCACGATTTCGATCCGGTGACGGAGGCCGACCGCGCCGCCGAGGCGGTGATGCGCCGCCTGATCAAGGCGAACTTTCCTCAGCACGGCATCGTCGGCGAGGAGTTCGGCAATGAGCGCGAGGACGCCGATTACGTCTGGGTGCTCGATCCGATCGACGGCACGAAGTCCTTCATCGCCGGTTTTCCGACCTGGGGCACGCTGATCGCGTTGCTGCACAAGGGCACGCCGGTGTTCGGCATGATGCACCAGCCTTTCATCGGCGAGCGCTTCGCCGGCGACAACGGCTCCGCCAACTACAAGAACGGCGGGGGCGAGCGCCGGCTCTCGGTCCGGCGCTGCGAGCGTCTCGCGGACGCGGTGTGCTATACGACGAGCCCATTGTTGATGAACGAGGCCGATCGCGCCACCTTTGGCCGGGTCGAGGCCGAGACCCGGCTGTCGCGCTATGGCGGCGACTGCTACTCCTATTGCATGCTGGCCGCCGGCCATCTCGATCTCGTCATCGAGACCGAGCTCAAGCCCTACGACATCGCCGCCCTGATCCCGATCATCAACGGCGCCGGCGGCATCGTCACCGATTGGGAAGGCGGCCCGGCGCAGAACGGCGGCCGGATCGTCGCCGCCGGCGACAAGCGCGTCCATGAAGCGGCGCTGAAGCGGCTGGCAGCGGGCTGAGCCCGCCTCCACCGGCCTGGCTCCGCCTCGAGCTGAACGGAGACGTCCGGCCTGTCGTCGGACACCTCATGCAGCGGCCCGGCGCAAATGCTCGACGAGCAGCTTCGCGGGACGCGGCAGCGCCTTGAAGCTGCGGGCGCAGATCACGAGCCGGCGATCGGCCCAGGCATCGCGCAGCGCGACGAGGCTGATCGGCATCGACCGCGCGCAACGCCGCGCCGCCGCTTCCGGCACGACGGCAATGCCGATCCCGGCCGCCACCATCTGGCAGATCGCGTCGAAATCGCGCAGCCTGGCCCGCACGTGCTGGCGGATGCCGAGCCGCGCGGCGTGCCGGCCGATATGGACGTTGAGCGCCGTCCCCTGCGTGAGGCCGATGAAATCCTCCCCCGCGGTCTCGCTGAAGTCGATCTGCCGGCGGGCTGCGAACGGGCTGCGCCGCCCGGCGACCAGGATCAGCCGGTCCTCGCCGAAGGCGAAGCGCTCGATCGTCTCGGGCAACGCATGCTCCGCCGCAAAGCCGAGATCCGCTCTGCCGGACGCGATCGCCTCGGCGATCTCGGTGCTTTCGCGCTCCTCGACGTCGACGTTGATGTCGGGATGCTCGCGCAGGAAGGCGGCCAGCGCCTTGGGCAGATGCTCGGCGAGGCCGACCGTGTTGGCGAGCAGCTGCACATTGGCGCGGCGGCCGGACGCGAAGCCCGAAAGCTCGCCTTGCATGGCCTCGACATTGGCCATGATGATGCGGGCGTGGTCGAGCAGGCTCTCGCCCGCCGCGGTCAGATCCACGCCACGCCGGCCGCGCTTGAACAGCTCGACGCCGAACGCGTCCTCCAGACCCTTGATCCGCGCGCTCGCCGAGGCCAGCGCCAGATGCGCCCGGTCGGCGCCGCCGGTGATGCTGCGGGCCTCGGCCACGGCAATGAAAAGCCTGAGATCGACCAGATCGAAACGCATGGTCATCCTGCCTCAGTCCTGGACGAAGGCTTGCTCCGTAACCTCCACATTGTGCCGCCAGCGCGGTCTGGTCAATGTGACGACCATGATCGACCCCATCCTCATCTTCATCGCCCTGGCGCTCACCTTGGCCGGCTTCGTTAAGGGCGCGCTCGGCCTCGGCCTGCCGACCATCTCGGTCGGGCTGCTCGCGGTCGCCATGCCGCCCGGCCGGGCGCTCGCCATCGTCATCGTGCCGGCAGTGATCACCAACATCTGGCAGACCTTCGCCGGCCCTTATCTGCGCGATATCGCCAGGCGCCTCTGGCCGCTGATGCTGGGCACCGCGATCGGTATCTGCCTCAACGCCGGCGCGCTCAGCCATGCCTCGACGCGCTGGGGCAACGTCGCGCTCGGCGTGCTGCTGATGCTCTATGCCCTGCTCGGCCTCACCAAGTTCGCCTTCAAGGTCGCGCCCCCGCACGAGAAATGGGTCGGCGGCATCGTCGGCCTCGTCACCGGGCTGATCTCGGCCGCCACCGGCGTGCAGGTCGTGCCCTCGGTGCCGTACATGCAGGCGATCGGGCTGGAGAAGGACGAGCTGGTCCAGGCGCTCGGCGTGTTCTTCACGGTCGCCACCGTCACGTTGGCGTTCAACCTGACGAGCTCCGGCCTGCTCAGCACGGCCACCGCCCTGCCCGGCGCGGTCGCCATGGCCTGCGCCTTTGTCGGCATGTTCGCGGGCCAGGCGGCGCGATCCCGACTGCCGGCCGAAGCGTTCCGCCGTGTGTTCCTGATCGCCATGATCCTGCTCGGCCTGTATCTCGCCGGCACGGCGGTCGTCGAGTTGCTCTGGTAGGTCAGCGCGCCTCGAGCATCGCGATCCGGATGCCGAGATAGATCAGCAGCCCGCCGATCGCGCGGTTGAGCCAGAGCAGCGCGGCGGACGAGCCGCGCACGCGGCGCGCAGCCCGGGCCGCGACGACGGCGACGCCGAGGCACCAGATCGTGCTGTTGACGATGAAGATCGTGCCGAGCAGCAGGAAGGCGAGCGCCTTGTGCGGCGCATCGGCTGCGACGAATTGCGGCAGGAAGGCGAGAAAGAACATCGCGACCTTCGGATTGAGAATGTTGGTGAGCGCGCCCTGCCAGAACACCTGGCGGAGCGTCACCGCCGGCATCGACGTCGCATCACTGGCCCTGGCGGTGTCCGGCCGTCGCGCCAGAAGCTGCGTGATGCCGAGATAGACCAGATAGGCCGCACCGGCCCATTTCACCGCCGCGAAGGCCGCGGCGGAGGCCGTGAGCAGCGCCGACAGCCCGATCGCGCTTCCGAACACGTGAACGAGGCACCCCGTGCTGATGCCGAAAGCGGCAGCGGCCCCGCCGCGCCAGCCGATCTGCGCGCTGCGGCCAACGATGTAGGCGGTGTCGGGACCCGGCGTGACGTTGAGCAGCAGCCCGGAGACGAGAAACAAAGGCAGATCGTGAATGCCGAGCATGATTGAACATTTCCTAACGATACCGGTCTAATCATCTACCTGGCCTCGGCATTGCTGTCTCGCACCGCAGAGGCCGGCGCGGGGCCGCATGGCAAAGGTGCCGCGATAGGGTCCGGAAAAGCGTTGGATTCGGCCGCCTCGGTCGTGGTATGCGCGAGGCGGGAGCACGATGTGATGGAAAGACGCCTCGCTGCCATCCTTTGCGCCGACGTCGCCGGCTATTCACGCATGATGGGAATCGACGAAGACGGCACGCACGCCGCCTTCAAGGCTCATCGCGGCGCCATCCACCCGATCATTCTCAATCACGCCGGCCGCATCGTCAAACACACCGGCGATGGCTTTTTGCTGGAATTCGCCAACGCCGCCAGCGCCATCCAGTTCGGGGTCGAGATGCAGTCCCTGATGGCGGAGCGCAACGCCGATCTGCCGGCCGACCGCAACATGCGCTTCCGGCTCGGAATTCATAAGGGTGAGTTCACGATCGACGACGGCGAGGCCTTCGGCGACGGCATCAATGTCGCCATCAATCTCGAATCGATCGCCGTCCCGGGCGGTGTTGCTGTCTCGGCCAAGGCGTATGAGGAGGCCGGCCCGCAACTCCCCATCGAGCTGACTAGCGCCGGAAGCTTCCAGTTCAAGAACCTGCAGGAGCCGGTGCAGGCGTGGACATGGGAGCCCGGCAGCGAGGCGGCGATCCGGGCCGGGACGAGCGTCACCGGCCTGCCGCCGCAATATCGCACGGCGATCGTCGGCGTGCTGCCATTCGTCAACCTCTCCGACGGCGCCGACGAGTATCTCGCCGACGGGCTCGCGGACGACCTGATCCATGCGCTGTCGCTGCAATCGTTCTTCCGTGTCCTGAGCCGCACCTCGACGTTTCGCTTCAGGGACCGCGGCCTCAATCCCCGCCTGGTCGCACGCGAGATCGATGCGACCTACCTGATTCAGGGAACGGTGCGGCGCTCTGGTCACAAGCTCCGCGTGACGGCGGAGCTGATCGCGCCCGAGACCGGCGCTCAATTGTGGACCGGTCGCTATGACGGCGACGTCGGTGATCTGTTCGCGATGCAGGACGAGATCACCACCAGCCTGTGCGCGGCGCTGATGCCGGAGATCTATCGTGTCGAAGCCTCGATTCCGGTCCGTGCGCCGGCGACCGACCCGACCGCCTGGGACCGCTTCCTGCGCGGTCTGTCGCACTACTACCGACCGACCAAGGCCGACTACGAGATCTCCATCTCGCTGTTTCGGCAAGCCATTGCGCTCGATCCCACGCTCGGCCTCGCGCACGCTTATCTCGCGACCATTCTGATGCAGGGCATCAATTTCGGCTGGATCAAGGGCTCGCGCGAGCTCTGGGACGAGGCGAAGAACCTGGCGCTGGACAGCGTGCGGCTCGACGCGCGCTCCTCCTTCGCCTATGCGATCCTGGCCTTCGTGCAGGCCATGCAGGGCGCCCATGAGGACGGCATGAAGGCGGCGCGCAAGGCGACCGAGCTCAATGCCTACGACATGGGCGCGCGCGGCGTGCTCGGGCTCTGCCACATGGTCAACGGCGAGCACCAGCAGGCCATCGATCTGTTCTCGATCGCGGCCCAGCGCGGCAACAGCGATCCGCGCTATCAATGGCCGGCGCTGAACGCCTACAGCCACTACCTGCTCGGCCGTTATGAGGCCGCGTTGTCGTGGGCCCGCGAGGAGCTGTTTCTCTACCCGAACCATCTGCAGGCGCTGACGATCCGCGCGGCAACCCTGGCGCAACTTGGTGCGACGGACCAGGCGAGCGACGCCGTCGACGCGCTGCGCGCGCAATATCCCTGGCTCACGCTGGATCGCCACATCAAGAACATCCGGTGGAAACGCCGGGACGACATCGACCACTACCGCGACGGACTGATCAGGGCCGGGCTGACGTGAGCCAATCGGGCCGCATGTCGTCGGCCCGCCACATGGCCTACACATTGCTTCCGCAAATTGATTGGATTCGACTGCTGTTGCCGTGGTATCGCCCTGAGTAGGAGCAAAGACGGAATGGAGAGACGGCTGGCCGCGATTGTCTGTGCCGATGTGGTCGGTTACTCGCGGATGATGGGCGCCGACGAGGCGGGAACCCATGCCGCGTTCAAGGCGCATCGCGGCGCCATCCACCCGATCATCCTCAATCACGGCGGCCGCATCGTGAAATACACAGGGGACGGATTTCTCCTGGAATTTCCGAGCGTCGTCGGCGCCATCGCGGCCTCGGTCGAGGTGCAGAAGCTGATGGCCGAGCGCAATGCTCATTTGCCGGCCGACCGGGTGATGCAGTTTCGCCTCGGCCTCAACATGGGCGACGTCATCTTCGACGAGGACGAGGTATTCGGCGACGGCGTCAACACTGCTGTGCGACTTGAAGCCGCAGCACCGCCCGGCGGAATTGCCGTCTCCCACAAGGCCTACCAGGAAGCCAGCAAGCACCTCACGGTCACCTTCGTCGACCGCGGGCCGTTCCGCTTCAAGAACATCGAAGACACCATCAACGTCTGGACCTGGGATCCGTCCTCGCCGGAGAAGAGCCGCGAGCAGCGGTCCGCCACGACCCTGCCGGCGCAATACCGGACCGCCATCGTCGGCGTGCTGCCGTTCGCCAATCTCAGCGGCGAGACCGACGAATATTTCTCGGACGGCCTGGCGGAAGACCTCATCCACGCGCTGTCGCTGCAGTCCTTCTTCCGCGTGCTCAGCCGCAACTCCACCTTCGCCTTCAAGCATGCCGGCATGAGCGCCCGCCTGATCGCGCGCGAGATCGATGCGACCTATCTGATCCAGGGCTCGGTGCGCCGCTCCGGCGACAAGATCAGGGTGACCGCCGAGCTGGTCGCGCCGGAGAACGGCGAGCAGCTGTGGGCCGGCCGCTACGACCGCGACATCGGCGACCTGTTCGCCGTGCAGGACGACATTACCGCCAATCTGTGCACCGCGCTGATCCCCGAGATCTACCGTGCCGAGGCGGCGGTGCCGGTGCGGTCCAAGACCACCGACCTCACGGCGTGGGACCGCTTCCTGCGCGGGCTGTCGCACTACTACCAGCCGACCAAGGCCGACTACGAGAGCTCGATTTCGCTGTTCCGCGAGGCGATCAGGATCGACCCCGGTCTCGCCATCGCCCACACCTATCTCGGCACCATCCTGCTGCAGGGCATCCATTTCGGCTGGATCAGGAATTCGCGGGAGCTGTGGGACGAGGCAATGGCGCTCGCCGAGGCCGGCGTCCGGCTCGATTCCCGCTCGTCCTTCTCGTATTCGCTGCTGGCCTATGTCCATGCCATGCAGGGTCGGGTGGAAGCCGGGATGGAAGCGGCACGCAAGTCGCTGCAGCTCAATCCCTACGACATGGGTGCGCGCGGCGTGCTCGGCGTCTGCCATCTCGTCGCCGGCGAGCACCGCCAGGCGATCGAGCTGTTCTCGGTCGCGGCCCAGCGTGGCAACAGCGATCCGCGCTATCAATGGTCGGTGCTGAGCGCGTTCAGCCACTACATGCTCGGCCAGTACGACGCCTCGCTGTCCTGGGCGCGGGAGTCGCACTATCAGAACCCGAACCATCTGCAGTGCCTCGCCATCCGCGCCGCCGCGTTGGCGCAGCTCGGACGCTCGGTCGAAGCCGGCGAGGCCGTCGCGGCGCTTTTGAGCCAGCATCCGTGGATGACGATCGAGCGCCTCCTGAGCAACATCCGCTGGCGCAATCCGGCCGACATCGCGCATTATCGCGACGGCCTCACCAGGGCCGGCGTGCCGCTGACCAAGCTCACCCTGGTGGACACCAAGGCGAAATTCGCGGGCGAGTAGCGCGATCGCGACTTGAGGTTGACACTTGGGCGGGTTACGCCAATCATTGACGATTGCATTGTAACGTTCAGATGGCGGGGCTCCGCCCGTTCCTCGGCGCAATTCGGCGCCGCCCTCGTTTGTTGGCGTGATTTCGTTTTCATCACTCAGGTGCTTTCCAAGGATGTTCTTCGATGCAAGAAGACAGCGCCCGCGTCCGTGACGCCCTGCCCGGACAGCTTCCGGTCTCGTCCGATAACCCGTGTCCCTTCCTGCGCGCGCTCGTCGCCGGCGGTTTCGTCGACGGCCACAGCGTCCCCCTGAAGACCATCGGCGACCGGGTCGAGGCGGCGAGCGGCGAGACCGGCTTCAAGAAACGGCTTGTCGGCATCGAGACCTTCGGCGTCGCCCTGATCGCGAACGGCCTGTCGCCGCTGCGGCTCCTGAAGAGCCTGTGGTCCGGCGCCGATCTCGACCAGTTGCGCAACGGTCCGCTCGACAAGCATGGCGGCGGATCGCGCATCCTCGACGCCGAGGCCAAGGTCCATCCCGAGGAGATCGACCGGTTCGCGAGCTTCGGCAGCGACTATCCCGATCCCAATGGGGGCACCGAGCGCGGCCTCAACGAGGCGCAGATCCAGACCTTCATGAAGGCCAATCTGACGCGCGACGGCGATCGGGCGCGCTGGTACTTCCCCATTCTGATGCAGGGCGAATGGCCAGTGCTGCTGAACATCCTCGGCAAGGGCGAGGGCGACGGCCGCTATCTGTCCGTTGCCGAGGTCCGCACGCTGTTCGTCGACCGCCGCCTGCCGCAGCGTATCGCCGCACGGCTGACAGCCAAGCCCAAGCCCGCGAACATCGTCTGGCGCATCGGCAAGGCACTCGTCGGCACGGCAGTGCTGGCCGGCGCCGCCGTGTTGCTCGCCTGGGTGGCCGCGCCCGACGCCGTCAGCGACAAGCTCGGCAAGGTTCTGCCGAAGAAGGCCGCGGCGTTCATTCCGCCCGCTTTGCCCGAGACCGAGCCGACCAGGGCGGCCTATTGGCTCGATCAGGGCTGGACCACGCAGGACCGGCACTGGTTTCACCACGTGACGCAGGGCACCGCGACCTTTCCGATTCCCTACGCCTGGTTCATGGCGATGGAGCAGCCTTATCTGACGCCGTTCGGCTCGCCCGGCCTGATCTCCGACAGCGCCTATCTCGAACGTTTCGGCTTCATCCCGAGCCCGAAGAGCGTCGACGGCGACCCCAACGCGCTCCGGCCGTTCGGCTACGCCGCCACGGCTGCCAAGACCGAGCCGGCAGCGCCGCTGCCGTCCGGCCTGAAGCCGACCCCGGCCGGCAACGAAGGCGGCCTGCCAGTCGGCTTTGCCCGGCTCACTGGCGCGACCGATCCCGCCACCGGCGCCGCGCAGTCCGACAAGATCGGCCTGACCTGCGCGGCGTGCCACGCCGGCAGCATCCACTACAAGGGCGTCAGCGTGCGCTTCGACGGCGGCCCCGGGATGGCCGACCTACGCAAGCTGGAAGAAGCCATGGGCTTTGCGATGATCTTCACGCAATACGTGCCCGGCCGCTTCTCCCGCTTTGCCGATCGCGTGCTCGGGCCGAACGCCTCCGACGCCGATCGCGAGACCCTGAAGAAGGGCTTGAAGGCCGCGACCGATTTCGCGCTCAACATGCAGGCCAAGAACTACAAGACCACGATCGAGGCCAAGGGCCAGACCGAAACGGAGGAAGGCTTCGGCCGGCTCGATGCCCTCAACCGCATCGGCAACCAGGTGTTCTATCTCGACATGGCATCGAGCGGGCTGCCGAACATGCTCGGCAACCAGGAGGCCATCGACGCGCCGGTGTCCTATCCGCCGATCTGGACCGTGCCGTGGTTCTCCTGGGCGCAATATGACGGATCGATCGCACAGCCCCTGATCCGCAATGCCGGCGAGGCGCTCGGCGTCTCCGCACAGATCAACTTCTCGCCGGAGACCGCGAGTGACAGGCTGTGGCGGTCGTCGATGGCGATCGATAACCTGCTCTACATCGAGAACATGCTGCGCGGTCCCGATCCGTTCGCGACGACGACGCCCGCGTTCGGCGGGCTGACCTCGCCGAAATGGCCGGAGAAGCTGTTCGCAGGCGACGACGCCTGGAAGATCGATCCGGCACGCGTCGAACGCGGCCGGAAGCTCTATGCCGCTGTTTGCGTCGAGTGCCATCTCGGGCCGGTCGCCGACCCCGTGTTCGACAAGACCTATCCGGACAAGAGCTTCTGGAAGATCAAGCCCGCCGAGGATTGGGAGAGCAAGGGCTGGAATGCCAAGGGTCCGATCCTCGACCTCGTGCAGAAGCCGGTCGACGCGATGCAGACCGACCCCGGACAGGCGAGCATTCTCGCCAACCGCAAGGTCAAGGTGGCAGGATTCCTCGAGGTCGATCCGGCCAAGGATCTGAAGGGCTGCAACCTGCCGCAGGGCTCGACCACCGACATGCCCTACGCGCTGGCGCTGATGGCCGTCGTGCAGAAGGCGAGCGACAAATGGATGGAGGACCGCAACATCGGCGAGGCCGAGCGCGCCGCGCTGTGGGGCGACCGCAAGAACTGTCCCAACCCGGCCGGCAAGTCCTATCGCGCCCGCCCGCTCAACGGCGTCTGGTCGACTGCGCCCTATCTGCACAACGGCTCAGTACCGTCGCTGTACTGGCTGCTGACGCCGGCCGCCGAGCGGCCGACCTCGTTCTGCCAGGGCGCGCGCGACTATGACCCGAAGCCGGTCGGCTTCGCCGTGCCGAAGGGCGGCGAGAGCGCGTGCAAGGTCGGACAGACGCTGTTCATGGCCAAGGATTCCAGCGGCAAGCCGATCAAGGGCAACAGCACGCTCGGCCATTCCTTCGAAGGTCCGACGAAGCCCAACAAGGACTATCCGAACGGCATCATTGGCGGTGCGTTCTCGGAGGACGAGCGCTGGGACCTCATCGAATATCTGAAGACGCTGTGAGGATGTGAGGCTGCGCACCTTCGTCACGACGAAGCCACGGGCCTCGTGGGACTGATCTCTTGCGGCGAGAGCGGTCCCTCCCCTCCCGGTTGCGGGCAGGGGTTGGGACGGAGGTCCATGAGCTCCGGTCCCTACAACTCACTGAGCGCGACAGCGACGTCCGTGCGCCGACCCGGGACCCATACTCCCGGGCGGCGATGGGGCGCAGGCTGGCGCCATAGCGTGCCTTACGCGGGCAGAGGTGGATGGAGCGAGCTACCTTCTTCTGCCCGATCAGAACATCGCGGGCGGGCTGACATTCACTCCGTGCTGGACCAGCACGAGAGAAGCGACCACGCCCATCAACGAGAACATGGTCACCAGACCGAATCCGGAATTGAGCGCATGGGGACCAACCAGCTTCCGCGCAATCATCATAATCATCAATGCCTCCTCCTGAATGTCGTTAGTGGACGTCACTAGAGGGACGGTGCGTTACCGGGGCGTTTCCAAACTTGGAGAGATCGGCGCGTGGTGAATGCATCCTTGAATGCACAGCAAGCCCGGCATGAAGCCCGCTTAACACTGATGGCCGATTTGGATTTGCATCGAGGTGAGGAGAGCGCCGGCGCTCGAAAAAGTTGAATCTTCGTAACTGCTCGCGCTGAACGGATCACAATGTCGACGACAAGGGTGGACCGCTACACGCGTGGGGCACGATGGCTGTGTCGCCAGAGCGATCTCGTGTACGCGCGGCGAGAGAACGAGAATCCGGTGTTTCCCAGCGAAAGTATATCGACACCTCGAATGACGTGGCCGTAGCCGCCAGGCCATATCCCGTCATCCGGTTGATGACGTCCGGCTCGGGACATATCGCGTCGAAGACGTTCGCGGTCGGCGTCCTGACTCGATCCTATCTCGCCTCATTCATCGCCGTCGCTGCGAGCAGCGCCGCCTCGATCGTGTCCCGGGTCTTGTCGAGATGCGCCGTCATGAGCGTCACCGCGCGCTCGGTGTCGCGCGCCAGCACCGCCTCCATCAGTTCGCGATGCTCGCGCGCGGCATCGCGGTTACCACGATCGGTCTTGCGGGCGAGATCGAGATAGCGCTCGTTATGCGCAAACAGGAGATCACGCACCCGCATCATCCAGGCGCTGCCGCAGGCCTGGGCCAACGCGGCATGGAAATCGGCATGCGCCAGCATCCAGGCCGGCGAGAAGCTGCCGTCATGGGCCGCGATCGGCGTCGCGGCCAGACGGTGATGCGCGGCAACGACCGTGGTCTCCCAGGCGAGATCACCGTTGGCGATGGCGCGGCGCAGGCACTTGGTCTCGATCTCGACGCGCATGTCGGTCAGGTCGCGCAGATCGGCCACCGAGACCGGCGCGACGCGGAAGCCGCGCTGCGGCGTCGCCGTCACCAGCCCTTCCGCCGTGAGCCGCGCCAACGCCTCGCGGATCGCCCCGGTGCTGACCGAGAAGGCTGATCCGAGCTCGCTGATCTTCAGCTTCTCCTCCGGACGATAGAGGCCGGCGAGCAGGCTGGCACGCAACTGCTCGTAGACGGTCTGGGTGGCGCTGCCGGACATCGACTCATTCTCGCGGGACAATCGATTCACACTAGCAGAGCCTAAAAGTATACTTTCATCAAAAAAATATATTTTAATTGCACAGCCTCCGCCATCCCCCTATGCTCAACGCCAAAACGCCGCCGGCAGCGCGGCCCATCAGGGAGGTATCCATGCGAAGCGCCATCGCAGCGGCAGGATTGTTCGTCGTCGCGTCCGTCCTCGCCGTACCCGCTCGGGCGGAGGATCAGCCGGGCATCACCGCCAGCGAGATCCGCATTGGACAGACCATGCCCTATAGCGGGCCGGTGTCCGCCTTCGGCATCCTCGGCAAAGGCGAGGTGGCCTACTTCAAGATGGTCAACGACCGCGGCGGCATCAACGGCCGGAAGGTCAACCTGATCTCGCTGGACGACAGCTACGTGCCGCCCAAGACCGTGGAGCAGACGCGACGGCTGGTCGAGAGCGACGAGGTGTCGTTCATCTTCTCGACCATGGGCACCGCGCACAACACCGCGATCGCCAGGTACCTACAGGGCAAGAAGGTGCCGCAGCTGTTCGTCGCCTCGGGCGCCTCGAAGTTCGGCGATGCCGCGCAGTTTCCGCAGGCCGTAATGGGCGTGATGGCGCCGTTCCGCAACGAGGCGCGGATGTATGCGCGCTACGCGCTGCAGCAGAAGCCGGATGCGACCTTCGCCATCCTCGCGCAGAACGACGATTTCGGCCGCGACTATCTCACCGGGCTGAAGGACGTGCTCGGCGAGCGCTTCGACACGGCCGTGACCGTCGCGAGCTACGAGGCTACCGAGCCGACCATCGACTCGCAGATCGTGAAATTGAAATCCAGCGGCGCCGACGCGCTGATCATTGCCGCGACGCCGAAATTCGCCGCGCAGGCGATCCGCAAGACCTTCGAGATCAACTGGCGGCCGATGACCTTCCTGACCAACGTGTCGGTGTGGATGTCCTCGGTGATGGAGCCGGCGGGCCTCGAGGCCGGCAAAGGCATCATCTCGACCGCCTATGTGAAGGATCCGCTGGATCCGGCCTGGGCCGACGATCCCGGCGTCAAGGGCTGGCGCGACTACATGGCGAAATACGTGCCCGACGGCGACATCCGCGATTCCAACTACGTCAACGGCTACAACAACGGCATGGTGCTGGAGCACGTGCTGAAGGCGGCCGGCAACGATCTGTCGCGCGAGAACATTTTGCGGCAGGCGCTGTCGATCAAGGACCTGGAGCTGCCGATGCTGCTGCCGGGCATCAAGGTCAGCACCAGCGAGAGCGACCATCTGCCGGTCGAGCAGGTGCAGTTCATGCGCTTCACCGGCAAGCAGTGGGAGCGGTTCGGCGAGGTGCTGTCGACCAAGTAGCGGCGGCTGCCCTGTTGGACTTTCGGCGGCGAAGGCGTAGACCTCTGCCGTCGTCCACAGGAGAGCCGCGGCGCCGATGTCCGAGACTGAACCGCTCACGCTGAAATTCCGCTGTCCGAAGGAGCTCGAACGCCTCATTCCGCAGCCGGTGCCGGCGCCGATGGGCGTTCCCGACTGGATCAAGACGATGCCGGCCACCGCGTTCAGCGCGCTCAACCAGGCCGAGGAGCAGACCGTCAAGCGCTGCCCGCCCTTCATCGACGCGATGACGACGGGCTTCCTCATTCCGCTGATCTGCGACCTCAAGGTCGAGGATGGCGGGATCAGTTGGGACAACGAGCTGCCGCCGGGCGGCGCGATCGATTTTCCGCGCTCGCCGATCAGCTTCCACGACGTCGCGCAGGTCGCGGGCTCGCCGCTGTTCGAGACCGACCGCTTCCTGCTCAAGTTTCACAATCTCTGGACGATCGAGGCGCCGGAGGGCTGGGCATTGCTGTTCACGCATCCCATCAACCGCTTCGACCTGCCCTTCACCACCGTGACCGGACTGGTCGACAGCGACCGCTTTCACGACTCGTTCGTGCACTTCCCGGCGCACTGGCATGACACGGCGTTTCGCGGCGTGATCCCGAGGGGTACGCCGGTCGCGCAATGCATTCCGGTGAAGCGGCAGACGTGGGCGATGCAGACCTCGGCCTTCACCGAAGAGGAAATCGCCGAGATCCACGTGGTGCGCGACGCGCTGAAGCGCGAGACCGGCGTCTATCGCAAGCGGTTCAGGGCTTAGCTGTCGCAGCGCCGTCGATCTGCAGGAATCTGGCGGCATCGCTCGGACGGAAGAAGAAGCGGCCGTGCGAGGTGACCGCGAGCGTGTAGGCCGCGCGTGTCAGCAGATGCGGCCGGCCGCGCACCACCGTGCGCAGCGCCGCCTGCGCGCCATCGCGATCCCCCATCTCGGCGAGGCACATCGCGAGATTGGCGCGGGTCTGGGTGTCGTCGGGCCGCAGGCCTAGCGCATGGCGGTAGGTACCGGCGGCCTCTGCATAGTCGCCGTCGAGGAACTGCACCCAGGCGAGCTCGATCAGGATGTCGGGCCGCCCCGGCGCTGCCTCGCGCGCTGCCAGCAGGTGCGTGCGGGCACGGACGCGGTCATTGGCCTGGAGACGGAGGCGTCCGAGATCGAGCTGGAGGTCGACGCTGTCGGGTGACAGCGTCAGCGCCTCCTCGATCACGGCGATGGCTTCACCGAGCTGTCCCGACTTTGCAAGCCGCCCCGCCAGCTCCTGGAACGCTGGCAGAAAAGGCGGCCGCCGCGCCGCGGTCTTGCGCAGTTGCGCGATGCCATCGGCGGCACGTCTGGATTCGCACAAGGCGGCGCCGAGCAGCGTCTCGAGCTCCGGATCGCTGCCGCGGAGCGCCGCCTTCTCCAGCGGCGCAATCGCCTCGCTCGCGCGCTGCTGGCCGAGCAACGCATGGGCCTGGACGAGCAGCGCGGCGCGATCAGTCCTGGCTGTGCGCAGGATCGAGGCGGCAATCTGCTCGGCGCGCGCGAACTGCCGCGCGCGCAGCGCGTGGATCGCTTCCTGCAGCGCCTGCGCCTGCTGATTTTTCCGCCGTTCACTCACGTCTGCAGCCAAGCTCCGAGGAAGAGGTCGAGTCTAGCTAGCTCGCCGGCCCCAGGAGTGTCCAGCAGCACGCTCACCCGAACAGCGGCGTGCCCGGCACGAAGGCGTCGAACGCAGCCCAGAACTGCGAGCGGTAGCGGTCCTGCTCCTGCAGGATCTCGTGCTTGGCCCCGGCGATGACGAGATGCGAGCCGGCGCGCAGATGATAGGCGAACTCCTCGATCGCCGCGGTCGACACCACGGTGTCGCTGGACGCCGCCAGCATCAGGATCGGCTGCCGGATCTGGGAGGGATAGGTCATGCCGCGGAAGGTCATCATCGCCGAGAAGGCGGAATCGGCCCAGGCCACCGTCGGCGAGGCGATGCCGAGCGTCGGATCCTCCTCGAGGATCGCGGCGTTGCGGGCATAGCGGACGGGATCAGAGGTCAGCGGATTGTTGACGAACGGCGCCAGCCCGCTGATCTCGTCGTTTCCGCCCGGCACGTAGCGGCCGCCCTGCCCGGCGATGCGCATGGCCCGCAGCAGCAGCCGAGCCGGCAGCGCGGTGCGGCTGTCCGGCAGATCGATCATCGGCGCCGACAGTACGACGCGATCGAACCAGCGCTTGCCGGCATGCGCGAGCCGCAGCAGCACGGTGCCGCCCATCGAATGCGCCAGCGCGAAATAAGGCGGCGGACAATCCGGCAGCACGACCTGGGTGACGAAGGTCTCGACGTCGAGTTCGTAGTCGGAGAACGAGCGCACATAGCCCTTGCGGGAATCGCGCAGGCGCCGCGACGAATGGCCCTGGCCGCGCCAGTCGATGATCGCGACCGCAAAGCCGCGGTCGCGCAGGTCGCGCACCGTCTCGAAATACTTCTCGATCATCTCGCTGCGGCCGGTGAACACGCACACCGTGCCCTTGCGCCCGGCCGGCGGGGCCCAGCGCGCAAAGCGCAGCTCGGCGCCATCGGGAGTCTTGATGGTGCCGGCGGTGGCGTTTTCGGGGACGGGATTGGCGGGAATCGAGACGAGCGTCATGAGGCGCCCATCGAATAGGTGAAAGGCAGTGGGAATCAAGGGGTGGAACGGCAAAAAGAGCAGGTCTCGGACGCCCTTGAACGTCGAAACGTCCGACCCATATCGAGGCCGTGCAGGCCGCGTCAGGCTGCACGACAGCCCGGCCCGATGGCGGGCGGGTTAGCCAACAGTCGCTCAATGGAGGACTTTGACCATGCGTACCTACGACCTCACCCCCTTCTATCGTTCCACCGTCGGTTTCGACCGTCTGTTCTCGCTGCTCGACCAGGCCACCAGCGATCCCACCCCCGGCTATCCGCCCTACAATATCGAGCGCACCGGTGAGAACGCCTACCGCATCACCGTCGCCGTCTCCGGCTTTGGCAAGGATGAGCTCTCCCTCGTCGCGAAGGAAAACACGCTGACGATCAAGGGCGAGAAGGCCGCCAACGAGAACGGCAAGAAGAGCGAGTTGCTGTATCGCGGCATCGCCGCCCGCGCCTTCGAGCGCTCGTTCCAGCTCGCCGACCACGTGGTGGTGAAGAACGCCAGCCTCGAGAACGGCCTGCTCCACGTCGACCTCGTGCGCGAGATCCCTGAGGCCAAGAAGCCGCGGTCGATTCCGATCTCGACGAACGCGCAAGCTGAGCAGCCGGCGATCGAGGGTTCGGCCGAGAAGGCCGCCGCGTAACCGGCACACATACTCAGGAATGCGAACGCCCCGGGCAGCCGGGGCGTTTTTTTGTGTGGTGCTGCAGTGCAATCAAACGACCGTGACTGACGGTAACGGTCTGCGCCCTGCCCGCGAAGACCCCAGTGATCACCGCGCCAACCCGAGCCACTGGAGCCGTTAACATGAACGTCGTTCGTACCCTCACCCTCATCGCCGCCCTGTCGGCTTTTGCCGGCCCCGCTCTGGCGCAGCCGGCGCCGCCGCCCAAGGTCCACAACGTCGTGCTGGTGCACGGCGCCTGGGCCGACGGCTCGAGCTGGGCCAAGGTCATCCCCTATCTGCAGGCCGCTGGCCTCAAGGTCACCGCCGTGCAGAATCCGCTGACGTCGCTGGCGGACTCCGCGGCTGCCACCCGCCGCGCACTGGCCGAGCAGGACGGACCGGCCGTGCTGGTCGGCCATTCCTGGGGCGGCACGGTCGTGAGCGAGGTCGGCACCGACCCGAAGGTCAGCGCGCTGGTCTATGTCGCGGCGCGTGCGCCCGACGCGGGCGAGGATTTCGTCAAGCTCGCCGGTCAATACCCGACACCGCCGGCCCGCGCCGGCATCGTCGACCACGACGGCGACACCAAGCTCAACGAGGACGCCTTCCTGAAGTATTTCGCCAACGGCGTCGATGCGACGACGGCGAAGGAGCTCTATGCGGTGCAATGGCCGACCGCGGCGACGATCTTCGGCAACCGCACCACCCAGGCGGCATGGCACGACAAGCCCTCCTTCTATGCGGTGTCAAAGCAGGACAAGACGATCGATCCGGATTTCGAGCGCTTCCTGGCCAGCCGCATGAAGGCGACCACGATCGAGCTCGACGCCGGGCACCTGTCGCTGGTCTCACATCCGAAGGAGATCGCTGATCTGATCCTGAAGGCCGCCGGTCAGCACGAGTAGTCCGATTGATGGTGCGGGACTCGTCCCAGCGGCAACAAGCAACGCTGTCATGCCCGCGAAGGCGGGCATTCAGCACGCCGCGGCAGTCATGAGCAACCGAGATGCTGGTGGTGACTGGATCGCCCGGTCACGCCGGGCGATGACAGTTGTGGTGGTGGCTGGCGGCCGGGCAGACCGCTCAATCGCCTCTAATCCAGCCCCTGCACCGGAGGCATCTTTGCCGTCGGCTGGATCTGCGGTGTCGGCTTGGCCGCGGCCGCCGGCGCTACGGAGCCGGTGGTCTGAGGCGGCGCGGCTGCCGACTGCACCGGCTTGGCATCAGACGGCTTCGCCTCGGATGACTTCGCCTCGGATGACTTGGCCTCGGACGGCTTGGCCTCGCCCGTCTTCGGCTCGTCGGCCTTGGCTTCGACCGGCTTCGTCTCGGCAGGCTTGACGTCGGCGGGTTTGGCTTCGGCCGGCTTGATGTCCGCAGGCCTGGGCGGAAGGGCTTTGGGAGCTTCCGTCGGCTTCGGGTTGAGCGCCGCGGTCTGCGGCGACGGCGCTGCCGGTCGGGCTGCTGGCGTCGGCACCTTCGGCTGAACCGACACCGCGGTGGCAACGCGCGGCGCAGCCGGCATCGGCGGCACCAGGCGCGGATCGGCCCGGATCACGCTCGGCGGCGGCAGACGGTCGAGGGCGCCGCGCGGGCTCGGCTCATAGCGCATCCGCTCGTACTCCTCGCCCCATTGGAACGCCGGGACGAAGCGGATGATGCGGCCGGAGCGGGCATCGACCACGAGCTTGCCGTCCTCGCCCTCGCGATCGAGCACCGCCACGACGTAGACATTGCCGCGCTGACGCGGCACGCCGAGCGGCGAGAAGCCGTTGTCGCGCAAAATCGCATAGACCTCATGCACCGGCAGGAACGTCGGCGCATAGCCATAATCCTGCTGGTAGCCGTCCTGACGGTAGACCGGCGCCGGCGGCACATAGCGCTCGTCGCGGTAGCCGTAGTCAGGGCCCGACCGGTAGCCGTAACGCGGCGGCGGTGCGGGCACGACGGCCGGCGGCGGCAGATCCGGATAGGGCGTATCGAAATCGGAGACCGCCGTGTAGGGCGCACGGACGCCCGATGGCGGCAACGGCTCGGCCTGCGCGGCAAACGGCGCAATCAACGCGGCTGAGACGACTCCAACTAGCAACTTCATGGCTCAAAGCTCCTGCATGCCCCCGCACGTGAAGCTGTTCGCTTCTTCTCAAGTGCCGCGGAAGTTCTGCCGTGATTCCGGCGGTCCTGGGTCGGCGAGGGGGCGGGATCGGGGCGTCAGGTTTCAAAATCGAGCGCAGCGCGTGATCGCCCGGCCCGGTCGGGTCGTTCGGTCAGCGGCTGAAACGGAAGATTTGCCGGGGAATGGGCGCGTTGCTGCGCCCGGACCTCAGGACTCCGCGATGCTTGTGTGATAGGTTAAAGTTTGGCATCTTGCGGTTTAGGACAGAAATGCTGTCTAAAATTTCGTTGCAAAGGTGACCGAGACTTTGCAATGATGTTACGGCGCCTGAGGGCGCTGCGACATGAACAGGCCGCGGTCGTCCAGCGGGGACATGGTCCCCCGGCGGCTGGCCTGAACTCTGCAAATGCGGCTCGCTGACAAGGACGAGCGTTGGCTCCGGAGAGGGGCCGCGCAGCGCCCGGGGTGCGCCGGACGGACTGTACCGGACTGTGGTGAAGGCCCTGACCAATAATTTATGGGGACGGATATGAGCGGATCGAAGGTCGAGCACGGAAAGTTGGGCGGCGCGGTGCTGGCTGTGGATTCGCGTGAAAAACCGGCCGAGATCACGCGCGAGCTGCATACGTGGCGCCCGGAAGCCGAAGGTCTGTATGACCCGAGCCAGGAGAAGGATTCCTGCGGCGTCGGCTTCATCGCCAACATCAAGGGCCAGAAGTCGCATCAGATCGTCGCCGACGCGCTGAGCATCCTCTGCAATCTCGAGCACCGCGGCGCCGTCGGCGCCGACCCGCGCTTCGGCGACGGTGCCGGCATCCTGGTGCAGATCCCGCATGCCTTCTTCTCGCGCAAGGCAAAGGAGCTCGGCTTCACCTTGCCCGCCCCCGGCGAATACGCCATCGGCGCGCTGTTCATGCCGCGCGACGAGGCGTGGCGGAACGTCATCAAGAGCATCATCGCCGACCAGATCGAGGACGAAGGCCTGGTGCTGCTCGGCTGGCGCGACGTGCCGACCGACAACTCCTCGCTGGGCGTGACGGTCAAGCCGACCGAGCCGCGCAGCATGCAGGTGTTCATCGGCCGCAACGGCGCCGCCAAGACCGAGGACGAGTTCGAGCGCAAGCTCTACATCCTCCGCAAGTCGATCTCGCAGGCGATCTATCAGCGCCGCGACCGCGGCATGTCGGGCTATTACCCGTGCTCGATGTCGTGCCGGACCGTGATCTACAAGGGCATGTTCCTGGCCGACCAGCTCGGCAAGTACTACGCCGACCTGCACGAGCCGGACTTCGAGAGCGCGCTGGCGCTGGTGCACCAGCGCTTCTCGACCAACACCTTCCCGACCTGGTCGCTGGCGCATCCGTATCGGATGATCGCGCACAATGGCGAGATCAACACCCTGCGCGGCAACGTCAACTGGATGGCGGCGCGGCAGGCCTCGGTGTCATCGGAGCTGTTCGGCAAGGACATCAGCCGGCTCTGGCCGATCTCGTATGAAGGCCAGTCCGATACCGCCTGCTTCGACAACGCGCTCGAATTCCTGGTGCAGGGCGGCTACTCGCTGCCGCACGCGGTCATGATGATGATCCCCGAGGCGTGGGCCGGAAATCCCTTGATGAGCGAGGAGCGGCGTTCATTCTACGAATATCACGCCGCGCTGATGGAGCCGTGGGACGGCCCCGCCGCGATCGCCTTCACCGACGGCCGCCAGATCGGCGCCACGCTCGACCGCAACGGCCTGCGGCCGGCGCGCTATCTCGTCACCAAGGACGACCGCATCGTGATGGCGTCCGAAATGGGCGTGCTCAAGATTCCAGAGGACCAGATCGTCACCAAGTGGCGGCTGCAGCCGGGCAAGATGCTGCTGGTCGACCTCGAGCAGGGCCGCCTGATCCCGGACGATGAGATCAAGGCGCAGCTCGCCGCCAGCCATCCCTACCAGGAATGGCTCACGCGCACGCAGATCCAGGTCGAGAAGCTGCCGGATGCGCCGACCACGGGCGCGCGCACCAACCTGCCGCTCTTGGACCGGCAGCAGGCATTCGGCTACAGCCAGGAAGACATCGCGATCCTGATGACGCCGATGGCGGCGACCGGCGAGGAGGCCACGGGCTCGATGGGCAACGACACGCCGATCTCGGCGCTGTCGGACAAGCCGAAGCTGCTGTTCACCTACTTCAAGCAGAACTTCGCCCAGGTCACCAATCCGCCGATCGACCCGATCCGCGAGGAGCTGGTGATGAGCCTGGTCTCGATCATCGGCCCGCGGCCCAACCTGTTCGACCTCGAAGGCGTCGCCTCGACCAAGCGGCTCGAGGTGCATCAGCCGATCCTGACCGATGCGGACCTCGAGAAGATCCGCTCGATCTCGGAGGTCTCCGACAGCCACTTCGTCTCGCGCACGCTCGACACCACCTTCGATGCGAGCCTGGGCGCCGCCGGCTTCGAGCAGATGCTCGACGATCTCTGCGGCCGCGCCGAAGCCGCGGTGCGCGAGGGCGTCAACATCATCATCCTGTCCGACCGCATGGTCTCGGCCGACCGGATTCCGATCCCGTCGCTGCTCGCCTGCGCCGCCGTGCATCATCACCTGATCCGCACCGGCCTGCGCACGTCGGTGGGTCTCGTGGTGGAGTCGGGCGAGCCGCGCGAGGTGCATCACTTCGCCTGTCTGGCCGGCTACGGCGCCGAGGCGATCAATCCTTATCTCGCCTTCGAGACCATCATCGCGCTCAAGGACAAGCTGCCGGGCGCGCTGAGCGACTACGAGGTCGTCAAGCGCTACATCAAGTCGATCGGCAAGGGCCTGCTCAAGGTCATGTCGAAGATGGGCATCTCGACCTACCAGTCCTATTGCGGCGCGCAGATCTTCGACGCGGTCGGACTGAAGGCCGAGTTCGTGCAGAAGTTCTTCTACGGCACCCACACCCGCATCGAAGGCGTCGGCCTGCCGGAGATCGCCGAGGAGACCACGCGCCGTCATCGCGACGCGTTCGGCGACGCGCTGGTCTACAAGACCGCGCTCGACGTCGGCGGCGAATATGCCTTCCGCACCCGCGGCGAGGACCACGCCTGGACCGCGGAATCGGTCGCGACGCTGCAGCATGCGGTGCGCGGCAATTCCAGGGAGCGCTACCAGGCGTTCGCCAGGCTGCTCAACGAGCAGTCTGAGCGGCTGCTGACCCTGCGCGGCCTATTCCGCATCAAGTCGGCCGAGGACGACAAGCGCAAGCCGGTGCCGCTCGACGAAGTCGAGCCAGCCAAGGAGATCGTCAAGCGCTTCGCCACGGGCGCGATGTCGTTCGGCTCGATCTCGCGCGAGGCCCACACCACGCTCGCGATCGCCATGAACCGGATCGGCGGCAAGTCGAACACCGGCGAAGGCGGTGAAGAAGCCGACCGCTTCAAGCCGCTGCCCAACGGCGATTCCATGCGCTCGGCGATCAAGCAGGTCGCCTCGGGCCGGTTCGGCGTGACAACGGAATATCTCGTCAACTCCGACATGATGCAGATCAAGATGGCGCAGGGTGCCAAGCCGGGCGAAGGCGGCCAGTTGCCCGGCCACAAGGTCGACGCGACCATCGCCAAGGTGCGCCACTCGACGCCGGGTGTCGGCCTGATCTCGCCGCCGCCGCATCACGACATCTACTCGATCGAGGATCTCGCGCAGCTGATCTACGACCTGAAGAACGTCAATCCCGACGGTCAGGTCTCGGTCAAGCTGGTGTCTGAAGTGGGCGTGGGCACCGTCGCCGCCGGCGTCGCCAAGGCGCGCGCCGACCATGTCACGATCGCGGGCTTCGAGGGCGGCACCGGTGCCTCTCCCCTCACCTCGATCAAGCATGCCGGCTCGCCGTGGGAGATCGGCCTTGCCGAAACCCACCAGACGCTGGTGCGCGAGCGGCTGCGCAGCCGCATCGTGGTCCAGGTCGACGGCGGCTTCCGCACCGGGCGGGACGTCGTCATCGGCGCCCTGTTAGGGGCCGACGAGTTCGGCTTCGCCACCGCGCCGCTGATCGCGGCCGGCTGCATCATGATGCGCAAGTGCCACCTCAACACCTGCCCGGTCGGCGTCGCGACCCAGGACCCGGTGCTGCGCAAGCGCTTCACCGGTCAGCCCGAGCATGTCATCAACTTCTTCTTCTTCGTCGCCGAGGAAGTCCGCGAGATCATGGCCGCGCTCGGCTACCGCTCGTTCAACGAGATGGTCGGCCAGACCCAGATGCTCGACCAGTCCCGCCTGGTGGCGCATTGGAAGGCCAAGGGCCTCGACTTCTCCAAGCTGTTCGTCAAGCAGAAGGAGGCGCCGGGCCAGAAGATCCATCACGCCGAGGCGCAGGACCATCACCTCGAGGCCGTGCTCGACCGCAAGCTGATCGAGCAGGCCAAGCCCGCGCTCGACCGTGGCGCGCCGGTCAAGATCGAGGCCGAGATCAACAACACCGACCGTTCGGCGGGCGCGATGCTCTCGGGCGCGGTGGCGAAGATCTACGGCCATGCCGGCCTGCCGCAGGACACCATCCATGTCAGCCTGAAGGGCACCGCCGGCCAGGCCTTCGGCGCCTGGCTCGCCCAAGGCGTCACCTTCGAGCTCGAAGGCGAAGGCAACGACTACGTCGGCAAGGGCCTGTCGGGCGGCCGCATCATCGTCAGGCCGCCGCGCAACTCCGGCATCGTGCCGGAGGAGTCGATCATCGTCGGCAACACCGTGATGTACGGCGCCATCTCCGGCGAGTGCTTCTTCCGCGGCATCGCCGGCGAGCGCTTCGCGGTTCGCAACTCCGGCGCGGTCGCCGTGGTCGAGGGCGCGGGTGATCATTGCTGCGAATACATGACCGGCGGCATCGTCGTCGTGCTCGGCAAGACCGGGCGCAACTTCGCGGCCGGCATGTCGGGCGGCGTCGCCTACGTGCTCGACGAGGCCGGCGACTTCGACAAGCACTGCAACATGGCGATGGTCGAGCTGGAGCCGGTGCTGTCGGAGGAGATGATCGCCGAGGACACCTATCACCAGATGGGCGACCTCGAGGCGCATGGCCGGGTCGACGTGTTCAAGAACCTGCTGGCGTCCGACGTGGAGCGGCTGCACGTCCTGATCTCGCGCCATGCCAAGGCGACGGGCTCCAAGCGCGCCGCCGACATCCTGGCGAACTGGAAGGACTACGCGCCGAAGTTCCGCAAGGTCATGCCGGTGGAATATCGCCGTGCCCTGAAGGAGCTCGCGGCCAACGCCGACGCCGAGCCGAAGATCGCGATCGGGGCTTGATGTCGCTCCTCATGGTGAGGAGGCGCGTAGCGCCGTCTCGAACCATGAGGCCAACAGCGGGGCCTCGCCCTTCGAGACGCGGCGCAAGCGCCGCTCCTCAGGGTGAGGGGAAGCACAGAGGAAATTCCTCACGGTGAGGAGGTGCGAAAGCAACCGTCTCGAACCATGAGGCCCGAGCAGTCAGGGACGTCGTAGGTCATGGGCAAGGTCACAGGTTTTCTCGAAATCGAGCGGCACGATCGCAAGTACGCGCCGGTTGCCGAGCGGCTGAAGCATTTCCAGGAATTCGTGGTGCCGCTCTCCGAGAAGGAGCTGCGCGACCAGGCGGCGCGCTGCATGAATTGCGGCATCCCCTATTGCCACGGCACCGGCTCGGCCGCGCCGGGCACCACGGGCTGTCCGGTCAACAACCAGATCCCGGACTGGAATGACCTGATCTACAACGGCAATTGGGAAGAGGCCGCGCGCAACCTGCACTCGACCAACAACTTCCCGGAGTTCACGGGCCGGATCTGCCCGGCTCCGTGCGAGGCGTCGTGCACGCTGAACATCGACGACAATCCGGTGACCATCAAGACGATCGAATGCGCCATCGTCGACAAGGCCTTCGAGCAGGGCTGGATCAAGCCCGAGCCGGCCGCCGTGAAGACCGGCAAGAAGGTCGCGATCGTCGGCGCCGGTCCCGCTGGTCTCGCCTGTGCGCAGCAGCTCGCCCGCGCCGGTCACGACGTCCACGTCTATGAGAAGAACGCCAAGGCCGGCGGCCTGCTGCGCTACGGCATTCCCGACTTCAAGATGGAGAAGGGCATCATCGATCGCCGCATCGGACAGATGGAAGGCGAAGGCGTCACCTTCCACTATGGCGTCAATGTCGGTGGCAAGGATGGCCTCGATGCCAAGACGCTCTTGAAGGACTATGACGCCGTCGCGCTGACCGGCGGCGCAGAAGCTCCGCGCGACCTGCCGATCCCCGGCCGCGACCTCGCCGGCATCCACTACGCGATGGACTTCCTGCCGCAGCAGAACCGCCGCGTCGGCAACGAGAAGGTCGAAGGCGACGACATCCTCGCCGCCGGCAAGCATGTCGTCGTGATCGGCGGCGGCGACACCGGCAGCGACTGCATCGGCACCTCGCTGCGCCAGGGCGCCAAGTCCGTCACCCAGCTCGAGATCATGCCGGCGCCGCCGGAGCGCGAGGACAAGGCGCTGACCTGGCCGAACTGGCCGCTGAAGATGCGGACCTCGTCGAGCCAGGCGGAAGGCGCCGTGCGCGAATTCGCGGTGCTGACTCAGAAGTTCGAGGGCGAGAACGGCGCCGTCAAGAAGCTGCATTGCGTGCGCGTCGATGCGCAGTTCAAGCCGATCCCGGGCACCGAGTTCGTGCTCGATGCGGAGCTTGTCCTGCTCGCGATGGGCTTCGTGCATCCGGTGCACGAGGGCCTGCTCAAGAGCCTCGGCGTCGACCTCGACCCGCGCGGCAACGTCAAGGCCAACCTGACCGACTACCAGACCTCGCTGCCGAAGGTCTTCTCCGCCGGCGACATGCGCCGCGGCCAGTCGCTGGTGGTGTGGGCGATCCGCGAGGGCCGCCTGTGTGCGCAGGCGGTCGACAAGTTCCTGATGGGCAAGACCGAGCTGCCGCGCTAGCGGCGGCCGATCAAGCGCGTTAGTTGGATGCGACCCGCTTAGTTGGACTCATCTGCAGCCGCACCGTCGGTGCGCTCCCCTCCCCCTTGCGGGGAGGGGTCGGGGGTGGGGGTCTCCAGACGCTGAATTTCGTTGCGTTCGCCAGCGCGTCAAATGCGCTTGATGCGGTTGCAGCTCTCGCCGGACGCTCTTCGTCCACCCCCCCTCCCGTCATTGCGAGGAGCGAAGCGACGCAGCAATCCAGGACCGAGGAAATGACTCTGGATTTCTTGGCTCGCAATAACGCGGTGGCACCCGCCCGCGGACCTATCGCTCAGCTTTCATATAGAGCGCGACTCGCGGACCCCCACCCCCTCCCCGCAAGGGGGAGGGGAGTTCACCGCCTTCGGTGTGAGTAGCAGACTCCAACTCGCTAACAGAAAAAGGGGTGGGGGCTTCGTCGACATGAGTCGCCGCTCGGCCTGAAGTGGCAGGTCAGGCCGTGGCCGCATGATCGATCGGATGAGCGTCGAAGCGTCAGGGTCGACGTTTCAACCGTGAAGCCCCCACCCGTCCTGGCCGTCAGGCCAGCTCGGATGAGCCGCGTCGCGCGGCTCTGATGTCAGGAAGGGTGAGGCCGTGTGCGGCGGTGACAGTCCTGCTCCGACGTCCGCGGCAGGATTAATCGCGTCGCGTGCATCACGATGTCAGTCATGCTGGGCGATCCCCCTTGTTCGACGGCCGGACCCGCGAGCCCCCTCGGGTTCCCGCAACCTAAAGGTGCGACTCTTAAGATAAGCCCAATGCGGACGCCGGCATTCCCTTCAAATGCCGCGCAACACGCGAAAAAGCTTCGTATCGACTGTTGCCAGCTCGATCGATTGCGAAGCACGTTCGAGAATCGAACATCATCCACGACACGGTCGTCCGGAGCTCAGCTCGACGTCCGCGCCCAGATGTCTTCGATTGGCACGGGAGGCGTCACACGGAAGATGTCGTCGATGAGCCGGCCGAGCTCGTCGGCGCTCTCGATGATCCGCTCCTCGATCACGTCTCCGTCGCGCGCCTGCCGCTGATAGCGGCGGCTGACCAGCTTGTGACGCACGCCGGGCTCGACACGCTCCATCATCAGCGTATGCGTGGCCGGCACGTTCGGGCTGGTCGACGTATACCAGCTGCCGAGCACATAATCGGCATGGATCTGCGGCACGAGGTCGAACGCATACATCATGCGCCAGCCCGTCGGCTGCTTCGCGCTGACCGTATAGAGCCCGTCCCACGTGCCGATGCGAAACGTTCCCATCGGCGTCTGCTGCTCGGAGCCAACTTCGAGACGAATGGGCGCATCCATCATGCAGATGCCGAAGCCGACGTCGACGAGATGCAGATAGCCGTCGACCTTGACCATCAGCATCATGTGCTGGCGCGGCCCGAGCGGATCGGTCGGCGCCGAGCGCCAGCGCACGCGCCCCGTCAGGCCGCTGACCTCAAAGCCGACCGCTTCCAGCACCGCCTGGAACAGCACGTTCTGCTCGAAGCAGTAGCCGCCGCGGCGGCTGAGCACGAGCTTCTGTTGCACCGACGGCAGGTCGACATGGACGGGACGGCCCATCAGCGGATCGAGCGCCTCGAACGGCAGCGCGTCGACATGCGCGGCCTGCAGCGCTGCGAGCGTCGACAGGTCGGGCGCGAGCGGCTCGCGATGGTCGATGCGGGCGAGATAGGAATCCAGTTGAAGCTCACCGGCCATCGTCATGCCTTCCGTCAGCTCTCGATGCGCTTCCAGATCACCTCGACGGACACCGGAAGCGTGACGCCGAACACCTCCTCGATGACGCTGCGCAGCGCATCGGGCGTTTCGATGATCCGTTCGCTCCGCACCACGCCATCACGCGCCTCGATGACCAGGCGGCGATTGACCAGCTTGTAGCGCGCCTCACGCGTCAACCGCTCCAGGATCAGCATCGAGGTGAACGGCGTCAACGGGCTGGTCGAGGTGAACCAGTTGCCGAGCACGTAGTCGGCATGGATCTGCGGCACCAGATCAAACACATACATCGTGCGCCAGCCGGCCGGCTGCTTCGCCGCGAGCCAATACAGCCCATCAGACAGCGTCAGACGGAACGTGCCCATCGCAGTCGGCTGCTCGACGTCGGGCACCATCTGCAACGGCGTATCGAGCAGGCAGGAGCCGAAACCGACATCGGCGAGATGAGGTCCCTCCGGCAGGTCCACCTTCAGCATCATGTGCGTGCGCGGCGTCAGCGGCGCGGCCGCATCGAGGCGCCAGCGCACCCGCGCCGAGAGCGGCGTCACCGCAAAGCCGATCGCCTCCAGCGCCGCCTTCAGCAGCGCATTCTGCTCGAAACAATAGCCGCCGCGACGGCCGTCGACGATCTTGGCCTGGACCGAGGCGAGATCGATGTTCACGGGACGGCCGAGCAGCGGATCCAGGCCCTCGAACGCGATCGCATCGACATGCGCCGCCTGCAATCCGGCAAGCGTTTCGAGCGTCGGCGCCAGCGGCCCGCGATAGCCGATGCGCACGAGATATCTATCCAGATCGAATGCGCCCGGCATCGGCTCTGCTCCCTGTCTCGGGCGAGCCCATAGCACGACGCCGCCGTGCCCGGCCAGACCGGGACCGCGCACGTGCCCAAGCTCGGCTCATCCCGTCTGCCGGCTCCAGCGCTCGGCAAAACGATGCAGCGGCAGGAAGGTCTCAAACAGCTCGCGCCCCAATGGCGTCAGCTCGTAGCCGCTGTCGCCCAGCACGATGAAGCCCGCCTCGCGCAGCTCGTCCAGCCGCGCCTGCAACACGGTCGGCGAGGCCTCGTCGCAGGCCGCGCGCAGCGCCCGGGAGGTCAGGGCGTCGTCGCGCAGCTCCCAGACGATGCGCAGGCACCAGCGCCGGCCCAACAGATCGAGCAGCGCCATGACCGGCCGGCCCGAGCGCGAGCCGCGCACCCGGCGCGGTTGAACGTCTTTCGGCACGAAAACTCTCCAACAGCTTGCCAAGCGCTACGGAAAGCGTAGCATACTGCTACAGTAAATGTAGCACCGCGCAGGAGGAACCGCCATGCCCCGGATCGCCCCGCTGCAGCCGCCCTACCCGGCCGACATCCAGGCGCAATTCGACCAGATCATGCGCGGGGCGCCGCCCTTGATGCTGTTCCGGGTGATGGCCGGCCATGCGCGCGCCTGGACCAAATTTCGCGGCGGCAGCCTGCTCGACCGCGGCCCGCTGTCCCTGCGTCAGCGCGAAATCGTCATCGATCGGACCTGCGCGCTGAATGCGTGCGAGTACGAATGGGGGGTGCACGTCCGCATCTTCGGCTCAGACGCCGGCCTGACGGCGCAGCAGATCGACGCCACCGTGAATGCACCGGCCGACGCGGCGTGCTGGTCGGCCCCCGAACAAGCCCTGATCGCTGCGGTCGATGCCTTGCACCAGCGGTCGACCTTGAGCGAGGACGAATTCACCCGCCTCCGCCTGCATCACGATGAGGATCAGGTGCTGGAAATCATCCTGCTGTGCGGCTTCTATCGCACCGTGTCGTATGTCGCGAACGCACTGCAGCTGCCACTGGAGGCCGATGCGGCACGATTCAACGCAGGCTGACCGGTCTTCCCAAGCGCGCGGCAGCCGGGCGCCCGCAAACGACGCTTCGAGCTAGGCCACCCCTGCCCGCAGCAGATCATGCATGTGCAGGATGCCGACCGGCTTGGCGCCGTCGGTGACGATCAGCGTGGTGATCTTGGCGGAGTTCAGGATCTCCAGCGCCTCGGAGGCCAGCGCCTCGCGGCGGACGGTGCGCGGGTTCGCGGTCATGATCTCCTCGACCGATGCGGACAACAGATCGGCACGCATCTTCCGCCGGAGGTCGCCGTCGGTGATGATGCCGGCGACGTGGCCGCGAGCATCGACGATGACGACGCAGCCGAGTCCCTTGGCCGACATCTCGGCCAGCGCATCCGGCATGCCCGTGCCCAGCGGCTTCAGCGGCACCGCGTCGCCCGAGCGCATCAGGTCCGAGATGTGCTTGAGCATGGCGCCGAGCTTGCCGCCCGGATGGAAATTGGCGAATTCGAGCGCGGTGAAGCCGCGGCCTTCCAACAGCGCGATCGCGAGCGCATCGCCGATCGCCGCCTGCATCAGCGTCGAGGTGGTCGGCGCCAGATTGTGCGGACAGGCCTCGCGCGCCTTCGGCAGCTCCAGCACGATGCGCGCCGCCTGCCCCAGCGAGGATTGCGCATTGGAGGTAATCGCGATCAGCGGGATGGCGAAGCGCTTGGTGTAGTTGACCAGCGTCTTCATCTCCGGCTGCTCGCCGGACCACGACAGCGCGATGACGACGTCGTCGGAGGTGATCATGCCGAGATCGCCATGGCCGGCCTCGGCGGAATGGACGAAGAAGGCGGGCGTTCCAGTCGAGGCGAGGGTCGCGGCCATCTTGCGGGCGACGTGGCCGGACTTGCCGAGACCGGTGAGGATCGCCCGTCCCTTGGCCTGGCGGATCAGCTCGACGGCTGCGGCGAAGGCCGGCCCCAGAGGACCGCGCAGTGCAGCGGAGATCGCGGCAATGCCATTGCTGCCGGCGTCGAGCGTGCGCAGCGCCGACTGGATATCTGCGTTTGCGGGAGCGGCTTCGGGCAACGGCTTCGATCTCGGCATGCGGACTTCCAAGGCTGAACAGTCAGGCGCCGCTCTTTAGCATGGGTATGGCAGCAAGGCGCCATCAACAGCCCATTAACCATATTTGTTTTTACTCCCTTAACGAGGCGGTTTGCCGGCGGCGCGGGTGTCCCGACGACGCAATTGATTTTGTTGGAGTATTTTTCATCGTGGGATGGAGGCCTGACAGCGGCCGCGCAGGACGCGCGATAAGGCGCGCGATGTGGCGCGGCGCCTCCGCCGCATGCCTGCTGCTCGGCGCGCTCGGCCCCGATGCGGCCCACTCCCAGACCATCGACGCGTTCCGGCCGGTGCGCGACGGCTTCCTCGCCCCGCAGGACTCCCCGCTGCGGCGGACCGTGGTCAGCGGCCTGACCGATGCCGTACCGACGCCAGGGCTGCCCGCGACGCCTGCGCCGACCAGCTCCACCGCACGACGAAATCTGGTTCCCCTGCCCGGTGTGCCCGCGGCGAGCGGCGCTGCCGAATTCGGCTATGATTCGCTGAACCGCAATCGGAAGAAGCCGAAATACTATCCCGCCCAGGCGCGGCCCAAGCCGCCGCCGGGCCCCGGCACGCGACCTTCCGGCGAGCTGACCGGGCAGTTGCGTCCGACCTTGCCGCCGTCGGCCACAGCCAACAGGCAGCCGGTCCCGGCCGCCATGGCGGGCACCGTGCCCGGCCAGCCGCCGCGCAAGCGTCTCAAGATCGACGACGACCCGTTCGGCGCAGTCGGCGATTACGCCGGCCCGTTCCTGATCAAGGGCGCGGTGGAGCTCTCGGCCGGGTATGACAGCAACCCGGCCCGCCTCGCCAGGCCGCGCGGCATGCCGGCTTGGATGATCGCGCCGGAATTTTTGGCGGTGTCGAACTGGGAGCGTCACGCCCTCGTCGCCGACCTGCGGGGCTCCTTCACCGGCTATGGCAGCACCCTGCCGGCTATCATGGATGGCGGCATCAATTCGGCGCCGACCACGCTCGACCGCCCCGACTTCACCGGCCATGTCGACGGCCGCCTCGACGTCAGCCGCGACACCTCGGTCGGCGCCCAGCTGCGGCTGCGTGCCGCGACCGACAATCCCGGCAGTCCCAGCGTGCAGGCCGGATTGGCGCGCTATCCGGTCTACACCACGCTCGGCACCACCATCGGCATCGACCAGCGCTTCAACCGGCTGCAGATTTCGGCGGGCGCCACCGCCGACCGCACCAGCTATCAGCAGAGCAAGCTGACCGACGGCACGATGACGTCGAACGACGACCGCAACTACAACCAGTTCGGCGGCATCGGCCGGGTGTCCTACGAGGTCATGCCCGGCCTGAAGCCGTTCGCCGAAATCCAGGGCGACAGCCGCGTGCACGACCAGCGGGTCGACCGTTCGGGCTATCAGCGCGACTCCTCGGGCGGCTACGCCAAGGCCGGCACCTCGTTCGAGTTCACCCGGCTTGTGACCGGCGAGGTCTCGATGGGCTATGCCACGCGCAGCTATGTCGACCCGCGGCTGAACCGGTTGCAGGGCTTCCTCACCACGGCCTCGCTGGTGTGGTCGGCGACGCCGCTGACCACCGCGCGCTTTCTCTCCGACACGCAGCTCGCAGAGACCACGGTGGCCGGCGCCTCCGGCGTGCTGGTGCGCACCTACACAGTTCAGGTCGACCACGACTTCCGGCGTTGGCTGACCGGCATCGGCAAGTTCAGCTTCGGCACGCTCGACTATCAGGGCTACGGCCGCAGCGACCGCACCTACTCGGCCGAAGGCAACCTCGTCTACAAGATGTCGCGGAACGTCTGGGTCAAGGGCACGCTGCGCTACGACAAGCTGGATTCGAACATCACCGGCGCCGGTTCTTCCGGCACGGTCGTGATGCTGGGCGTGCGGTTGCAGAACTGAGCCCTGCTCTCACCGGCGTCATTGCGAGGAGCGAAGCGACGAAGCAATCCAGGGCTTTGGAAACGACTCCGGATTGCTTCGCTCGTTGCCCGCAGGACTACGCCGCGGCCACCGTGAGCTGGGCGCCGTCGGCCTGCACGATGCGGACGCGGCTGCCGGCCGGCGTATCCGGGCCGGCGACGCGCCACACCGTGTCGTCAATGCGGACGGTGCCATTGCCGCCGACGATCGGCTTCTCCAAGGTGAACTCGCGGCCGACCAGGGCCGCCGAGCGGCGGTTGAGGAACGGATTGTCCTGCGACGGCGCCGCACTCGCCCGCGCGAGGCGCCGCCACAGCGGCACGGCGGCGATCGAAAACAGCGCGAACAGCAGGATCTGTAGTTGCCATCCCGGCGCAAACGCAAACGACAGCAGCCCGACCAGCAGGGCGGCGAGGCCGAGCCAGAACAGGAAGATGCCCGGCGCGAGCAGCTCCAGCGCCATCAGGATGATGCCGAAGATCAGCCAGTTCCAGGTGCCGAGCGTCACGAACATGTCGCTCATCAGTGTCCTCCCTGCGTCAAGCCTGCGGTGGCGTCGGCGGTTTCGGCGCCGTCCCCGCTGACGGCACCGAGCCGCCGCGGCGCGCGGCCGCTACGGCCGAAGCCGCGCTCTCGCCGAACGTCGCCTTGGCGATCTCACCGATGCCGGCGAGCGAGGCCAGCATGCCCGTTGCCTCCAGCGGCAGCATGATCACCTTCTGGTTCGGCGAGTCGGCGAGCTGGCCGAACGCCTTGATGTATTTGTCGGCGATGAAGTAGTTGAGCGCGGCGACGTCGCCCTTGGAGATCGCGTCCGACACCATCTGCGTCGCCTTGGCCTCGGCCTCCGCGGCGCGCTCGCGCGCCTGGGCATCGAGAAAGGCCGACTCGCGGCGGCCCTCGGCCTGCAGGATCTGGCTCTGCTTGGCGCCCTCCGCGCGCAGGATCTCCGACTGCCGCTGGCCCTCGGCCTGCAGGATGTCGGCGCGCTTGACGCGCTCGGCCTTCATCTGCCGGCCCATCGCCTCGACCAGGTCGGCCGGCGGCACGATGTCCTTGATCTCGATGCGGTTGACCTTGAGGCCCCACGGCGACACCGCGGCGTCGACGACGCGCAGCAGCCGCTCGTTGATCTCGTCGCGATGCGACAGCACCTGGTCGAGATCCATCGCGCCCATCACCGAGCGGATGTTGGTCATGGTCAGCGTGACGATCGCCTGGTTGAGGTTCGACACCTCGTAGCTCGCCTTGGCGGCGTCGAACACCTGGTAGAAGGCGACGCCGTCGACCGTCACGGTGGCGTTGTCCTTGGTGATGACCTCCTGCTCGGGGATGTCGATCACCTGCTCCATCATGTTGATCTTGCGCCCGATGCGATCGAAGAAGGGCACGATGATGTTGAGGCCCGGCGACAAGGTGCGGGTGTATTTGCCGAACCGCTCGACGGTCCAGTCGAACCCCTGTGGCACGGTCTTCACGCCGGAATACAGCGTGAAGATGACCAGCAGCACCAGCGCTATGGCGAAAATGTCGAAACCGCTCATGGATCCTCCAAGGGAGGAGACGATCGTCCCCTCACCAGCCTCTGCAGCCATCACAATCTAGGGATTACTGCATGATTTTGTCGGGGATCCGCTAGGGGCGGTTCAGGAAAGTATTTTCGAGGCGCGGACGGTCGTCCGACTTGCGCCGGCGGGCGGCTCACCTAGCGGGCCGGCAATACCGCCGACGGCTCAGAGCCAGCCCTTTACAACCAGCCCTGCAGCTCGCGCAGCACCAGCTGCCGCAGCACCTCCATGCCGGGCGCGCTGTCGTTCAGGCACGGCACGGCGGAGAATTCCTCGCCGCCATTGTGCTTGAAGATCTCGCAATTCTCGCCGGAGATCTCCTCCAGCGTCTCCAGGCAGTCGGCGGAGAAGCCCGGCATCACCACGGCGATGCGCTTGACTCCGTCCTTGGCGAGCTTCTCGATGGTCTTGTCGGTATAAGGCTGCAGCCACTCCGAGAAGCCGAAGCGCGACTGGAAGGTCAGCAGCAGCTTGGTGTCGTCCATGCCGAGCCGGCTGCGCAGCAGCTCGGTGGTGGCGACGCACTGCTCGCGATAGGGATCGCCCTTGTCGACATATTCCTTCGGCATGCCGTGGAACGAGGCCACGATCAGCTCGGGCTTGTACGCCAGCGTCTTCAGATGATCCTCGATCGAGACCGCCAGCGCCTCGATGTAGAAGTCGTCGTTGTAATAAGGCGGCGTCACCCGCAGCGTCGGCTGCGCGCGCAGCTCAGTCAGCACGCGGAACGCCTCGTCGCACACGGTCGCCGAGGTCGCGGCTGAATATTGCGGATAGAGCGGCACCACCAGGATGCGGTCGCAGCCCTTGGCCATGAGACCATCGACGCCAGCCTTGATCGACGGATTGCCGTAGCGCATTGCCCAGTCGACGATGACGTGGCTGCGATCGGCGATGCTGGCGGCGAGCTTCTCGCTCTGCGCGCGCGTGATCGTCTTCAGCGGCGATTCGTTCTTCTCGGTGTTCCAGATCGACTGGTAGTCTTTCGCCTTCTTGCGCGGCCGGACATTGAGGATGATCCCGTTGAGGATGATCTTCCACAACAGGCCCTGGTCCTCGATGACGCGGCGGTCGGACAGGAACTCCTTCAGATACACCCGCACGCCGGCGGCGTCCGCCGTATCCGGCGTCCCGAGATTGACCAGCAGCACGCCGACACGTGACGTGCTCGCGGCCGGCAACGGCCTGACGTCGACAGGCCTGGCATTGTCCAGAGAGATGGCGGCGGTCATGATGCCCGTGACTGCTGAAGGGCGTGGCTTGGCGGCTTGTTTCGACATTGTCAAGATAAGGGCCATTTCACCGATGTCATCGGGCTGGAGGAGCCATGACGATTGCCGAATTGTGCATTTTCGCCAGCGTGATGCTCTACCTGTTAACGATCGTGCCGGCGAAATGGATCAGCGTCGACGGTGCCGGGCGCTACGACAACGCCCGGCCACGAGATCCCGCCTTCTATGCCGGCGGCATCCGCGAGCGGGCGCTGGGCGCCCATCAGAACGGCATCGAGGCGTTCCCGTTCTTTGCCGCGGCGGTGCTGCTGGCCGAGTTCCGCGGCGCGCCGCAGAACTTGATCAACGAGCTGTCGGTGCTGTTCGTGATCGTGCGCACCGCCTATGTGCTGACTTACGTCGGCAACCGGCCGTCGCTGCGCTCGATCCTGTGGGCGATCGGGTTTCTGATCACCGTCGCGATCTTCTTCCTGCCCCTGCTGCGCCAATACCTGCCGGTTTGAGTGGGCCGGTTTCCGGACGTGAGACGCGTCACATCGCCGTGTCCGCCGGGATGCTAACCACAACGGCCATGGGGGCTCCGTCTGTACGCCTTTCGTTTCTCCTTTGATCCGGTCCGCTGCGGCCAGTTGATTGGATTTGACGGCGAAATTCCCTATAGGGCGGAGTGAATTCGACTGCCGCAGCGGCACTGTGAGGCCGCCAGAGGGATCGTGATGACTTTGACCAGCTCGGCCCCCGCGCGCGCGCCGCGCGACCCGGGAAATTACCAGACCGCCCTGCAATCGACGGTGCGGGCGGCAGCGGACTGGCTGATCGCCAACCAGAAGCCCGACGGTCATTGGGTCGGCCGCGCCGAATCCAACGCCTGCATGGAGGCGCAATGGTGCCTGGCGCTGTGGTTCATGGGGCTCGAGGAGCATCCGCTGCGCAAGCGCCTGGGCCAGTCGCTGCTCGACAGCCAGCGCCCGGACGGCGCCTGGCAGGTCTATTTCGGCGCCCCCAATGGTGACATCAACGCGACCGTCGAGGCCTATGCCGCGCTGCGCTCGCTCGGCTTCCGCGACGACGAGCCGCCGGTGCGCCGCGCCCGCGAATGGATCGAGGCCAAGGGGGGCTTGCGCAACATTCGCGTCTTCACGCGCTATTGGCTGGCGCTGATCGGCGAATGGCCGTGGGAGAAGACCCCCAACATCCCGCCCGAGGTGATCTGGTTTCCGCTCTGGTTTCCGTTCTCGATCTACAACTTCGCGCAATGGGCGCGCGCCACCCTGATGCCGATCGCGGTGCTGTCGGCGCGGCGGCCGAGCCGGCCGCTGCCGCCCGAGAACCGGCTGGACGCGCTGTTTCCGCATGGGCGCAACGCGTTCGACTACGAGCTGCCGGTGAAGGCCAATGCCGGCGGCTGGGACAAGTTCTTCCGCGGCGCCGACAAGGTGCTGCATGCCCTGCAGAACCTCGGCAACAAGCTCAATCTCGGCCTGTTCCGGCCCGCGGCCACCAGCCGCGTGCTGGAATGGATGATCCGCCACCAGGATTTCGACGGCGCCTGGGGCGGCATCCAGCCGCCCTGGATCTACGGCCTGATGGCGCTCTACGCCGAGGGCTATCCGCTCAATCACCCCGTTCTCGCCAAGGGCCTCGATGCCCTGAACGATCCCGGCTGGCGGGTCGATGTCGGCGACGCCACCTACATCCAGGCCACCAACAGCCCGGTGTGGGACACGATCCTGACCCTGCTCGCCTTCGACGATGCCGGCGTGCTCGGCGACTACCCCGAAGCCGTCGACAAGGCGGTCAATTGGGTGCTCGACCGCCAGGTCCGCGTGCCCGGCGACTGGTCGATGAAGCTGCCGCACGTCAAGCCCGGCGGCTGGGCGTTCGAATACGCCAACAACTACTATCCCGACACGGACGACACCGCCGTGGCGCTGATCGCGCTGGCGCCGCTGCGCCATAATCCCAAATGGCAGGCCAAGGGCATCGACGAGTCCATCCAGCTCGGCGTCGACTGGCTGATCGGCATGCAGAGCCAGGGCGGCGGCTGGGGCGCCTTCGACAAGGACAACAACCAGCAGATCCTGACCAAGATTCCGTTCTGCGACTACGGCGAGGCGCTCGATCCCCAGTCGGTCGACGTCACCGCCCACATCGTCGAGGCTTTCGGCAAGCTCGGCATCTCGCGCAATCATCCGGCCATGGTGCGCGCGCTCGACTACATCCGACGGGAGCAGGAGCCGAGCGGCCCGTGGTTCGGCCGCTGGGGCGTCAACTACGTCTACGGCACCGGCGCGGTGCTGCCGGCGCTGGCCGCGATCGGCGAGGACATGACGCAACCCTATATCGGCCGCGCTTGCGACTGGCTCGTCGCGCATCAGCAGCCGGACGGCGGCTGGGGCGAAAGCTGCGCCTCCTACATGGATGTCAGCGCGGTCGGCCGCGGCACCACCACGGCGTCGCAGACCGCCTGGGCGCTGATGGCGCTGCTCGCCGTCAACCGCCCTGAGGACAAGGAGGCGATCGAGCGCGGCTGCATGTGGCTGGTCGAGCGCCAGTCGGCCGGCACCTGGGACGAGCCGGAATTCACCGGCACCGGCTTCCCCGGCTATGGCGTCGGCCAGACCATTAAGCTGACCGATCCCTCTTTGCAGGAGCGGCTGATGCAGGGCCCGGAGCTGTCCCGCGCCTTCATGCTCCGCTACGGCATGTACCGTCACTACTTCCCACTGATGGCCTTGGGCCGCGCGCTGCGGCCGCAGGGGCATGGCAACACTGCAGCTACGCCTTCGCCGCCGTCCCGGCCTCGTTGACGATGGAGCCTGGCATGAGCGTTACGAACGATCGTGCCAGCCCGGCGCGTCGAAGCGCTGAAGCCAATTCTCTGGGAGATTCATCGTAACCTTCGTCGGTCAGACGAACGTACCCCAGTGATGACCAACCGCTTGCCGCGCGCCGCACAGCCGGAACGCTTCGACCGCCTCGGCCGGGTTCATGTGTTGGTCTTTCATGAACCAGCGCGGCGCGTAGGCGCCCACGGGCAGCAATGCCAACCGCAACTGCGGATGCGCCCGGGCCACCTCTCTGAAGGTGCTTCCGTCACCGAAGCCCGTGTCGCCTACGAAGTAGATACCCCCACCCGGCGCCTCAATCATACAGAGACGACGCTCGCGCGACGTTCGCCCCGATGGGCGGACGAACTGGCGAGCTTGGACTCAGGCTGCCGCATCGCGGCCAACCCTTCGTCCATGGTGATCCGGGGCGCATAGCCCAGCTCGGTCTGAGCCTTGCGGGTGCTGATAGTGAACGGCTTGCCGATAAGGCGCAGCATCTGGCGCGTGATCGGCGGCTCGCCCTTGAGGCGCATTGCACGCCACGCTGCCCCCATGAGGCCGGCCATGGTCCAGGCTATTCCGAAACGAACGGACTTGTCCGCAGCAGTTATCCCACGAGTGGCAAGCAGAGACGAGATGAAGCTTTTCAAGGTGCTCTGCTCGGCATCGGCGATGAAATACGCTTCGCCCCCCCGGCCTCGATCTGCGGCGAGAATCAGCGCGTCGCACAAATTATCGACATGGCAGCTCGACATGGCCTGCGTGCCTCCAGCGACCCACCGCCACCGGCCTGCGTTCACGGTCTCTACCATGTGATCGAGAGTTGGCATTTTGCCTCCCCAGATAAATGGCGGCCGCAGCGCGATGGTCTCCAGGCCGGGACGCATGCCATTAGCTGCCAGCAACACGCGCTCGCCTTCGGCCTTCGAAGATCCGTAGGGCGAGAAGGCACGGACCTGCAGCGGCAGGCTCTCGTCGACATTCAACATCGGTTCGGGATCGCCCATGACCACGGCCGCAGCGCTCACCGCAACCAGGCGGCGCACGCTCGCCGTCGCTGCGGCCGCGTTCACGACGGCGCGCGTGCCCTCGACGTTGATCCGGTCGAAAATCTCCTGGTTGCCCCAAAGCTTGAAGTGCGCGGCGACATGAAACACGACCTCGCATCCTGTCATCGCCTTTCGCAACGCTTGTTCGTCGTTGAGTTCGCCGCGTACGGGCGTTGCTCCGAGTGTCTTGACTTGCGCCTCGCTCTCCGCGCTTCGGGCCAGCGCCCGCACCTGCCATCCCCCCACGAGGAGATGCGTAATCAGGCGGCCGCCAACAAAGCCGGAGCCACCAGTCACGAGAGCGACGCGGCGCTGGTCGGATGGCGTGGCGGGAGCAGTCATGGCGAACCTCCTTGAGCTAGATGACCCAACCTTGTGGCCGCCCCGTTCAAAAGTCAACGAACATATTTCATATTATGTTCGTTTGCATGAACCGGAGAGTTCTAGTATCCTTTCTGAACGATGGAATCGAAGACATCCATGCCCGCAACCCCTTCTCCTACCGAGGAAACTTCGTTTCGGGCGCAGATCCTCGACACCGCGCGCGCCCAAGTGCGCCGCCATGGTGAGGCCAAGACCAACGTGGTCGACATCGCCCGCGCTCTCGGCACTTCGCACACGACGATCTATCGCCACTTCCGCTCCAAGGCGGACATTTTCGATGCCCTGGTCGTCGAGGCGATGCGTGATGAGGAGGAGATGGCAAGCCGCTTCGTCGAGGCGGAAGGACCTTTCGCGGAGCGTCTGGAGGGCATGGTGCTCGCGCTGCATGCCCGCAAGCGGGAGCGGTTCACTGCGGATGCCGAGGTTTACGGCCTATACCGCCGAATTGTGGACGAGCGGCCGGACATCATCGCCGCTTACTCACGAGCAATGACTGCTCTTATCGCCCGCATTCTGGCTGATGCAAAGAAGCGCCGCGAGATTCGAGTTGATGATATCGAGGCTGCCGCGGGCGTTGTGCGCGACGCAGTCACCGTGTTTGTCCACCCCGCTCATGTGGCAGCCGCCGTCGCGGCCAATCTGCCGAGCGAAAAAATGGCCCGCAACGTCGTGCGCACGCTTTGCGCCGGCTTCCGCGCCGGAGCCGAATTGACTTAAAGCAGACCCTCGCGCGGGGCGTGTGTCGAACAGGCGCTGGCTTCTATGGCCTTTGACAATGCCGAGGTGGGCTTCTGCCCTGGGGACTACCTCCAATCGCCTATCAAAACTCGCGGCGGAAGGTATGGGTCCCGAGTCGGCGCCACGACCGCGCTATCGCGCGCTCGTGGCTCGCCCGGGACGACACAATTGTTGCTGCGCGATCGCGGCCAACCGTCATCGCTGTCATGCCTCGCGCATGCGGGGCATCCAGCACGCAGTGACCAAGGCGTGGCCAGGAGCGGAGCCCGCGCCGATCAGAAGCAGGTCGTGCGTTCCGCCGCGATGTAGCCCAGCAACAAGCCCGCGCCGAACAGCAGTACCAGACCGGCGGCGCCGAATTCCAGGCCGCGCATGATCAGGGCGCCGCCGCCCTCGCGGCCGGCGCTGAGCCGGCGGGCGACGTCCTTGGCGGCGACGGCGAGCACAGCGATGGTCGCGACGGTCACCGCCGTGCCCATGCCCATCACGAAGGTCGCGGCGACGCCGGCCCAGAACATGCCCTGGGCCAGGGCGAACACCAGAACAAGGATCGCGCCCGAGCACGGGCGGATGCCGGCGGCGAAGATCGCCTGAAAGCCGCGCTGCCAGCCGCCGGGACCGGCGAGCTCGCTCGGCGCGGGCCCGTGGGAATGGCCGCAACCGCAATCATCGCCATGGACGTGATCGTGGTGGACGTGATCGTGGTGGGCATGAGCCGCCGCATGCGCATGATCGTGGTGATGATGATCGTGGCCGTGGTGGTCGTGGTCATGATGGTGATCGTGACCGTGACCGTGATGCTCACGATGCTGGTGATCATGCGCGTGGCCATGATCATGGGCTGACGGCGCCACGGCAGCCGCGGGCGCACCGGCCAGCGCCAGAGCCGGCGCCGCCGGCTGCCAGGTGCGCAGGAACGCCGCGCCCTTGACCCAGACCAGGCGCGCGCCGAGCAGCGCGATCAGGCCGTAGCTCGCGATCTCCACCACCTTTTCGGCGCTGCACATCGTGGCCGCGGTGGCATTGAGCACCACCGCACCGATGCCGACGATGACGACCGCGACCAGCGCCTGCATCAGGCCCGAGGCGAACGACAGCACGATGCCGCGCTTCGCCGTTTCCTGGTTGGCGACGAGATAGGACGCGATCACCGCCTTGCCGTGGCCGGGGCCCGCAGCATGAAAGATGCCGTAGGCAAACGAGATCGCGAGCAGCCACCACACCGCCGAGCCATCTTGCTTGGCCGAGCGGATCGCCCCCGACATCTGGCGGTAGAACTCCGACTGCTTGGCGAGCAGCCAGCCGACGATGCCGCCGACCTGTGGCTCGGCCGGTGCGCCGAACGGCGGCTTGGCGAGCAGCGCATGCGAGGCGGCGTCGGCGGCCAAGAGCGCGGAAATGAGCGCAACGAGGATCGCGACGCAGGTCAGGAGCGGTCGAGCGGAGCTGGGGCGAGGCGTCATGGACATTCCACTGAGATCTTGTTGGCGAAGTTCATTCCGAAATTGGCGTTCGCCCCGCCGCTCAGGAATGTCTGTTCGTTCATGGTCTGCGCGACGGATCCGCCGTCGCTCGGTCTCACCAGGCCGAACTTGCAGCCCGAGGGAGCGCTGACCAGCGTGACGGGATCCTTCTCCGCCATCTGGAAATCGATGAAATAGCTGGGATCGTAGACCTCGACCTGGAGCTGCTTCGTCTTCACCGGCGCCTTCAGCGGCAGGGTGAAGTGCAGGGTCAGCTTGGTGTCCTTGTATTCGAGGTAATAGTCGACGGGGTCCTCGAGCTTCTGCTTGCGCCCGTCGGCCTTGAGGAAGGTGAAGTAGGCATATTCCTTCAGCGACTCGGCGTTGGTCTGCGCCAGCGGCGCCAGCTCCTCGCGGGTGTAGACGCCCTTCTGCTTGGTCTCGAGGCCCTGCAGCGCGTAGGTCGCGAACATGTCGTCGAAGGTCCAGGCGTGGCGCACGCCGGTCACCGAGCCATCGGCCGCATAGAGCAGCTCGCTGGTCGCGGTGACCCAGACATGCGGGTGGGCGTTCGCCGCGCTCGCGCCGAATACGAGCGTCAGCGCAGCGAGGACGAACCGGACCAGTGCCATCCTCTTCACCTCAAGCCGCCTTGGCAACGTCGAGCAGACCGCGCCGGCGCAGCAGCGCGTCGGGCTCGGGCTCGCGGCCGCGGAAGGCGATGTAGGCCGCTTCCGGATCGAGCGAGCCGCCCGAGGCGTAGACATTGTCGTGGAGCCGCTTGGCGACCGTCGGATCGAAGATGTTGCCGGCTTCCTCGAAGGCGCCGAAGGCATCCGCATCCATCACCTCCGACCACATGTAGCTGTAATAGCCCGCCGCATAATGGTCTCCCGAGAAGATATGGCCGAATTGAGTCGGCCTGTGGCGCAGCGCGATTTCGGGCGGCATGCCGATCTTCTCCATCTCCGCCCGCTCGAACGCACGCACGTCCTTCGACGCCGCCGCCGGCTGGGTGTGGAATTCGAGATCGATCAGCGCCGAGGACACGAACTCGACGGTGGCAAAGCCCTGGTTGAAGCGGCGCGCGGCCAGGAAGCGCTCGAGCAGGTCCTGCGGCAGCGGCTCGCCCGTCTGGTAGTGGCGCGCGAAGGTCTGCAGCACCTCGGGACGCTCCTGCCAGTGCTCGTAGAGCTGCGACGGCAGCTCGACGAAATCGGTGAAAACCGCAGTGCCCGATAGCGAGGGATAGGTCACGTTGGACAGGATGCCGTGCAGGCCGTGGCCGAACTCGTGGAACAAGGTGCGGGCATCGTCCGGCGACAGCAGCGACGGCTGGCCGTCGGCCCCCTTGGCGAAGTTGCAGACGTTGATGATCAAGGGCGCGGTGTCGCCATCGAGCTTCTGCTGGTCGCGCAGCGAGGTCATCCAGGCGCCGGAGCGCTTCGACGAGCGGGCAAAGTAGTCGCCATAGAACAGCGCCTTGTGGCGGCCTTGCGCGTCCTTGATCTCCCAGACCCGGACGTCCGGATGCCAGACTGGGATGTCCTTGCGCTCGGCGAAGGTGATGCCGAACAGCCGCGTGGCGCAGTCGAAGGCGGCTGCGATCATGTTGTCGAGCGAAAGATACGGCTTGATCGCCGCGTCGTCGAAGTTGGCCTTCGCCTGGCGCAGCTTCTCGGCGTAATAGCGCCAGTCCCAAGCCGCGAGCTTGAAGTTGCCGCCCTCCGCCGTGATCATCTCCTGCAGCTGATCGCGGTCGGCCAGCGCCTTGGCGCGCGCCGGCTTCCAGACGCGCTCCAGCAGCCCGCGCACGGCCTCCGGCGTCTTCGCCATGGAATCCTCGAGGCGATAGGCGGCGAAGTTCGGAAAGCCCATGATCTTGGCGGCCTGCTCGCGCAAGGACAGGATCTCGCCGATGACGGCGTTGTTGTCGTTGACGTTGCCATTGTCGCCGCGCGCGGTGAAGGCCTTGAACACCTTCTCGCGCAGGTCGCGGCGGGCAGAGCTCTGCAGGAACGGCTCGACCGAGGAGCGTGACAGGTTCACGATCGCCTTTCCGGGCATGCCGCGCTCGTCCGCCGCTGCCTTGGCGGCAGCCACGAAGCTCTCGGACAGGCCGGCACGGTCGTCCTCGCCGAGCTCGAGGTACCAGTCCTGCTCGTCGCCGAGCACATGGTGGCTGAAGGTGGTGCCGAGCTGGGCGAGCTTCTCGTTGATCTCGGCCATCCGCACCTTGTCATCGTCCGAGAGGCCGGCGCCGGCACGGCGGAAGCGGGTGTAGGTGCGCTCCAGGAGCCGCTGCTCCTCACCGGTGAGCTTGAGGTCCTTGCGGTTGTCGTAGAGCAGCGCGATGCGGCCAAACAGCACGGCATTCATCATGATCGGGTTCCAGTGCCGCGCCATCCGCAGCGACACGTCCTTGTCGATCTCCAGAATCGCCGGGTTGGAATGCGCCGACACCAGATCGTAGAACACCGCCGCGACCTTCGACAGCAGCTTGCCCGACCGCTCCAGCGCCGTGATGGTGTTGGCGAAGTCCGGCTCGGCCGGATCATGGGTAATCGCGGTGATTTCGGCGGCGTGGTCGGCGAAGGCGCGCTCGAAGGCCGGCAGGAAGTGCTCGGGTTTGATCGCGTCGAAGGGCGGTGTCTGGTGCGGGGTCTCCCAGGCCACGAGCAGCGGATTGGTCTGGGCGTCGATCACAGCGGTGGTGTCTGACATCGGCTGGGGTCCGTCCTCTCCCGGAAGTTCGATGCGCCCCTCATACCACGGAGCCGGCTCTTTTTGGGTCATTTCCCCTTGAAGGGCCGGGCCTTTTCGGAGAGATTGCGGCCCGCAACAGGACCCTGGACCATGAACGCAGAGACCACCTCCAAAGCCGGCCGCCAGATCGCCTGGCCGACCGTGATCACCGTCATCTCGGCGGCGATCCTGATCGGTGCCGAAGTGTTCGGTGCGGCCTTCGCCGGCGGCTGGGCGCTCGCGATTCTGTTCGGGCTCGGCGATGGCGGCGCGCACATCGTTCAGGCCGTGCTGTTCGCGATCGGCGTGTTCGTGATGATCGGCTTCATCCGTGGCGCGCAGCGCATCGAGCCGTTCACCAAGCGCGCGTGAGTCACGCGAAAACACTGTCCTGCAAGGGTGAACGCGTTACGAAACTTTAAGCTCGCTTAACGTTCGTTCAGACATCTGCGCAGCATGTGTGTCGCGTAAGCACAGATTAGGGAAATCTTTCCCGGCGCCCAAAAATTCCTTGCGAACGAAATTCAAAACGCTTATTTCCGCTTCTGCCCAATTTCGCACGTGCCTGTGGTCGTGTGTCAGTCGGTAGGTATCCGGACAAGAGGCCGGACAGCCGCCAAGGGATGAGGAACCGAGGGGCCCTCGGATCGTTGCGATCAAGATCACCATGATCGAGATCGCCATGCTCCAGAGCCCAGCATCTCTCTCAAGAGATGCCGCTGAAGGTCACCCCATCTTTTGCAACCGTGACTGGCAGCCGGAGGCGAACCGGCGCACCCCGCTCTCAACGGGGGACGCGACTTAAAGCAACGACGGATCGGGCTTTTTTGGTCTCTACCGGCAGTCCAAAGCCGGCGCGGGCTACTGAAAAGGCTTGTCCTTCATTGCCAGGTGTGCGGGCGGGAAATTCCCAACCAATCCACGGCAGCACAATTCGGCTACGGGTTCGAGGTTTTGTCGCCTTTCCATCGGGCGGCAACGCCAAGGCACCCGTGTCGGGATCATTTTGAACGGGTCTCGTCGCTGGGACCGTTTGGAGGGTGCTATGACCGAACGTATCCGGGAATTCCTGCGCAACCGCCGCGAGGAAGGTCTGGACCACGAGCCCTGTCTCGTCGTCGACCTCGAGATCGTGCGCGACAACTACATGAGCTTCGCCAAGGCGCTGCCGGACAGCCGCGTGTTCTATGCGGTCAAGGCCAACCCGGCGCCGGAAGTGCTGTCGCTGCTCGCCTCGCTGGGCTCGTCGTTCGACACGGCGACCGTCGCCGAGATCGAGATGGCGCTGGCCGCCGGTGCGACGCCGGACCGCATCTCCTATGGCAACACGATCAAGAAGGAGCGGGACATCGCGCGCGCCTATGCGCTCGGCATCCGCCTGTTCGCGGTCGACTGCGCCGCCGAGGTCGAGAAGATCGCGCGCGCCGCGCCGGGCGCCAAGGTGTTCTGCCGCATCCTGTACGATTGCGCCGGCGCCGAGTGGCCGCTGTCGCGCAAGTTCGGCTGTGATCCGGAGATGGCGGTCGACGTGCTGGACCTGGCCAAGCGGCTCGGCCTGGAGCCGTGCGGCATCTCGTTCCATGTCGGCTCGCAGCAGCGCAAGGTGAAGGCGTGGGACCGCGCGCTGGCGATGGCCTCGACGGTGTTCCGCGACTGCGCCGAGCGCGGCATCAACCTGACCATGGTGAACATGGGCGGGGGCTTCCCGACCAAGTACCTGAAGGACGTGCCGCCGGTCGTGCAGTACGGCCGCTCGATCTTCCGTGCGCTGCGCAAGCATTTCGGCAACCAGATCCCGGAGACGATCATCGAGCCGGGCCGCGGCATGGTCGGCAATGCCGGGATCATCGAGTCGGAAGTGGTGCTGATCTCGAAGAAGAGCGACGAGGACGAGCTGCGCTGGGTCTATCTCGACATCGGCAAGTTCGGCGGCCTCGCCGAGACGATGGACGAGTCGATCCGCTACGCCATCCGCACCCCGCATGAGGGCGCGGAGATGACCCCGTGCGTGCTCGCCGGCCCGACCTGCGATTCGGCCGACGTGATGTACGAGAAGCTGCCGTATCCGCTGCCGGTGACGCTCTCGATCGGCGACAAGGTGCTGATCGAGGGGACCGGGGCCTATACGTCGACCTACGCGTCGGTGGCCTTCAACGGCATCCCCCCGCTGAAGACCTATCACATCTGATCCGGCTTGCTTCGCCACCCGCTTGCGGGTGAGACGACGCGAAGCTTCGGGTGGGGCCGCCCCCACCCCGACCCTCCCCCGCAAGCGGGGGAGGGAGCGATAGACCGTCACCTTCAACCTGACATCACGTGTTTGCGCGCGGGCGGTGGCTCGCGGCGCAGGCCGGGGACTGACGTGCCATGACCGCTTTTCGCTCCGTTACCACTGCGCCCCATCGGACTGCCGCTTCGTTCGCGATCCGCAGCGAACGAGCCTCCGACGTCGCGGCGCGCGAGACGCTGCTCGATGCCTGCTTTGGCGACAACCGCCATGAGCGCACCTGCCAGCGCCTGCGCGACGGACGCGCGCCCGCCGCAGGCCTCGCCTTGTCGGCGGTGCGCGGCGGCGCCCTGGTGGGAACGCTGCGGTTGTGGCACGTCAGCGCCGGCGGACGCGATGCGTTGATGCTGGGACCGCTGGCGGTCGCGCGTGAGGCGCGCAGCCTCGGCGTCGGCGCTGCGCTGATGAACGCCGCGCTGATGATCGCGGCGTCGCGCGGCCATGGCGCCGTGATCCTGCTCGGCGACGCGCCCTATTACGCCCGCTTCGGCTTCTCGGTCGCGCAGACCGCCAAGCTGGAGCTGCCCGGCGCGTTCGCGCGCGAGCGCCTGCTCGGGCTCGAGCTGGTCGAGGGTGCGCTCGATGGCGCCGCAGGCCCGATCCGCGCCACCGGCGCCCGGGAGCGGAAGGCCCGCCGCAGCCGCAAGGAGCGGCTGGTATCATGCGCGGCGTAACCGCCCGCGACGGGCACGCGCCGCGGCGGCGGACATTGCTGCCGACGCTGGTGCTGATCCTGCTCGGGATCATGATCGTCCGCGACATCGTGGTGCGGCGCTGGAGCAGCACGCCGCCCGCCGGACCTGACGTCACCCGCCCGCGTTAGGCATGCCGGCAACGGACGCCGCAGCAGCCCCTCAGGGGTTGCGCAGGTGCAGCAAAAGCTCTTTAACCCCCGAAAATCCCACCACGAGGTCCGCCATGTCCCGCCGTCTGATCTCTACCGGATCACCGTTCGAGAAGAGCTTCGGCTACAGCCGCGCCGTCATCGATGGCGACTTCGCCTTCGTCGCCGGCACCACCGGCTACGACTACACCACCATGACGATGCCGGCCGATGTCACGAGCCAGTCACGCAACTGCTTCAAGACCATCGCCGCCGCCCTGCAGGAGGGCGGCTTCGAGATGGCCGATATCGTCCGCGCGACCTACTACCTCACCGACGTCAACGACGCCGATGCCCATTTCGCGGTCTGCGGCGACGTGCTCGGCGACATCCGTCCGGCAGCCACGATGGTGGTCGTCGCAGGCCTGCTCAAGCCCGAGATGAAGGTCGAGATCGAGGTCACGGCCAAGCGGCGCAGCACCTAAAAGCGGCGCAGCGTCTGAAGGCGGCGCGCCGCCTGAATCCATCCATCCCACGCACCTTTCGCGGAGAACCATTCATGAGCTCGCAGATCCACGCGAAGATCACCGGCCCCATCGTGATGATCGGCTTCGGCTCGATCGGCAAGGGCACCCTGCCCCTGATCGAACGCCATTTCGACTACGACAAGAGCCGCTTCGTCATCATCGATCCGCATGACGACGGCGCGCTAGCGAAGAAGCATGGCGTCCGCTTCATCCAGCAGGGCGTGACCCGCGACAACTACCGCGATCTGCTGGTGCCGCTGCTCACCGAAGGCGGCGGCCAGGGCTTCTGCGTCAACCTGTCGGTCGACACCTCCTCTGTCGACCTCATGACGCTGTGCCGCGAGATCGGCGCGCTCTACATCGACACCGTCGTCGAACCGTGGGCCGGCTTCTATTTCGACAAGCAGATGGGCGTCGAGCAGCGCTCCAACTACGCGCTGCGCGAGACGCTGCTCGCCGCCCGGCGCAAGAGCCCGGGCGGCACCACCGCCGTCTCCACCTGCGGCGCCAATCCCGGCATGGTCTCCTGGTTCGTCAAGCAGGCGCTGCTCGACATCGCCAAGGACACCAAGACCGAGATCGTCGAGCCGAAGAGCCGCGAGGGCTGGGCGCAGCTGATGCGGAAGCTCGGCGTCAAGGGCGTCCACATCGCCGAGCGCGACACCCAGCGCTCCAGGAATCCGAAGCCGATGGACGTGTTCGTCAACACCTGGTCGGTCGAGGGTTTTGTCTCCGAGGGCATGCAGCCGGCCGAGCTCGGCTGGGGCACGCACGAGACATGGATGCCGGAGAACGGCCGCCGCCACACCGAGGGCTGCGGCGCTGCGATCTATCTGCTGCAGCCGGGCGCCAACACCCGCGTGCGCTCGTGGTGTCCGACGCCGGGCGCGCAATACGGCTTCCTGGTGACCCACAACGAGTCGATCTCGATCGCCGACTACTACACCGTGCGCGACGGCGACAAGGTCGTCTATCGTCCGACCTGCCACTACGCCTATCACCCGGCCAATGACGCCGTGCTGTCGCTGCACGAGATCTTCGGCGCCACCGGCAAGATGCAGGGGAAGTGGCACATCCTCGACGAGAACGAGATCGTCGACGGCATCGACGAGCTCGGCGTGCTGCTCTATGGCCACGGCAAAAACGCCTATTGGTACGGCTCGCAGCTCTCGATCGAGGAGACCCGCCGCATCGCGCCGTATCAGAACGCGACCGGCATGCAGGTCTCGTCCGCCGTGCTCGCCGGCATGGTGTGGGCGCTGGAAAACCCGACCGCCGGCATCGTCGAAGCCGACGAGATGGACTTCCGCCGCTGCCTGGAGATCCAGTCGCCCTATCTCGGCCCGGTGAAGGGCTACTACACCGACTGGACGCCGCTGAACGATCGGCCGGGCCTGTTCCCGGAGGATATCGACACGTCGGATCCCTGGCAGTTCCGCAACATCCTGGTGCGGTAAACCTCCACTGTCGTCCCGGGCAAGCCACGACGGCAACGCCGTCGTGGCGCCGACCCGGGACCCATACTCCCCGGCGGGTATGAGACGGGAGATGGAGCTAACAGCCTGCCTCGAACGACGTCCTGGGGTTATGGGTCCCGGCGTTCGCCCCGACGACAGCGGAATTTGTGGCCGCGTTTGGGCCTCTCCAGCTACTTCCGCTCCATCGTCGGCGCGATCTTCTCGGCCGGGGCTGGCGGCAGCGCCGGCTTCGCGCCTTCCTTTTGAGCTTCCACGTCAGGGCGCGCGGGCTCGGGCGCAGGCGTGGTCGGGCGGGTGCCGCCGGGCTTGGATTCGGCCGGCGTCGCTGACGGCTCAGGCGAGGCCGAGGGCGTCGCCTGCGCGACCTGGTCGGGATGATTGGCCTTGATCTCGGTCAGCGAGATGATGGCCACCAGCGCGCCCAGGCCGAGCAGGCCGCCTGCCAGCAGCATGTCCCGGCGCAACGTCTGTTTGCTGTTGATCAAGGCCATGGCTTGTCATCCGCATCCTATGATGTGCGGAACAACGGTCACGCGCCTGTGGGGTTCCATCGGAGCCTGCGCCCCAGTGCCCCATCAGAGCCGCAGCAGGCCGGCCTCGCCGCCTTCGTCCGAGAATGCGAGCCACGTTCCCGCAGCATTCCAGCCCAGCGCCACGATCGGCGGCGTCTCATTCCGCCGCACCAAGATCTCGGCGCCGTCCTGCATCCGCACCATCAGCACGGTGCCGTCCTCGTAGCCGCAGGCCAGGATGTCCTGCTTGGGATGGCAAGCGACAGCGGTGACCTTGGCCTTCATCGGCGCCAGCATCGCCGGCTCCTTGCCCATCGGGCCGTCCTTGCCGACGAACGGCCAGAGGATGACCATGTCGGCCCCCGAGGTCGCCAGGAAACGGCCGCCGCTGCCCCAGGACATCGACTTCACCCGCGAGGGGTAGCCGGTCATCCGCATGTGCCTGGAGTCAGCTAGGCGCCAGCCGTGCAGCGCCGGCTCGTGCATCGCGGTGACCAGGAACTTGTTGTCGGGGCTGAAGGTGACGGCGTGATGCGAGCCGGCCCAGCCGAGGAATTCCGGCTCGCCCGCCATGTTGGGAAACCACAAGGTCGCGCCGTTGTAATGCGCGATCGCAAGCCGCAGGCCCTTCGGCGCGAACGCCAACCCGCCCGCGGTCGAGGGCACCTCGAGCGACTTCTCCTCGCCCTTGGGCGGACGCACGAACGCGGTCTTGCCGACCGACCAGGCGATCGCACCATCCGGATGAAGGGCAACGTTGTCGATCCAGCGCCGCTTCGGATCGGTCACGAGCACGCTGACGCTGCCCGCCTTGTCGAGCGAGGAAACCTTGCCGTCATCGCCGCCGATCACGATCCGCGATCCGTCCGACACCGCCGACAGGATGCCGCCGCCTGACACCTCGACCTTGCTGATCTCACCCTCGCCGTCGACGATTGCGACGCTCTCCTCGGTGCCGACGAAGACGGCACGATCGCCGAGATAGTGCACGGCCGTGACCGCCATGCCGAGCGAGACCGGCTTCACCTTGTCGGTGACGGACACGATGGATGCGGCCTCGCCGCTCTGGTCGAACGACGTCATCAGGTCACGATGCAGCGTTCGAAACCTTCGCGGATAGCGTCTTCCGGCAGCTCGCGGCCGATGAAGACGACGCGGCTCTCGCGCGCCTCATCCGGCTTCCATTTCCGCTGATGATCGCCTTCCAGCATCATGTGCACGCCCTGGAAGACGTAGCGGTCGTCATCGTCCTGAAACGACAGGATGCCCTTGGAGCGCAGGATCTTGCCGCCCTCGGTCTGCACCAGGTTCTGCAGCCACGGCATGAATTTCGACGGATCGAGCGGCTTGTCGGAGCGCAGTGACAGCGACTGCATCTCCTCGTCGTGATAGTGCTTCAGGCCGTGATCGTGATGATGATGGTGATCATGGCCGTGGTCGTGATCATGGTGGTGATGATCGTGATCGTCGCCCGCTTCGAGGAATTGCGGCTCGATCTCGAGGATACGGTCGAGATCGAACGCGCCGCGCTCCAGCACGTCCGAGATCGCGATCTGGCAGCGCTCGGTGCGATGCAGCTTTGCGTAGGGGTTGATGGCGCGGATGCGCGCCTCGACTTCGGCGAGCTCCGGCTTGGTGACGAGATCGGTCTTGTTGAGCACGATCACGTCGGCAAACGCGATCTGGTTCTTGGCCTCCGGCGCATCCTTGAGCCGGTCCGACAGCCATTTGGCATCGGCCACCGTCACCACCGCGTCGAGCCGCGCGTTCTTCTGCACGTCCTCGTCGACGAAGAAGGTCTGCGCCACAGGCGCCGGATCGGCCAGCCCGGTGGTCTCGACGATGATGGCGTCGAACTTGCCCTTGCGCCGCATCAGGCCGGAGATGATGCGCACGAGATCGCCGCGCACGGTGCAGCAGATGCAGCCGTTGTTCATCTCGAACACTTCCTCGTCGGCGCCGACGATGAGGTCGTTGTCGATGCCGATCTCGCCGAATTCGTTGACGATGACGGCGTATTTCTTGCCGTGGTCTTCCGAGAGGATGCGGTTCAGAAGCGTGGTCTTGCCGGCCCCGAGATAGCCGGTCAGGACCGTCACTGGTGTCTTGCTCGCGTCGGACATGCTCACTCCGAAAACCTCAGATCGCGTCGAAAATGGCTCAAAAAGCGCGCCGCCGCGAGGGCTCGAAAACCCTAACGGACCAGCGCGCTCGTCAGGGCCCTTATATTGTGCCTGACCATGGCAATGTAAGTGGGAACGGGGCCCTTTTCATCGCTCAGGGCGTCGGAATACAGCGTCCCGCCGATCTTCGCGCCGGTCTCGGCGGCGATCCGGCCGACCAGCCGGTCGTCGTTGAAATTCTCCAGGAAGACGGCCGGAATCCCCGCTTTTTTCACTTGGCGGATGATCTCGGCGACGTCGCGGGCCGACGGCTCGGTCTCGGTGGAGACGCCGAGCGGGGCGATGAAGGCGACGCCATAGGCATCGGCGAAATAACCGAAGGCGTCATGGGTCGAGATCACCTTGCGCCGCTCGGCCGGGATCTTGTCGATCTCGGCGCGGACCTCGCGGTCGAGTGCATCGAGCTCGCCGAGATAGCGCTCCGCATTGGCCTTGAAGACCTCCGCGTCTGCGGGGTCGGCCGCGACCAGCGCATCGCGGATGTTCTTCACATAGGCCTTGGCGTTGCCGACCGACTGCCAGGCATGCGGATCGGCATCCGAGCCGCGCTTGCGCGGGGTGATGCCCCGGGTGGCGACGACGATCGGCGCCTTGCTGCCGGAAGCCTGCTGCAGCCGTGGCAGCCAGCCCTCCAGCCCGAGGCCGTTGACGATCAGGAGCTGCGCGGCGCCGACATCCTTCGCATCATGCGGCGTCGGCGTGTAGACGTGCACGTCGCTGTCCGGCCCGACCAGCGAGGCGACATTGACCTTGTCGCCGCCGACCTGGCGGACGAAATCGGCGAGGATCGAGAAGCTGGTGACGACGTTCAGCCGGGTCTCGGCCGATGCGGGGACAATCAGAACAAGGCCGAAGAGCAGGCTCAGCGCGGACAGCAGGCGTTTCATGGGCATCGACTTCAAGCTTCGAGATGGCGTCCCGGAAACAGTTGCGGAAGCACGCCGCCCACGCGTCCGAACAGTACCGAGCCGAGATAGAGCAAGGACGCGACCAGGATGATCGCAGGCCCCGAGGGAATGCGGGTCTGGAACGACAGCACCAGACCGACATAGCCGGAGACGATCGCAGACGCGACCGCGATGCAGATCATCGGCGTGACGTCGCGCGACCAGAACCGGGCGATCCCCGCCGGCAGGATCATCAGGCCGACCGCAAGCAAGGTGCCCAGCGCCTGGAATCCATTGACGAGGTTGACGACGATCAGGGCGAGGAAGATCAGATGCGCCGGCGCACCGGCCCGGCTCACCGTGCGCAGGAACAAGGGATCGACGCTCTCCACCACCAGCGGGCGGTAGATCACGGCGAGCACCACGAGCGTGATGGTGGCGTTGGTCGCGACCATCAGCAAAGTCGGGTCGTCCATCGCCAGGATGTTGCCGAACAGCACGTGCAAGAGATCGACGTTGGTGCCCTTGACCGAGACGATGGTGACGCCGATCGCGAGTGACGCCAGATAGAAGGTCGCGAGCGACGCGTCCTCCTTCAGCCCCGTCGAGCGCGAGACGAGGCCCGATAGCAGCGCCACGGCAAAGCCGGCGATCAGGCCGCCGGTCGTCATCGCAAACAGATTGAGACCCGACAGCAGGAAACCGATCGCCGCGCCGGGAAGAATCGCATGTGCCATGGCGTCGCCGACCAGGCTCATGCGCCTGAGCATCAGGAATACGCCGATCGGTCCGGAGCCGAGCGACAGCGCGATGACCGCGGCGAGCGCGCGGCGCATGAACTCGAAATCCGAGAACGGAGCGAACAGCACCTCGCGCAGCATCATGCCGCCTTGGAGGCTTGCGCGGGCACGCAGGGCGCGGCGGCATCGTCGAACGCCTCGCACATCCGACGCGCCTGCGACAGATTGTCGGCGGTCAGCACCTCCGCCGTCGGTCCCCAGGCCACGGCCTCGCGCGCCAGCAGCAGGGTCTGCGGGAAATGCGCGCGCACCATGTCCATGTCGTGCAGCGCCGCCAGCACGGTGCGCCGCTCGCCATGCCAGTGCTCGATCAGTTGCAACAGGTCGGCCGAGGTCTTCGTGTCCATCGCATTGAACGGCTCGTCGAGCACGATCACGCGGGCATCCTGCAGCAGCACGCGCGCGAACAGCATGCGCTGCATCTGGCCGCCCGACAGCGTGCCGATGCCGCGCCCCTCGAAGCCGGTCAGCCCGACGGCTGCGATCGCCTGCGCGATCTTCTCGCGCGCGACCGCGCCGATGCCGCCGAACATGCCGGTGCTGCGCCACAGTCCGGTGCTGACGAAATCGAACACCGAGATCGGGAAGGAGCGGTCGATATCGGCGATCTGCGGCAGATAGGCGATTTCGCGCGGCCTCACACCGGCGGCCGTGATGGTGCCGGCGAGCGGCTTGAGCAGGCCGACAAGGCCGCGGAACAGGGTCGACTTGCCGGCGCCGTTGGGACCGACCACCGCGAGCAGCGCGCCCGTCGCGACCTCGCCCGTGAGGTGATGCACCGCCGGGTGGCGGTCATAGCCCAAGGTAACGTCGCGGAATTGCAGTTGTGCCATCGCCGTCATCACCGCATCGCCAGCCAGACGATCAGCCACAACACGGCGCTGGCGACCAACGCTGCGCCGAGCCGCGTGGTCACGGGCATGCGCAGGATCGACCACGGCGCGGCCTGCGCCGGATGCGGCGCGGCGGGGCCGTGGCTGTGGGCATGGCCGTGCGTATGGGTATGGTTGTGACTCTGGAGGGCGGACTGGGTCATCTCGTCATAATGTTACATTATAACATCACCTCTGTCCACCGCGGCCGGGGGGTTTCTGGGGCCGAAGGTCTTCGACGCACTCGTCATCGCGAGCGCAGCGAAGCGATCCAGGCTGCCTGCGCGGAGGGATTCTGGATTGCGTCGCTCCGCTCGCAATGACGGAGGAGAGATCGCGCCGCTCTCCGATAAAACGGTCGCCAGGACAGAGCTGCCAATTGGGTTCTCGTCATGCCCGGGCTTGTCCCGGCCATGACGGTGTGGAGAGGAGGCGCCTCTCCCTCGATCGACCTGCCCTCGGCAGCCAATTTGTCAGATAAGATACCGCACCAGGGCCAGGCCGCCGAACAGGCCCGCGATCGAAATCCCGACCGATCCCAGCACATACAGCGCGGCTAGGCCCAGCGCACCCCGCTCGTACAGCAGCGCGGTGTCGAGCGAGAACGCCGAGAACGTGGTGTAGCCGCCGAGGATGCCGGTCATCAGGAACAGCCGCCAATGCTGGGGCGCTTCGCCCTTGAAGGCGAGGTAGCCGGCGATCAGGCCCATCACGGTGGAGCCGGTGATGTTGATGATAAAGGTGCCGTACGGGAAGTCCGTCCCGAATGCCCTGGCGCTGGCCATGTTGATCGCGTGCCGTAGCGAGGCGCCGCAGCCGCCGCCGAAGAAGACGAGAAAATATCCGACCAGCTGATTCACGGGACCTCACCTGCAGCAGGCATCGCGAGAATGGATGCCCTGCCCTTGCCACAAAAGATGCAAAACTTTTGCCGCAGCGGCTTCCGCCTTGCAAGGATTGCCCGCATCAAACCGCGTCGGGCATGAAAAAGGGCGGCGAGCCGAAGCCGCCGCCCTGGTGTCTCGCCCGGCTCGCGATCAGATCGCCTTGCCGTAGAGCTCGTCGACGTAATCCCAGTTGATCAGGTTCTCGACGAACGCCTTCAGATAGTCGGGACGGCGGTTGCGATAGTCGATGTAGTAGGAGTGCTCCCAGACGTCGCAGCCGAGGATCGGGGTCGCGCCGTGCACCAGCGGGTTCTCGCCGTTCGGTGTCTTGGAGATTTCGAGCTTGCCGTTCTTGACCGAGAGCCAGCACCAGCCGGAGCCGAACTGGCCGACGCCGGCGGCGGCGAAGTCGGCCTTGAACTTCTCGAAGCCGCCGAGATCCTCGTCGATCTTCTTCTCGAGCCGGCCGGGCAGCTTGGAGCCACCGCCGTTCGGCTTCATCCAAGACCAGAAATGGATGTGGTTGAAATGCTGGCCGGCATTGTTGAAGACGGCGGGGTTCTTGCCGAACGAGCCCTTGACGATCTCCTCGAGGGACTTGCCTTCGAATTCGGTCCCCTTGATCGCATTGTTGCCGTTGGTCACATAGGCCTGATGATGCTTGTCGTGATGGTACTCGAGCGTCTCCTTGGACATGTAGGGTCCGAGGGCTTCATAGGCGTAAGGCAGGGGGGGAAGCGTAAAGGTCATGGGGGCGGTTCCGCAACTTGTGGAAGACGGGATTTAACGGGACCTTCTTATAGAAGGTTCCGACACCGTAAAACACCGTGAATTTGGAAAAAGCGAGCCGCTTTGATGAGCATCGAGATCGACGTATTGAATGGTGACGCCGCCTGGCCGCTGGTCAAGCCGCTTTACGACGCGGTTTGGCCGCCCGAGGTGGTCGCCGGATTACCGTGGGCTGGTATCACATTTGCGCATGCCGACCTGCGGGTGCTGGTACAGGACGAGAGCGGCGAGGTGCTCTGCCATGTCGGCATCTATCGCCGACTCGTGAAATGGAACGGTCAGAACGTCAATGTCGGCGGCATCGGCGGCGTTTTGACGCGCGCCGACATGCGCAACCGCGGTCTCGCCACGGTGGGACTGAACGCGGCGATCCAGACCCTGCGGCACGAGGACTCGATCAACTACGCCGTCCTGTTCTGCGCGGCGGATCGCATCCCCTTCTATACGGCACGCGGCTTCATTCCGATCGACGGCGACGTCTACGCCGAGCAGCCCGAGCAGGGCCGCATCCGCTTCGACACGCTGTCTGCGCTCGTGCACGACGTCAAGCGCACCGCGCCGACGCGCGGCACCATCGACCTCTGCGGCCTGCCGTGGTGAGGCCGCTCTCCCCTGTCGTCCCGGACAAGCGCGCGGCACGCGCGCGCAGATCCGGGACCCATACCCGCAGGGAGATGTTTGAGGCACGCTGGTCATTGGCGCTTTGCCCATGATGTCCGCTGCGGAGGATGGGTCCCGGCTCAAGGCCGGGACGACAGCGGAGCACATGGCAGTCTTCCGAAAAAAATAATCCTCTTGCGTTTTTTGCGAAATCATGATTGTATCCCGGCATCCCGCCTCACCGCAGAGGGGCGTTGCGCGCGATCGTCACGACACGCGAGGTGGGGATGCGATGGCCGCGTTGCTGCCGCAGCATGCTTATCGGCGTGCGGACGAACGGTAGCGCGCGGACGTGAAGTCGCAGCGTCCTGACACCCCGAAGCTGGTGTCAACCTGGCGCAATGCGAACGCATGGCGCTGGGGATGGTGGCCAACAAGCCCGGCGCACCAGGGAGACTGCGTATAAGCGTGAAGACCGTCGCGCAGGGAATGCCGGAGTGTTCGGCTTTGCCTGTGGTACCTGCCGCCTGCATTTTTTCAGCAGGCGGGCCATGGGTGAGGCCTTCACCCGGCATTCCCTGCGCCCTCTGCATTTTTGCATGGGCCACGATGATCGCAGACCTCGGGCGTGAAGGGCCGCGAGGCTGCAAAGCTATGTCCATCGCTGTTTGAACCGTGAAACCGCCTCACCCGCCGTCGTCGTCCCGGACAAGCCGTGACGCGCGCCAGCGCAGCATGGCGCCGATCCGGGACCCATACGCCGCGGCGGACGTGAGATGCGAAAAGCCAATGGCCGGCGTGCCTCAAACCGCTCCCTGGGGGTATGGGTCCCGGCTCAAGGGCCGGGACGACAGCGGAGTTTGTTGCGGCAGTCAAAACCATTTCCCGGCACATGCCATGAGACAATCGAACAACGGATTGAGACGGCCCGTCGGCAATGCACCTGATCGTGATGATCATGCCTTGGACAACCGCACCTCGACGATTGCAACTGCGCCGTTTGCTGTTATGGAAACGCGGCTTCAACGGGGGGTAAGATGATTTGGAAATTGCGTTTGGCTGGTCTTGCGCTGGCGACCGTCGTGATGGCGCAGCCCGCTTTGGCCGCCGATGATCCGACCGGCACCTGGCTGACCCAGGCGGGCGACGCCAGGATCAAGGTCGCCAAATGCGGCGCCAATCTCTGCGGCACCGTCGTGTGGCTGAAGGAGCCGATGGACACCGACACCGGCAAGCCGGCCGTCGACAACAAGAATCCGAATCGCTCGCTGGCCAACCGCCCGATCATCGGGCTGCAACTGTTCGAAGGCGTTCACCCCGAGGGGCCGAACAAATGGTCCGGCAAGATCTACAACGCCGACGACGGCCAGAGCTACACCAGCCACATCTCCGTTTCCGGCCCGGATACGCTGAAGGTGGAAGGCTGCGTCGGATCGTTGTGCGGCGGCGAGACCTGGACCCGCTCCCGCTGATCCGCGCTCAGGCGACCGCGGCTTTCAACGCGGTCGCAGCCGACGCGTAGCCGCCTCGTGCGCCGTCGATGAAGTGGACGTGATCGGGCCGGATCGCGGACGGCGTGAAGCAGGTCATCATCGCGGCATCCTGCCGATGCAGCCCGTAGCGGACGATGCCGCGCGAGGCCGCCGCGCCGAGCCGGCGCTCCAGCTCCTGCGCGAGCTCGTCGGTGCAGTCGAGGATCATGCGCAGCGCATCGTCATATTTGCGGAAGTCGGAATTCTCGACCACCTGCTGCTTGTAGAGATCCGGCACGAAGCCGCCGATGCTGATGTTGAACCGCATCACGGCATAGACGAACAGCGTACGTCCGAGCACGCGGGCCCAGCGCGAAAACAGCGGTCCGCGCGCGGCGCGGACCTCGTAGCCAAATCCCTGCGGCGGCCATCGCAACGCCGGCGCGCCGGCTGGCACCGGCCGCCCGGCATCGGGGCTGCGCTCGGTGAGCGTGATGATCTCCTCGATCACCTTGCGATAGGCCTGCGCCTCCGCGCCGGGGGCCGGCAGCACCAGCACCGACAGAATGACCCCACGCGCCGCCGGAATCTCCTCGAAGCGGCACGAGAGTCCGGACAGATCGGGCTGCGCACCGGACGGCGCCGGGGGAATCGAGAACTCGCCCCGCTTCATCGCGGCCTCGGCCCAGCCCAATCCGCCGCCCGCGAACATCGCGTAGGACAGATTGGCCGATGGACCGTAGCGCGCCACGCGGACGTCGAGCCCCTGCGCGCGGATGGCCGTCACGGGGACCAGCGCGACGCGCATCGCGAGAGCGAGATCCTCCCTGACCCAGGTCGCGGTGGAGGCGAGGGCTTCGCGCGCGGCCGCTTCGTCATCCGGGCTGACGGCGAAGCTGGCGCCGTCACCGCCGAACACGAACGGGAATTCGCGCCCCTCCAAGGCATTGGTGACTGCGGCGATGACCGCCGCCCCGGCCATGTTGACCGCCTTGTAGCGCTTGTCGGCGATCGCCTTGGTCGACTCGACGATGTCGGCCGTGCCGATCAGCCAATCATCCGGCACCGGCTGGTAGAGCTGCGGCTCCATCAGGCGCGCAAAGCCGCGAAACACCGGAATCGAGGCATAGTAGTCCGCAGCGCTGGTCTTCGACATCGAGAGGCATCCGTCCGGGGTGCGCGTCCAATGAGGAGCTACGTTCATTCCTGTCAAGCGGGTTCACGCAACGATATTCGGCAGCGGACGTGTCGCCAGACGGACTGCGCCGCGTTATCGTTCCATCGGCAATGACGTGCTAGCCTTTCGCCATCATGGCCGACACCTCACCCGTTCCACAACTCGCCGCCCGCGCGCTCCAGATCGCGGACCGCATCAATACCGCCGGCTTCGAAGGCCAGGTGCTGTCGGCGACGCCGCTTGCGGTCCGCATCGGCGAGACGGGAGTCGCCGTGGTCTTCCGCTACGGCGTCGTCGTCTTCATCGGCCTGTCGGTGGCCGAGGAGATCAACTTCCTCGACCGGCTGAGCGCGCGGCTGTTCGGCCCGATCGCGCCGCACGAGGAAGAGACGGCCAAGGTCCAGGTCGCGCGCGAATCCGACGAGCCAATCCCGGTCGGCGGCCCGGTCCTGGTCAAGGAATTGTCGCTGGAGCGACTGCTCATCGTCGCCGATGCGCTGGCGAAAAGCGTCGTGCTCGGCCGCAGCGAGCGCGAGATCGCCAACGTGTTCGACACCATCGAGCCATTCGCGCGCGAGCTGGCTATGCTGGGGCGAACCTCGAAGAGCCGGGTGGCGATGCTCAAGCTGCTCGGCGAGGCGCTGCTGGTGCAGCACCGGGTCTCCGGCCGCGTGGCGGTCGGCGAGAAGCCGGACGTGTTGTGGGACCGGCCCGATCTGGAGCGGCTCTATGCGCGGCTCGAGGACGAGTATGAGCTGAAGGAACGGGAGGAAACCCTCAACCGCAAGCTCGCGGTGATCGCCGAGACGGCGACCACGCTCGCCGACATCATCGACACCAAGCGCTCGCTGCGGCTCGAGGTGATCGTCGTCATCCTGATCGCCTGCGAGATCGTGCTCGGCTTCTACGAGATCTTCGCCCGCGGCGGGCACTGACGATGGAGCTGCCGCACGCCCGACGACTGACGGCGCTGCATTCAGCGATGGTTCAGGCGCGACATGGAACTTTCGCATGGGCGCGATGAGCGATGCGGGGGATGTCGAACCATGACGTGGGTGGGGAGCTTGCGACGACCGCCGGCGGCAGGCAGCCACGAGGTGTGGCGAGCGTCCCGCCGCCGGTGCGGCGATGCTGGTCGGCCAATGCCGTCACACCAGCGCTCTGACGTTCCAGGTCGCATGACGGACCCCGGCGAGCTTCGCCAGCTCGGACACGACGCGGTCGAGATCGACCGTATCGACCGCGAGCGGCACCAGCGTCGCGACGATCTCGACGATGTCCTCCGACCGATAGACGACCTCGGTCTCCCGCACCGGGTATTTGGCCGCCTCCAGCCGCTCGTCGAGCGCCTCGCGCAGCTCGGCGGCGCGCAGCCCGTCGGTGGTCAGGACGATCTCATAGTGCGCCTCCGACGTCTGCGCATTGAGCGGGATGCGATCGATCGCGTTGACCAGCGGCCGCAACAGCGTGTTGCCGGCCAGCACGAACACGGTCAGCGCCACCGATTGCGCGATCAGGTCGGCGCCGGCGCAGGCGCCGACCGCGGCGGACGCCCACAGCGTCGCGGCGGTGTTGAGCCCGCGGACGTTCATGCCCTCCTTCATGATCGTGCCGGCGCCGAGGAAGCCGATCCCCGACACCACATAGGCGATGATCCGCACCGCGCCGTCGGCGCCGGTGAGGCGGTTGCCGAGGTCGACGAAGGCGGCCGCGCCGACGGCCACCAGCACGTTGGTGCGCAGCCCGGCGCTGCGCTGCCGGTATTGCCGCTCGGCGCCGATCAGCGTCCCCAGCACGAAAGCCGTGAACAGGCTGACGAGCGTGTCGAGGAAATCATAGACCTGGAAGGTGTGGAGGAATCGCATGGGCTTGCCGACTGTCTGCGGTATTGTGCTCCGTGGCCCGCCTGGCGGCAGCGACACGCGTGGCATCCGGCGGCGGAACCGCCGCGAGAAGCCGCTTTCTTAGGACGTCCTTGATCGAAATCAAATCCCAGTCCCTCCCGCATATTTTAGGCTAATATGATCAACAGGCAGATGACGTCCGGCAAACACATGACGCCATTCTCCGACGTCCGCAGGGATCACAGCCCGGCCGTCCGGCTGGGACATGATGCGGTGAGTGCGGTGAAGCTGTCCCAGGAGCTCACCGCCGAGATCGACGCCTGGGCGGAGGCCCACCAGATGACACGCTCCGACGCCATCGGCCAATTGCTCACGATCGGCCTGCATGCATCGCGGCCGGCAGCAACAGGGCAGCTCACGTCGCGGGATCCCGTCGCCATCGAGCAGAATGCGATCCGGCTGATCGATCGGATGCTCGACCCGAACCTGGCGGCCGACGAGCGCCAGCGGCGGATTCGCCGCCTGATCGAAGGTCCTGCGGAATTTGCCAACGAGCGGATCGACCTGCCGCGGCATCCGGGCTGACGCGAACGGCTCAGGCGGCCGAGCGCGCCACCACGGCCTCGTAGATGTCGTCCTCCTGCGCCGTGTGCATGCGCACCAGCGTCTCGATCGCCTCGATCACCCGTTGCGCATCGCGGATCAGATAGCGGTCCACATGCTCGGACGGCAGATCCTCGACCAGCCGGCCGAGCAGCCGCGCCAGATGCAGGATCTCGCGATGCGCCCGGCTCATCGCCGACAGGCCATGGCTCTCCTGCAGGAGCCGCGCGAGCTTCGGATAGACCGAGCCTTCGTCGTCGCGCTCATGCGCCACGACCTTGTCCTGCACCAAGCCGTTCGCCTCCATGATCAGCGCCACGGCGCCGTCGGGCGAGGCCTCGTCGAGCGCATCGACGATCGAGCGCAGGCGGTCGAGGCCGCGCAGCAGCGCCTGGTGATCATGCCTGAGCCCGCGGCCGTCTTCGGCCGTGATCCGGCCGGCCTTGCTGCGGCCAGCCGGGAACAAAGCGCGGAGCGCGTTCAGGATGACGGCGACGTCGATGGCCTCCTGGGCCAGTGCGGCGGGCACCGGCTGCAGCAGGCCGAAGGCGGCGGCCCCCATCGCGACAAACGACAGGCCCATGCCGACGAAGATGCTCTCCAGGGCGATGCGCCGGGCGCGCTGCGCGATCACGATCGCCTCGCCCACCCGATCGAGCCGGTCGGCGAGAATGACCACGTCGGCGGCTTCCGACGAGGCGCTGGCACCACGGGCGCCGAGCGCGATGCCGACATCGGCGGAGGCCAACGCAGGGGCATCGTTGATGCCGTCGCCGACCATGATCGTGGGATGCAGCCGCTGCTCGGTCTTGACCGCCTCCACCTTGTCGGAGGGGACACGGTCCGCCAGCACGGCGTCGAGGTCGAGCGCCGCGCCGATCGCCTGCGCGGCCGCGGCGCGGTCCCCGGTCACCATGACCATGCGCGCGATGCCGGCCTCGCGCAGCCAGCGGATCGCCCGCGGCGTATCCGCGCGCAGCTCGTCGGCCAGCAGCAGCGCCCCGATCGGGCGCCCCTCGACGGCAACGAAGACGATCAGGGCTGAACGCCATGACGCCCGGCGGATCGCGCGCGCCGCCCAAGCCGGCGGCGTGCGGCTGCCGAGCACGAGGTCGCGCGAGCCGGCCATCACAGGGCGGCCATCGATCAGCCCTTCGAGGCCCGAGCCCATGGTCTCCCTGACCTGTTCGGGCACCTTCAGCTTCAGCCCGCGGGCCTGGCCGGCCTGAACGATCGCGTGCGCCACCACGTGGTGCGAGGCCTGCTCGAGCGATGCGCAGAGCAGCAGTACCGCATCGGCGTCCTCGCCCGGTGCCGCGTCGACCGAGAGCAGCCGCGCGCCGCCGACGGTCAGCGTGCCCGTCTTGTCGAACAGCACGGTATGGGCACGCGCGAGCGCCTCCAGCTTGCCGCCGCCCTTGACCAGGATGCCGCTGCGCGCGGCCTGCGCGACCCCCGCGATGAAGGCCACGGGTGCGGCGAGGATCAACGGGCAGGGCGTCGCGGCGACCAGCACCGCGAGGCTCCGGATCAGATCGCCCGAGGCGAACCAGGCGGCCGCCGCAATGGCGAGGCTGACGGGCAGAAAGATCAGGGCATAGCGGTCGGCAAGCCGCACGAACGGCGCCTTCGCGGTCTGGGCCGTCGTCACCAGCTTGACGATGCCGGCATAGGTGCTTTCGCCCGCGGTGGCCGTGACCACCATTTCGAACGTGTCGCCGGCGTTCACCGATCCCGAAAGGATCGCCATCCCGCGCGTCTTCGTCACCGGGATCGGCTCACCCGTGAGCGCCGACTCGTCGACGACGGCGATGGTCGCTTCGACCATGCCATCGACCGGGATGATTTCGCCGGCGCGGACCATCAGGCGATCACCGACCGCGACGCTGGCGATCGGAACGTTGTCGATGTCGTCGCCACGGCGGCGATGCGCCTCGCGCGGCGCGCGATCGACCAGCGCCCGCAGATCGTGCTCGGCGCGGGCGACGGCAATGTCTTCCAGCACGTTGCCGCCGGAATACATCAGCGCCACGACAGCGCCAGCCAGCGGCTCGCCGAGGATGATTGCCGCGCTCATCGACACCAGCGCAATCGCGTCGACGCCGATGCGGCCGGCCAGGAAATCGCGGACGATCGAGACGATCAGCCCGAGGATAACAGGAACGGTCGAGGCCGTGAACGCGATCCCGGCAAGATCGGGGCGACCGAGCACATGCGCGAGCCCGCCCGCGGCGAGGCCCGCGATTGCGATTGCGACGAGGCTCCACCGCAGAATGCGCTCGAACATGGATACCGGTTCCGGATTGCGCCGGCACTATCGCTGCTGCCGCCCGTCGGACGCTTGAGCGAAATCAACGGCGAGAGCGACCGATCGCCGCAAATAGCCTCAGGCGGTATTGCCTGCGTCGACCGTCAGCACGGTGCCGGTGACATTGCGCCCGCCGTCGCCGAGCAGGAATTCAACCATCGCGGCCACGTCATCGGTTTCCGGCAGCCGCCGCAACGCGCTCCGGCCGGCGATGCGCCGCTGCTGCTCCTCGTCCATGCTCTGCGTCAGCTCGGTGGCGATGAAGCCCGGCGCGATCGCGTTCACGGTGATGCCGACCTTGCCGACCTCGCGCGCCAGCGAGCGCGTGAAGCCGTTGGCGGCCGCCTTGGTCGCGCCGTAGACGGACAGGCCGTTGTAGCCGGTAGAGGCGATGATCGAGGAGATGTTGATCACCCGCCCCTCGCCCGCGGCCATCATGTGGCGAACGACGTATTTCGTCAGGATCATCGGCGCCAGCACGTTGAGCCGCACCAGCGCCTCGATCTCCGAATTGTGCATGGTCGCGAGCAGCCCTTCAGTGCCGAGACCGGCATTGTTGACGAGACCATAGAGCGGACCGAACTCGTCGCGGACCGACTTCACGAAGGCCGGAAGGTCGTCAACGACGCTGAGGTCGCAGGCGCGGAAATGAATGCCGGCGCTGCTGGCGCTGAACTCGGCCATCGCTGCGCGCAGTTCGTCGCTCTCCCGGCGGGCCACCGCGATGACGTCATAGCCCGCTCCCGCGAGCCTGCGCGCGATGGCGAGCCCGATGCCACGGCTGCCGCCGGTGACGAGAACATTATGCATCGGCGCGCGCCAGCTTGCCGGCCGGTGTGACGTCGAGCGCTGGCACGACGCGGATCATCGCCGGCACCTTGTGAGCCGCGAGACGCGCGCGACACGCGGCGAGGATCTCGTTGCGAACCGTCTTACTCCGCGCCGGATCGGCATCCGCCGTCAGCACGACCTCGGCGACGACGATGCCGCCGGTGATCGGGCTGCGTCGCGACTTGGCGCGCGACATCCGCACCTCGGGATGGCCATTGATCACGGCTTCGATCTCTTCGGGATGGACCTTGAGCCCGCCGACATTGATGATGCCGTTGCGGCGCCCGACGAAGTAGTAGCGATCGCCGCGCAGCTCGACCATGTCGCCGGTGTCGACATAGCCGTCCGTATCGGTCAGGGCAGCCGCAGCGCGTCCGACATAGGCGTGCGCCGCGCGCCTGGAGCGGATGCGCAGCGAGCCGTCGACGACCTTCATGTCGACGGCCCCGCGGCCTTCGCCGAGCAGCGTCGCAGGAAAACCCTCCAGCCCATCATTGACCGCGAAGCCGACGCCGGCCTCCGTCGAGGCGTAGGCATGACCGATCGAAGCGTCGGGAAATGCCTGCTTCAATCCGTCGAGCACGGCCTGGTCGGCGATCTCGCCGGAGAGACGCACATAGCGCGGCGCAAAGCCTTCCACCGACCCACTCATCAGCAGCTTGCGCCAATGCGACGGCGTTCCGGACATGTGAGTGACGCCGCGCGCGTTGAGACGCGCGATGTGGTCCGTGAGCCCCTCGCCCGGATCCGACAGCACCATCGAGCCACCGCCGACGATGGCACGCAGGAAGATCTGCAGGCCGCCATAGCGGCGAATGTCGTAGAAGGTCGCCCACACCGGCATCGCTTCGCCAGGACCCGGACGGTCGCCGATGATCGCGCCGCACAGGCCCTCGAGCGTATGCCCGACAATCTTCGGCACGCCCGATGTGCCTGATGTCAGCATCAGCCATTCGGTGGCGCGCACCGTCTGCACCACCTCGACAGAAGGTTGCGGCAGGGCGACCTCGATCACGAGATCCACGCCGCAGGCGTCGAAACGCTGGACCTCATCGGTCACAATGACGTCGATGTCCGCATCGGCGATGATGCTGGCGAGATGCTCGCCCTTGAGATCCGGCGGACACAACAGCAGGCGCCCCGCGACGCCGTCGATCTCGATCAGCGCGAGGCCGGCGAGCAACTGGCCGGAGGTCGCCAGCAGCACCGAACGTCCGTTGAGCTCTTTGGTGCGGCCGCCGAGGCAGCTTCCACGCGAGAGCTCGGCGAGCGATAGGACGTGACGCGGATCGGAGATCGTCCGCTCGGTCAGCGCGGTCCCGAGATGGTCGCGAAGAGCGAAGATCTCACGCGGGGACATTCTCATAGGCCCCGATGAAGTCGCCTATCGTGTTGGGGAACGTCACGTCCTCGGACAGTGTGAATGGATCGACGCCGAGATCGTCCTCGAGACGGGCGACCAGGATGGCAAAAGCGAGCGAGTCGAAGCCGGTCTCGTGCAACGTCAGTTCGTCGGTCAGCGGCGGCAGCTTGACCTTCTGCTCGTCCGCAATCTGCTTGATCGCTGCAATGATTCTTAACCGTACCGACATGGGCCAATCCGCTCACTGTTCAAACGATGAAACCGACCATAGGACGAGAAGGTGAAGGAAGCCGGACTTCCCAGCCATCTTTCGGGACCGTTGGTAAATACCCATCACGGCCTATGATTAAAATCATCTACAAACGAACCTCGCCGGCGAGGATCCGCGCATGGAGATCCCGATCGAGCGGGCAATAGGCACCCGTCCCGGCGTCCCGCACGTAGAGCGGCTCGTGCACGATCGACGGATCGAAGCCGTCGCGCATCAGCTCCTGCTTCTTCTGCTTGAATGTTTCGGTCGACTGCAGCGACGACGTGATGCGGAGCGCCACCGGCCGCGCATAGGGCGGTAACCGGCAGGCAAGTTCTACGGAGAGGCGATCGAGATCGAAGCTCTCGCCGACAACGAGCGCCGCCATGCCGGCGCGTCCATCGCAGCCCGGCACGACGACCCCATAGGTCGATGCTTCCAACACGCCGGGACATTGCAGGATCGCCTCGTTCACCTCGCTGGTCGCGACGTTCTCGCCCTTCCAGCGGAAGGTGTCGCCGACGCGATCGACGAAATAGAAGAAGCCTTGGTCATCCTGGCGCATCAGGTCGCCGGTGCGGAACCAGGCATCGCCCTTCGCGAAGACGTCGCGCAGGATCTTCTTCTCGGTCTCGCCCGTGTCGGTATAGCCCTCGAAGCGGCCGCCTCCCTGGTCCGCCGTACCGATGCGGCCAATGGCCTCGCCGATCTCGCCGCGCGCGCAGACCAGGCACCGCCCATCGGGTCCGCGCAAGGGTGCGCGCTGGTCGGCGTCCAGCTTGATGATTTCGGCGGGGAAGCGATGCGCAAGCAGCGACGGCACGCGCCCGATCGATCCCACCCTGCCCTCGACATTGTAGAGTGAGAAGTTGCCTTCGGTCGCGGCATAGAATTCCAGCACCTGGGGGATGGCGAAGCGCGCCTGGAACGCCTCCCAGACGTCACCGCGCATTCCGTTGCCGCAGGCGAGCCGCAGCCGATGGGCGCGGTCGAAATCGGACGGCGCGGCGGCCAGCAGATAGCGGCAGAGCTCGCCGATATATTGCACCAGCGTGCAATCGTGACGAACGATGTCGCGCCAGAACTTGCTCGCCGAGAATTTCTCGGCGAGCACCGCCGCACCGCCGGCGCGCAGCATGCTGCAGGGCGCGACGATGCCGCCGACGGAATGATAGACAGGCAGACAGTCATAAAGGCGATCGTCGGGACCTGCACCGGTGAGGCCAGCAAACCAGCCGCCCCAGTTCATGATGCGGCGATGGCTGATGCTGGCGGCCTTGGGCAGGCCCGTCGTGCCGGAGGTGTAGATCAGCAGCGCGCGGTCGTTGATCGTCACGGCGCGGCGCTCAGTTGCGTCGAGCGCGCGCGTATCCATCGCGGCGACCGCGACGTCGAGATCGCCGCCGCCGGCAACCCAGACACGCGGCCCGCCCGCGATCACCGGCGCAACCTCCGTATAGGCTTCGTGGAAGTCCTTGGAGACGATCACATGGACTGGCCGAGCCACATTGATGCAATGCGCGAGCGACGGTCCGATCAGATTGGTGTTGATGAGCGCAACCACGCCGCCGACGCGGCTGACCCCAAGCCAGGCGGCCAGGTAGTCGGGTCGGCTCGGCATCATCAAAGCGACCGTGTGGCCAGGCCCGATGCCGTTGGCCAGCGCCCAGCGGGCGTATCGGTTGATGCGCGCAGACAGGGCGGAATAGCTCAGCGTCTCGCGATCGGAGACGAGCGCCGGCCGTTCGGGCTGCTTCGCAGCCCAGTCGTCCACCACGTCGGCGAACAGCCGCGCCGGCTCTGCCTCGATGCGCGAGGTCAGCTCGATCGCCTTCAGCCAGATCTTTGCCGCCGACGGCCTTCGAGGGGACGTGCTGAGTTCCACAGATCGATCCGACTGCCCGGAGTTCATGAACGCCCTCACCCCAATTCGGCGTGCTTATAGGCCGGGTGGCCTGACCAGCCGTTAACCGGGAGGGTTAACCGGCCGAGAGTGCGTCGCTGTTGATGCGAATGCGATCCTTTACGAAGTTCTCGGAAATGCCGGTTAGCGTACCGCTCCCAGAACATGCCAACGCGAAGGCCGGCATGCCCAAGGACACGATGACACGACGCGCATTGCTGCGCTGCGCCGCCTGGAGCAGCGTTGCAGCCATGACTTCGACCACGGCGTTCGCCGGAGTTGATGCGCCCTATCCGGCTCAGCCTGTCACCTGGGTCATTCCGTTTGCTCCGGGTGGGGCCACCGGCCGGCTGTCGCTCTTGATCTGCGACCGGCTGACCCGCCGACTGGGCCAGCCCTTCGTGCTCGATCACCGGCCGGGTGCGGGCGGCGCGACCGCCACCAAGAACGTCGCGAGCGCTCCGCCGGACGGTTACACGATCCTTGCGACCTCGACCGCCAACGTCATCACGGCCTCGATCGACGGCTCGCCGAGCGCCGACGGAGGTCTCACGCCGGTCGCCGGCATGGCGCGCATGCCGCTGCTGCTGCTGGTCAGCCGACAGCTGCCGGTCAAGACGCTGCCCGAATTCCTGGCCTATGCCAAGGCCAACCCGGGCAAGCTCAGCGTCGGCTCCGCCGGCCCCGGCACCGTCCAGCTGCTGTCGGCCGAGCTGTTCCGGACTCTCGGCGGCATCACCTGGTCCACCGTGCACTATCGTGGCTCGGGGCCGGCCTTGACCGACCTCGCCTCCGGCCACATCCACGCGATGTTCGACAACGCCGCTTCCGCCGTCGACCTGTTGCGCAGCGGCAAGGTCCGGGCGCTGGCCGTCTCGACCCGCGAGCGCGCCGCCGCCTTCCCCGATCTGCCGCCGGTCGCCGACGTGCTGCCGGCGTTCGAAACCTCCGGCTTCTATGGCGTCGCAGTGCCGCACGGCACGCCGGAAGCCATCGTTGAGCTGCTCAACCGCGAGATCAACGCCGCGCTGGCCGATCCCGACATCAGCAGGCAGTTCGCGGAGGTCGGCGCCGCGCCGCTCACCGGCGACGTCGGCGTCTATGCCGCGACCTACCGCGCCGAGATCATGCACTGGCGCAAGCTGGTCCCGCAGGTGAGCGCGAAGAACTGACCTCCGCGCCCGCAACCCGCCTGCCTCAAGCCGCCGCGACGCCCTGCAGCACCAGCCGGTTGAGCCGGGCCGCGAACGCGGCCGGATCCTCCGGCAGTTCGCCGTCGAGAATCTGCGCCTGCTCCAGCAGCAGGAACGACAGGTCGTCGACCTTGGCCTTGTCGGCGGCGGCCTTCGCGACCGCGACGACCAGCGGATGGCGCAGATTGATCTCCAGAATCGGCTTGGTGCGGGCGCCGCGCGCCTGCTGCGACAGGATGCGCTCCAGCTCGCGGTCGGGACCATGGCTGCCGGCGACCAGACACGAGGCGCTGGTGGTAAGCCGGGTCGAGACCTTCACGTCGGTGACGTGGTCGCCGAGGCTTGCCTTGATCAGCGCGATCGTGTTGGCCTCGTCGGCGGCCGGCTGTGCCTCGTCCTCGGGCTTCGGCTCGGTCACCGGGATCGGATCGAAGTTGATGTCGCCCTGGCTTAGCGACTTCAGCGGCTTGCCGTCATATTCGAGCCTCGCCGAGGTCCAGAACGCATCGACCGGATCGGTGAGCAGCAGCACCTCGACGCCGCGCGCCTTGGCGGCCTCGAGCCGCGGATTGGACTTCAGCCGCTCGATGCTGTCACCGACCAGGAAATAGATCTCGGTCTGATTCTCCTTGAGCCCCTCGACATACTGCTTCAGCGAGCGCTTCTCGCCTGATGTCGTGGTGAAGCGCGCCAGGGCCAGCAGCTTGTCGCGGCGCTCGAAATCCTCGTACAGGCCTTCCTTGATGACGGCGCCGAACGAATCCCAGACCTTGTCGAAGTTCTCGGCATCCTTGTCGGCGAGTTGCTCCAATTCGCTGATCACCCGCGTCGTCACCGCCTTGCGGATCTGGGCCAGCTGCGGATTGTTCTGCAGCATCTCGCGCGACAAATTGAGCGGCAGGTCCTCGCTGTCGATCACGCCGCGGATGAAGCGCAGATAGGCCGGCATCAGGTCGGCGTCATCGGTGATGAAGACGCGGCGGACATAGAGCTTGACCTTGCCCTTGCGCGCCGGCTCGAACAGGTCGAACGGCTTGGTCGACGGCGCGAACAGCAGCACCGCATAGGAATAGCGGCCCTCGGCGCGGTAGTGCAGCGTCATTGCCGGCTCGTCGAACGCGTGCGCAATCGACTTGTAGGCCTTGCTGTAATCCTCGGACGTCAGCTCGGACTTCGAGCGCTGCCATAGGGCGCTGGCGGAGTTGATCTGGCGCGGCTCGCCCTCCTCCGCCACCAGCATGATCGGGAACTGGATGTTGTCGGAATAGGCGGTGACGATGCGCTCGATCTCGAAAGCTTCGAGATATTTCTTGGCGTCGTCCTTCAGATGCAGCACGATCTCCGTGCCGCGCGCCACCCGCTTGGCATCCTCCTCGGACGCGGGTGCGACCTCGAAGCCGGCGCCGCCGGAGGAGGTCCAGGTCCAGACGTCATTCTCGCCGGCGCGCCGGCTGATGACGACGATGCGGTCGGCGACCATGAAGGCCGAGTAGAAGCCGACGCCGAACTGGCCGATCAGGCCGGTGCCGTCCTTGGCCTCGGCCAGCTTCTGCACGAACGCCTTGGTGCCGGAGCGGGCGATGGTGCCGAGATGGTCGATCAGTTCCTGGCGCTCCATGCCGATGCCGCTGTCGGCGATGGTCAGCGTATCCGCCGCCTTGTTCGGAATGATGCGGATCTGCGGCGGCTCGCCCTCGCCGATCAGGTCGGGCCTGGCGATCGCCTCATAGCGCAGCTTGTCACAGGCGTCGGAGGCGTTCGAAATCAGCTCGCGCAGGAAAATGTCGGTCTCGGAATAGACCGAATGCACCATCAGATGGAGCAGCTCGGAGACTTCGGCCTGGAAGGAATGGCTAACGGTCGCGGTGTCGGTCATCGTCGTGCGTTGGCCCATGCTATCAAGGGTGGAGAGAGACCGTCGATATAGCGCGGCGGCGGCACCGATCAAGCCTTCCGACCGGGGGGATCACCGGCCGATCGTTCGGCGGCCGCGAGCAGCTTGTCGATGACCGCGTCCAGGGTGGCGATCTCGGCGGCCGAAAGCACGCTCAGCAGATCGGCCTCGCGCGCCAGCGCATGGGGCACGATTCTGCGGTACAGCGCCCTGCCGGCGGCCGTCAGCGCTACGATCCGCTCCCGTCCATCCGCGGGATCGCGGCTGCGGCTGACGATGCCGCGTGCCTCCAGGCTCTGCATGGCGCGGCTGACGTTCATCTTGTCGAGCGTCGTCAGCCGGCCAATCTCCTTGGTCGGCAACCGCGGCTGCTCGCCGAGCGCCGCCAGGATCCGCCATTCCTGGCGCGACAGCGCGAACCGGTCGGCATAGACCTCCGCCACCGCCAGCGACACCTGCTCGGCGAGGCGGGCCAGCCGATAGGGAAAATAGCGCTGCAGTCTGAGCTCGCGCTCGGTGGTCCCCTCGCCGTCCCTCCGGTCCCGCATCTCGCTGGCCAGCTTCGTCATCGCGTCCTCTGCCCTCATCCGTTCCAGGCGCTCGCCCCTGGCGACCTCAATCCGATCCCGATCGGGTTGATCTGGATCAAAGCCGCCAGATCGTATCATCCGTTACTATCTTGCCAACAACGATCATGGGAGGACCATCATGCAGATCGAGAAGATCCATCACGTCGCCTATCGCTGCGTCGACGCCAAGGCCACGGTCGAGTTCTACAAGAAGGTCCTCAACATGGACCTGCTCGGCGCGATCGCCGAAGACAAGGTGCCCTCGACCAAGGCGCCCGATCCCTACATGCACATCTTCCTCGATGCCGGGAACGGCAACATCCTCGCCTTCTTCGAGCTGCCGAACTCGCCGCCGATGGGACGCGATCCCAACACCCCGGAATGGACCCAGCACATCGCCTTCCAGGTCAAGGACATGGCGGAGCTCGAGGAAGCGAAGGCACGCGCGGAGGCCGCCGGCCTCGACGTCGTCGGGATCATCGACCACACCATCTTCAAGTCGATCTATTTCCACGATCCGAGCGGCCACCGGCTGGAGATCGCGGCCTGGACCGCGACGCCCGACCAGATCGCGCGGATGAAGTCGGTCGCCCACGCCATGGTGGACGAATGGGCGACCACCAAGAAGCCGCCGCGGCACACCGCCTGGATGCACGAGAAGGAATTCGCAGGCAGCGACTGAGCGATTGCTCGTCCCGACAGTCCCGACCGCAACGCGCCAGGCGAGGCAGCCATGAGCAACTATGTCTATCCGCGATTTCCCTACGTCTGCTCGGCGGAGCAGCGCGGCGGCGAGACCCGCCGCCATCCGATCGTCGTGATCGGCGCCGGGCCGATCGGCCTGACGGCGGCGCTCGATCTCGCCGCCCGCGGCCAGCCCGTCGTCGTGCTCGATGACAACGATACCGTCAGCATCGGCTCCCGCGCCGTGTGCTACGCCAAACGCCCGCTCGAGATCTGGGATCGGCTCGGTTGCGCCGCGCCGATGGTCGAGAAGGGCGTCAGTTGGAACATCGGCAAGGTTTTCTTCCGCGACCAGCTCTCTTATCAATTCGATTTGCTGCCCGAGCCCGACCATCGCTGGCCGGCAATGATCAACCTGCAACAATACTATCTCGAGGAGATTCTGGTCGATGTCTGCAACAGGACGCCGCTGATCGACCTGCGCTGGAAGCATCGGCTGGTCAGCCTCAAGCAGAACGACGACTGCGCTGATCTCGCGGTGGAGACGCCCGACGGCATCTTCACCATGGAGGCGCAATGGGTGATCGCCTGCGACGGCGCCAATTCTGACACCCGGCGCATGGTCGGCGCTGAGTTCAAGGGCCAGTTCTTCCAGGACCGCTTTTTGATCGCCGATGTCAGGATGAAGGCGGAGTATCCGACCGAGCGCTGGTTCTGGTTCGATCCGCCGTTCCATCCGGGACAGTCGGTGCTGCTGCATCGCCAGTCCGACAACATCTGGCGCATCGACTTCCAGCTCGGCTGGGACGCCAATCCGGACGAAGAGAAAAAGCCCGAGCGCGTGATCCCACGCATCCGGGCGATGCTCGGCGAGACCACCGAATTCGAGCTGGAATGGGTGTCGATCTATCAGTTCGCCTGCCGCCGGATCGACAATTTCCGTCACGGCCGCGTCCTCTTCGCGGGCGATGCGGCGCACCAGGTGTCGCCGTTCGGCGCCCGCGGCGCCAACACCGGCGTGCAGGACATCGACAACCTCGCCTGGAAGCTGGCGCTGGTGCTGCGCGGCGAGGCGCCGGAGAGCCTGATCGACAGCTATCACGAGGAGCGCGCCTTTGCCGCCGACGACAATATCCTGAACTCGACACGGGCGACCGACTTCATCACGCCGAAGACGCAAGCCAGCCGCCTTTATCGCGACGCCGTGCTCGACCTCGCACAGAACCACAGCTTTGCGCGGCCGCTGGTCAACAGCGGCCGGCTGTCGACGCCGACGCCCTATGTCGCGTCGTTGCTGAACACGCCTGACGGCGGGAGCGTCCCCGGGGCGATGACGCCTGGCACCAATGCCGCCGATGCGCCGGTGACGATCGTGGGACAGCCCGGCTGGTTGCTGAACTGCCTTGGCTCGGGCTTCACGGTGGTCACCTTCGACAACGCCGTCACGGCCGAGCAGCTCAGCATCGACGGCATCACGGCGCGGGTGATCGTCGTCGGCCGCGACATCGCTGATGCCAAGGGCCTGCTCGCGGCACGATACGGTGCCTCGCCCGGCACGACCTATCTGTTCCGTCCCGATCAATATGTCACCGCCCGCTGGCCGCAGTTTGACGAGAACGCGATCACGGAGGCGGTCCGGCGCGCCTGCGGCAGGCGCGGCGCGGTCCAGCAGGAGCTTGCGGCATGAGCCTGACCCTCACCCCGAACATCAGCGATCCCGACGACTTCTATGCCGAGCTGATCGGCGGCCAGCGCGACCTCAGCGAGGACGAGGCCCTGCGCATGAACGCCAGGCTGGTGCTGCTGCTCGCCAACCATATCGGTGACCGCGCGATCCTGAGCGAGGCGATCCGGCTGGCAAGGTCGCCCGCCGGCTGATGCAGGCCACAACACGCCACATCGGCAGCCGGCTTTGATCCGGATCAAAGCCGTTTCTCCGCATTTTGCGGCAGACAGAGAGACCAGCCGGCGAGTCGTGCGCCGGCGCAGAGTCCGCTCGCTTGCGCACATTGCGGCTCCCGATCCGCTCCCGGTCGGTTTCATTGTGACAACATCATAATGTCACGCCACCTTCACTGAAGGCCTCTACGTCTTCGCCTCGTTCCACAACGGCACGGGGATTCGCATGTCGCGCTACTACAAGACGCTGCAGACGCAGCGCTTCGACGACTATCGCTACTATCATCAGAGCCGGATCAATCAGACGCTGCACCTGATCAGCGCCGTGATCTTCCTCGTGTGCTATGCGCTGCTGTTCAAGGATCCGGCGATGGCCGGCCTGGTCGGCTGGCTCGCGATGCTGACGCGGCAGACCGGGCACTTCTTCTTCGAACCGAACGGCTATGACCACATCAACGGCGTCAGCAACGACTACAAGGAGGCGGTCAAGGTCGGCTACAATCAGACTCGCAAGATCGTGCTGCTGACGGTGTGGGGCCTGGTGCCGGTGGCGCTGTTCGCGTTTCCGACGCTGTTCGGCCTGTTCGCCGAGCCGGCCGGCCGGATGGACTTCGTCCGCCACGTCGGCCTGCTCTGGCTTGCGGTCGGCATCGGCGGCGGTCTGTTTCGCGTCATCCAGCTGTTTGCAATGCAGGATGTCTCGACGGGCCTGATCTGGGCCTTCAAGGTGCTGACCGACCCGTTCCACAACATTGCGCTGTATTGGAAGTCGCCGCTGGCGCTGCTGCGCGGCGAGCTCATCGATCCGACCATCAAGGACGCCTCGCATTGGGGCGCCGCCGAGGACGAGGCCGAAGAAGCTGCGCATCTCACCTGATCGCGAGTTCCCGCCGCCGGCCGGTCCTGCGGCGGGAGTTCTCGAACAGAGGGGCTGCAACAACATGGAACAACTCTCCTGCTACGCCGTTGCGGCCTCAGTGCTGGCGGCCTTCAGGAGCTCCCCATGTGTGACTACAGCCTCCATACTGTTGCTTCCCGCGATGCCAAAACTGCCGACGTGCTGGTCTCCTGTCGATTTCCCGGCACGGAGACCCGCGGCTTCTGCACCAAGGACGACCCGTTGACCGCCGTCTGCCTGCGGCCGGGCACGGAGCTCGCCTTCGAAGACGATGTCCGCATCAAGGGCTTCTTCTTCCGCCGCAAGGTCGGCGCCCATCTCGCCCGCTTCCGCCAGGTCGACACCAACAAGCCGACCGAACATCACGATGCGCTCGAATTCTCCAATGGCCGAATCGTCAAGGTCACCGACCTCGCCGCCGGCCAGCGCGCCCGCGTGCTGCAGATGCCGGCCGATCCGGCCGCCAAGCGCACGACGGCGCCGCTCACGATCGAGCTGCGCGCCACGCAGCTCTGAAGGCTTCGACATTGACTTCGACATGGACGATGTCGGCGCCGCGGCGCTGGCGTCGCCCATGGCCAATCGAAATGCTCGGCTCATCGAACGCGATGCGTTGCGGGAGTGAGGTCTTGCTGCGGATATCATCGACATGCGTCGTCGCGTTCCCGCGGCCCGTCGGACCCGAGTGATGCGGCAGTCGTCCCTCTGAAAATGAGAGGGCGCGGGGAAGGCCGGGTGCTGACCGCGGCCCATGGCCCGCCTGCAACAAGAAAAGCAGACGGCAGTCACCACAGGTCGGGCCTGACAACCGGCCTCCCCCGCGCGATCGGTTTTAACGGTGTCCTTCGTGCTCTCCCTGGGGATCGGCTTTCTTGCCCCCATCGCCCGCGCGTGCCGTCAAGCAACGCTTGCGGACTTGACCTCAGCGTCGAGAGGCCAGGACCACACGACTTCGCCGTCCGCGCCGGACTGCGCTCGTCTGGCACAGCCGTCACGTCCATCGCAGCCCACCTCCACGTTCGTGACGACGCGTACGTCCCTCTGCACGAGGTGGGATGGGAGGAGATAAGCATTGTTTCGGAAAAATAGCAAGAGAAATTTCGTGAAATCCGCAAGCGCCCCTCGAGCAGGGGTGGGTGCGCTCCCCTCCCCCTTGCGGGGAGGGGAGCGGAGCGCACGGCGGGGCCGGCGCAGTAGGCGGAGACTCGGGAAGCGCAGTCCGACGAATGCCTGGTTCAATCCGGCAGGTTCGTGAACCGCGGCCGCCAGACGCCGAGGATGACGTTCACGGTGGCGACGCCGAGCATGACCCAGATCGCGCCTTGCTCGGTGCCGAAGTTGGGCTGCAGCGTCGCCGGATCGATCTGGCCGGCGACGGCGCGCGCGGCCTCGTCGGCCGCTTCCTGCATCGGTCCCTGTACGGCGGCAAAGCCCCATTCGAAGACGAGGATAGCGAGCTTGGCGAGCGCCCAGCCGGCGCTCTCCGGCCTCAGGACGGTGAGGCCGTCCGCGGAGCAGGCTCCGGCTTCTGCACCGCCGTGGTGCCGGTGCCGCCCTGCCCGACGCGGAACAGTTGGATGTAGCTGCCGAGATAGAGCGGTGTGAGGCCGGCGACCGGCTGCTCAGGGAGCGGCGGGTCGAGCAGCAGAACGGCATCGAAGTGCGACCGCCAGCCGGCCAGATAGCGCGCGAGCTGCAACACGTCGGCCGACGGCGTGTCCGGCTGCAGCCAGCGCCACGCGGCGGGCTCGGCCAGCGGCTGCGCAAGGCGCGCGAAAGAGGGACGGACCGCCACGGGCTGCTGGCTCGGATGGGCGAACATCAGCGGCCAGAACGCCCGTCGCTCGATCACGAGCAGCGCCGCCATATGGGAATCGACATAGCGGAATCCGGGCAGGATCCGCTCGCGCCGGCTGGAGACGGGCTGCTCATGGCCATGCGCGGCGATGACGCGCGCGCCGGGCTGCACATGCGCGATCGCCGCGCGCAGTTCGGCGAGGTCGACCCTGTGATCGATCCATGCCGATGCGATGTCCACGGTACGAATCAGCGTCAGGCCCGCGAGGACGATGCCGACGAGCGCCGCCTTCCTGCCGGACACGACCGGCTGCAGGCCGGCGAACAGCAGCAGGCCGCACATCGCGGCAAAGCGCATATCGATGAACGTTCCGCCCAGCGCGCTCCATGGCGCCGCGACGAAGGCGACGAACAGCGCCGCCAGCGCCAGCGGCATGCCCGGCGCGACGACGATCTGGCGCCGGACGAGGATCAACACCGACAGCACCGCGACGGTCGTTATGACCGTCAGCTCGGCGCTGGTGGTCAGGAACGGCGTCATGATGCGCCACAGCTTCGGCGGTCCGATCCAGGCGCCGAGTTGCAGCCCGCCCTCACCCAGCGGACAGAGCCCGTAGAGCAGCACGGCCGGGCTGAGCGTGATGCCGAGCGCGCAGGCGACGACCACCAGCTCCCGTGCAAGGCCGGGCGACCGGCGCAGCCGCCACAGCCGATCGGCCTCTCCAGCGCCGATCAGGACCGCGAAGAACAGCAGGCCGAAGATGTGGCAGAGGAAGGCGGCCGCCGCGGCGATGGCTCCCCACGCGATCGCGGGCAGCCAGCCGCGACGGCGCAGCGCCACCCAGCCGGCGGCGCCGCCGAGCGCGAGACCAAGCGAGAGCTGGAAATTCATGAAGCCGAGCAGGAAGACGCCGTCATAGGCGATGATGCCGGCCGCCAGCGGCCACAACGACAAGCGGCCGAACACCGCGCGGTGATAGGCGATCACGCCAAAGAGCGGCGCGAACAGGCTGAGCGCGAGCAGGATGCGGCCGCCGACATGAACGTCGGTGAAGCGCAGCAGCGCCACGCCGATCACATCCATGCCGAGATTGGGCAGGACGCGCCAGTTCGGCGCGTACATCTGCGACAGCACGGGATCGTCGGGATGCGCCAGCACGAACAGGCGCGCGAGGTGGTTCGGATAGTCGAGCACCGGCGGCACATCGACCAGCAGGAACGGCAGCGCGAGCACGATGGCGAGCACGAGCGCCAGCACGGCCCAGAGCCGCTGCATGTGGCTGGCGGTGGACGCGAACGCCGGATCGTGCAGACCCGGGAGAGTATCTGAATGCAGGATGAGGCCGGCCGGCGCGATGGCGCCGGTCACCGACGAGCACGATTGCGAACGCATTGAGGTACCCCACTCCGCCCGGGATACTTCGATACCATCCGACCAAAGACTGCAAGACGCTCAAATACAACCTTATGGTTGTGCCTAATGCCCCGTTACTTTACGGGGGTTCGTGGAACCAGCGGCTCAGGCGATCGCCTGGAGATAACGCCGCACCGAGCGATCGAACGCCGCCTTCGCATCGTCGCCGATGTTCTTCTGCCACCACGCGCCGTAGATGCGGTCGAAGGCGAGCGGCGCGACCGCATCGGCGATGCGGCGCACGGCGGCGGCGCCGAGCGGGATGTAGTTCGGATAGGAGTACATGAAGCTGACGTGGCGGCGATCCATCGCCACCATCGCGATGTCACCGGTCAACAGCGCGCCCTTGCCACCGGCACCTTTGCGCCAATGCAGGATGGTGGCGCCGGCGAAATGCCCGCCGGTCCGCAGCAGCACGACGTCATCCGAGATGGCGAGGCGATCGCCCGTCCATGGCACGATGGCCGGATGCGGCCGGGTGACGAAGGCGCGGTCGTCGCCATGGAGATAGACCGGCGCGTTGCCGAATGCCTCGCTCCAATCGGCGACCGCGCCATAGTAGTGCGGATGCGACACCGCGATGGCCTTCAGGCCGCCCAATGAGCGGACGCGGGCAATGGCTGCCTCCGTCGCCAAGGGAATGCAGTCCCACATCACGCAGCCGTCCGGCTCGGGAACGAGCAGCGCGCGCTGGCCGATCGCAAAGCTGGGATCCAAAGCGAGGCCGGTCAGGCCGTCATCCTCGCGCCAGATGACCTGATGCCGGCCAGCAAGGTCGTCGCGGCTGAGGAAGCTCTGTCCCTTCCAGTTCACATATTGCCGCTCGTCCTCGCAGACGACGCAATGGCCGGGCGGCGCCTTCGTATCGGGAAACTGCGCGCCGCATTGAAAGCAGGTCCAGAGAGGCATGGATCACCGGTCGTCGAGATGGGATTGCGGAGGATAGCACGCGGACCATCCCGGAACACCGTCGCGCGCGGCTTCGTGATTGCCTAGTGTCGCCGGACGCCCGACAGGAGTTCTCGACATGCCGACCACGCTGCGCCGCGCCTACGTTCACCGCCTGCCGATGCGCAGCCCGGACGATGTCGGCGCGCTCGAGGCCGGAATCGCGCAAGGCGCCATCGATCCCGCCGGCATCGTCGCCATTCTCGGCAAGACCGAGGGCAATGGCTGCGTCAACGACTTCACCCGCGCCTTCGCCGTGCGCTCGCTGGAGGCGCTGCTCGGCCGATATCTCGCGGCCGACGCCGTGCGGCAGATCGCGATGGTGATGTCCGGCGGCACCGAGGGCGCGCTGTCGCCGCACATGATCGTGTTCGAGGCACGCGACGGCGGCGACGCCGTGGCGCCGCGCGCTTTCCCGGCATCGCTGGCGCTCGGGCGCGCGCGCACGGCGGCGCTGGCGGGCGAGCATCTCGGCCGCATGCCGCAGGTCGAGCTCGTGGCGGCCGGCGTGCGCGCGGCGATGGCTGACGCCGGCATCAGCGATCCCGCCGACGTCCATTACGTGCAGGTGAAATGCCCGCTGCTGACGATGGAGCGGATCGAGGCGGTGGAGGCGCGGGGAGAGCGCACCGCCGTGCGCGATACGCTGAAGTCGATGGGCTTTTCCCGCGGCGCCTCGGCGCTCGGTGTCGCCGTCGCGCTCGGCGAGGTCGCCGCTGCCGATCTCTCCGATGCGACGATCTGCACGGATGTCTCGCGCTACAGCGAGCGCGCGGCGACATCGGGCGGCGTCGAGCTGCTCGACCACGAGATCATGGTCGCCGGCATGTCGGCCAAGTGGAGCGGGCCGCTGGCGATCGATCATGCGGTCATGGGCGATGCCATCGACATCGAGCCGGCGCGGCAGGCGCTCGCCCGACTCGGCCTGAACGTGCCGGGCCAGGTGCCGGCCGCCGATCGCAGCCGCATCGCCGCGGTGCTCGCCAAGGCGGAGGCGGCGCAGAGCGGCCGGCTGCGCGGCCAGCGGCATACCATGCTCGACGACAGCGACGTCTCTTCGACCCGCCACGCCCGCGCCTTCGTCGGCGGCGCGCTGGCCGGGCTGTTCGGCTTCACCGACCTGTTCGTCTCGGGCGGCGCCGAGCATCAGGGCCCCGACGGCGGCGGGCCGGTCGCGATCATCGCCGAGCGCCGCTGATCTCACGGTCGAAATCCCGGGCCACGCGTTCTACCTGATCACCACGGCGAAGTTCTGAGCCGCATACGCGTCCCGATCGGGAAACAGATTCGCCAGATTCCCGCCGCATCTCGCGACGCGGCGGGGAGCAGCTCGAACCGAAGATCGACCGAAGTGATCGTCAAGCGCACGATTCACCTCGCGAGACGACGTGAAAGACCACCAACTCTCTGATCAGCAATTGAATGATGGAGATCAGCTCAACCAGGAGGTTTCAACTGTTGCCGTGAGGCGACACTTTGCGAACAAGTCTCATTTTCAGAAATGGATGGAAACTTTTCGCATTCCGGCCACCAGCGGAACCAGCTTTGGGCCGCTTTCCCCCGCTTCTTGACTTGCATTCGCAACTGGTACGCGCCGGTTGCGGGCGTTCAACGAACCCAAGTCTGAAGTTTTGCGTAACGAATGGGGTGGTCGAGTATGGGTAAGGCAATCTTTCCAAGGAGCTTGCGAGGGGCAAGCGGGCACGAGTGGGATCCATCTCCCGAGATTTCCGGTGTGAAAGTCTCGGCGGTCGCGAGCCTGATCGCGGTTGCCTCGTTCTCCAGTGCCGAAGCCCAGCAGGCGCCGCTGCCGTCCGTCAACGTCGAAGCCCCGGTGGCCCGCCCCAAGCCGGCCGCCTCGCGCCCAACCGCGGACCAGGTCCGCGCGCGCGACGCAATGCGCCGCGCCGCCCGCCAGCAACAGCAGCAGCAGGCCGCGGCGCCGAAGAGCAATCTGCCGCCCGACCGCAACCCCTATTCCAGCCCCGCTTCCGACTACAAGGGCGAGCGGCTGCAGGCCTCCGGCAAGTTTCCGGAGAAGCTGCTCAACACGCCAAAGACCGTCACCGTCCTGAGCAAGGAGATCCTGGCGGACAAGAACTCCACCAGCCTCAAATCCGCCGTGCTCTCCACCGCCGGCGTGACGCTCGGCACCGGCGAAGGCGGCAACGCGTTCGGCGACCGCTTCTTCATCCGCGGCTTCGACGCCCGCAACGACGTCTTCATCGACGGCGTGCGTGACGCCGGCGTCTCCGTGCGCGAGAACTTCTTCACCGAGCAGGTCGAGATCCTGCGCGGCCCGGCGTCGTCCTTCGCCGGCCGCGGCACCACCGGCGGCGCGATCAACATCGTGACCAAGCAAGCCACGACCGAGAACAGCTTCTACAACATGGACACCACGCTCGGCACCGACAGGACCAAGCGCGTGGTGATCGACGTCAACCAGAAGATCACGCCGACCTTCGCTGCCCGCGTCGGCGGCCTGTTCCAGGATGCCGGCGTTGCCGGCCGCGACTACGTCACCGACAACCGCAACGGCGGCTTCATCGCCACCAAGTGGACGCCGCTCGACACCGTCACCCTGTCCGCCAACTACATCCACAACGAGGTGACCGGCCGTCCGGACTTCGGCGTGCCGTATTATCGGCCGAGCACGCTCACCGCCGGCGCGCCGTTCCCCGAGGTCGGCTCGCCGCGCAACGCCTGGTATGGCTTCGTCAACCGAGACTTCTCGCGCGTCGGACAGGACATCGGCTCGTTCAATGCCGAGGTGAAGGTCACTCCCGACCTGACGATCTCCGACAAGGTCCGGGTGTCGCGCTCGACCTTGAACTACATCGGCACGCTGCCGGAAGGCCCGACCAACATCAATCCGCCGTCCGGCGCGCTCATCAGGGCGAATCCGCAAAGCCGCTTCCAGCAGACGGACGTGCTCGCCAACCAGCTCGAGGCGACCTACAAGTTCGACACCGGCAACTTCAGGCACACCGTGCTCGCCGGCCTTGAGGTCTCGCAGGAAAAGGCGCGCATCAACAGCTACACCGGCCTGACCTCCGAGCAGCAGGGCTTGGCGTTCGCGGGCAGCGGTTCGCTCTCGGGCGTGAGCGTGTTCAACCCGCAGTTCACGAACCTGCCGTTCGGCATTCCGTCGTTGGGGCAATTCCCGACCAACGTGAAGATCGACTCGGCGAGCGTCTACGCTCTCGACAGCGTCAACTACCGCGATCTCGTCATCCTCAACGGCGGCGTGCGCTATGACAAATACGACGTCCGGGTCGACGGCTTCGGCACCGTCAACGGCGTCGCCAACACGCCGGGCACGACGGCGGCCTCCAGCGGCATGCCGAACTTCAACGTCGGCATGACATTGAAGCCGGTGCCCTACGCCAGCTTCTATGCGGCCTACGCCACGTCATCGAATCCGGTCGGCGCCGAGTTCGACGGTCTCAGCCCGCAATATGGCGGCCTCTCCGCGGTCACCAATGGCGGCGCAAACCAGATCTTCGGGCCCGAGAAGAACACCTCGATCGAGATCGGCACCAAGTGGGAGCTGCTCGACGGTCGCCTGCTGGTCACGGGAGCGCTGTTCCAGACCGAGAAGGAGAATGCCCGCGAGTCGCGCAACATCACCAGCGCCGCGCAGGCCACGGCGGACTGCCCGTATCCGGCAGGCACCATCGGCTCCGTGCCGTGTCTCTCGGCCGGTGCCGCCTACCGCATCCGCGGCATCGACCTGCAGGCCGGCGGCAAGCTGACCGACAAATGGAGCATCTTCGGCGGCATCGTGCTGATGCAGTCCGAGGTGACCAAGTCGAACATCCCGCCGGCGAACACCGCGCTGTTCACCAGCAATGTCGGCCTGCAGCTCGCCAACACCGCGCACCAGTCGTTCAGCCTGCTGACGAAGTACCAGATCAACGACACCTGGGAGATCGGCGGCCAGGCCGTGTACCGCTCGAAGATCTTCGGCGGCACTTGGCTGGCGGCGAACCAGGGCACGGAGCTGCCGAGCTACTGGCGTTTCGATGCGTTCGCGGAAGCCAAGCTCGACAAGAACTGGACGGCGAAGGTGTTTGTTGCCAACATCTTCGACAAGCTCTACTACGACGCTCTCTATCAGAGTGCCACGCCGTTCGTGCTCGTCGGTCCGGGACGAAGCGCATCGATCGTCCTGTCCGGACGGTTCTGATCGCAGACCACCCAGCCGGGGGCACACATCAAGTGATGAGTTCATGCTGATCTGTGTCCCCGGAATTCTGAGCAAAGACGATGTGGCGGAGTTTCGCCGCATCATGGACTCCAGCGACTGGGAGGACGGCCGCTCGACGGCCGGCGCCCAGTCCGCCATGGTCAAGCGCAACGAGCAGTTGCCGCCCGACAGCGAGGTGGCGCGCAAGCTCGGCCACCGCATCATTTCGGCGATGACCGCCAATCCGCGCTTTCTCGCCGCCGCCATCCCGCAGCAGATCTTCCCGCCGCTGTTCAACCGCTACAGCGCGGAGTCGGGTCATCATTTCGGCATCCACGTCGACAACGCCGTGCGCGGCGACAAGCTCACGGGCCTGCGCATCCGCACCGACCTCTCGGTCACGCTGTTTCTCTCCGAGCCGGAGGATTACGACGGCGGCGAGCTGGTGATCGAGGATCTCTACGGCTCGCATGAGGTGAAGCTGCCGGCCGGCGACCTCGTGCTGTATCCCTCCTCGAGCCTGCACATGGTCACCCCGGTGACGCGCGGCGTCCGCGTCGCCTCGTTCTTCTGGCTGCAGAGCATGATCCGCGATCCCCTCGCGCGCAGCATGATCTTCGATCTCGATACGACGATCCAGGGATTGTCGCAGCGGATGGGGCGCGACGATCCGGAAATGGTGCGGCTGACCGGCCTCTATCACAACCTGATCCGCTACTGGGCCGAGAACTAGAGGTTCTCCTTCGGTCGCAACGACCTGCTTGAGTTCGATCGTTTACGAGCCGGGTTGCACGCGATGCAGCCCGGCTCGTTCGTTTTGGTGATGATCCCATCGTTCAGGCGCCTTCCCCAGCGCTCGCGATAGACCGCCATCCGTGCTCACATGCAGTCGGCCGGTCCGTTTCTCGGAGCTGTCGATCCATGTCTTTGACCGCCGGCGGATCGTCGTTGGCGAGCTCTGCGATTTTCCGTGGCGGTGAGCGCGTGCGCTTCGCGAACTTCAGCCCCCATCACGACCGCGATGGCCGTTGATCACGACGTGATCAGGGGCGCGCGGCGCGTGTTTCTTGAACGACGCCGATCTCATCGGCATTCTGATTCGGACATCGACGCCCTCAAGCTCCTTTCGGACGGCATCCCGTCCCGAAGGCCGCGCGGCATGCCCTCGTGCCAACCGAACAGGATCATCACGGCGGTGCCGACTAATTAGAATCGATGGAAGACCGAACGGAGGCAATTGCGTGACGCGCGGCCGCATCGGCGGCGTCATGCACGGCTAGCTCCGTCTCGCATCAGGACTTTCAGGGATTTAGGACGTCATGCACGGCATCGACGGCCGATGAATAGGCCGCACGATTCGATTTTTCATTTGGCATCGCACTCACCGGAGTGACTGCCGACCTTGATGTTCCCGCTTTGAGTCAACGGGCCGTCTCAAAACAGCCGGGTTACGACTAGAAACATTACAGAGAAGATAACTACCAAGGGGTATGCAGCAACATGTTCAGGATCGTTCTTCATGTAGGAGCGGTGATCGCAGCCGTTTCGGCCGGCGCCATGGCGCATGCCGAGCAGCCGGCCACGTCGCCGAGACCTGGCCAGGCTGCCGCCGCCCCGCAGACCACAGCACCAAATCCGGCGAATGCGACCGGAGCGAAATCCGTTCAGCCTCCGGCGACAGCGGCCGCCACGCAGGCGCCTGCCGTTGCGCCCGTCAACGCCGCCGCGGCCAGTGGGCCGGCTCCCGTTGCGCACGCAGCTCAGAGCGCGGCGCCGAAGCCAGTGACCATCGGACAGGCGCAGACGGCCCCCGCCGTTGCCCAGCCCGCGCCGCAGACGGCCGCGCCTGCTCCCACGGCAACGGCTCCGGCCACCGGCGGCGCCGCCACGGCGGCCGCACCGGCACCGGCTGTCACCACGCCGCAGGCCGCCGCAACGAGCCAGGCGCCGGCAGCCGCAACGAACGACGCCCAGCCGTCGACCGCTGCCGAAACCGTTACTGACGCCTCGGTGGGCGACAAGGCGAAGGATCAGGCAGAGAAGCCGACGCAAGGCGGCGCGCAGGCGGCATCACACGTGCCGCACGATCTGTCGCCATGGTCGATGTTCCTGGCCGCCGACATTCTCGTGAAGTCGGTGATGATGGGGCTGGCGCTCGCCTCGCTTGCGACCTGGACCGTCTTCATCGCCAAGACCATCGAGTTCTCCGTCCTGCGCCGGAAGCTGAGCAGCGCGCTGCGCAAGGTCGACGACGTACGCTGGCTGTCGGAAGCCAAGCTCGCGCTGGGATCACGCCAGAACGTGCTGACAGCACTGATCGATGCCGCCATGCACGAGATCAGGATGTCGTCCGAACTGCCGTCTCACGGCGTCAACGAGCGCGCGGCGTCGAGTTTCTCCGAGATCGTGCGTGCCGAAGGCCGGCGTTGCCGGACCGGCATGGGCCTGCTCGCCACGATCGGCTCGATCTCGCCCTTCGTCGGCCTGTTCGGCACGGTCTGGGGCATCATGAACAGCTTCATCGGCATCTCGAAGTCGCAGACCACGAACCTCGCCGTGGTCGCGCCCGGCATCGCCGAGGCGCTGCTCGCGACCGCCATCGGCCTCGTCGCCGCGATCCCGGCCGTGATCATCTACAATCACTTCACGCGGGTGACGAAGGGCTACATGGAGCTCGTCAACCGGTCCTCCGGCGCCACCGCCCGCATGCTGTCGCGCGATCTCGACCGCGGCCAGAGCCACCACAGCCATCACGGCGAGCGCTTCGAGCCGATCCACGTCCACTCCGCGCCTCCGATGGCGCTCGCAGCGGAGTAGGTCATGGCCGTTTCTCTGTCTGAAGGTGATGGTGACGACGATCTCGGCGAGACCAGCGACATCAACGTCACCCCGTTCATCGACGTGATCCTGGTGCTGCTGATCATCTTCATGGTCGCGGCACCGCTCTCCACGGTCGACGTGCCGGTCGATCTTCCGACCTCGACCGCCACGCCGCAGAAAAAGCCGGACAAGCCGATCTATGTCAGCATCAAGCCGGATCTGACGCTGTTTGTCGGCGAGGAGCAGGTGAGGCGCGCGAGCCTGGTCAGCACGCTCGAGCACATCCCCGAGGCCGCTAAGGACAAGTTCATCTTCCTGCGCGCCGACCGGGGCGTGGCCTATGGCGAGCTGATGGACGTGATGGAGCTGCTGCGGACCGGCGGCTATCCGAAGATCAAGCTCGTGACTGTCGAAGGCGTCTCACAGGCCGCCGCCCAGGCTGCACATTGAAACCAGTGAAACGACGGAAGTGAAGAATGGTCGAACACAAGTATCAAGGAGCGTCGCGCCGCTTGTGGATCTCAGCCGCGATTGGCGCCGTGATGTTGCACGGTGGCGGCGCCGCGCTCGCGGTCGTCCATCTCAGCGGCAATGATGCGGAAGGTGGCCTCGGCGCCGCCGGCGCCGAGTTCGCGCTCGAGATGGCCTCGCCCCAGGTCGAGGACAACGATCTTCCGCCGGGTCCCGACAGCGACGCGGCCGAAGCTGCGCCGGAGCAGATGCAGCAGACCGCCGAAGTCCAGGAGTCCGACGCCGTCAAGGACAAGCCGACCGAGACCGAGGAAGAGGCCGATCGGGTCGTCACGCAGAACGACCCCAAGAAGCCGGAGAAGGAGGAACAGCAGCAGGCGACCCAGCAGGCCGAGGCGTCGGTCGCGTCTGCCGCGCAGGAAGAATCGGCCCGCAAGGCGCTGGACGAGGCCGCGCCGCCGGCGGAGACGGCCAAGGCCCCCAATCCGGGAATGGGCAAGGACAAGCAGAAGCTGACCAACGATTGGGGTCGCAAGATCAGTGCCTATTTCGAGCTGCACAAGCGCTATCCGGAAGGCAAGAAGCACAATGGCACGGTCAAGGTCGCGCTGGTGCTGAGCCGGGCCGGCAAGGTGGTGTCTGCGTCCGTCATGCAGTCGTGCGGCGACTCGATGTTCGACGATGCCGCGCTTGCGATGATCCGCCGCTCCGACCCGGTGCCCGCGCCGCCGTCCGGACTGACGGACGATCAGTTCAGCTTCAGCCTCGACGTGAACTTCAACCAGAAGAAGTAGTCGTGGCCGAACTGACACGCAGATCCGGAGTTGGCAGCGCTCACCTCGTGGGCGCTGCATTTCGTTTTGGAGACTGGAGCCAGCCACTCCCGCCGCGCGTCCACCCGTCGCTGGGTGGCTATACTACATGGCGAAGCCGGCGCGAAACTCCAGCTTCCAGGCTTGCGGCCCTGCCCCGGAATGACTGTGGCCGCGTCACGACAGCAGGCGTGATCTCCAGGCACGCGCTCAGAAGACCGCAGATGCGGCGCGCGGGCGCCTGCCGGGCAGCCGATCAGTACTGTACCCGCGCGCCGACCTGCACCACGGTCGCCGACAGATTGTTTTCGCGGAAGTTGGAGCGCGTCTCCTCGCGCCGGACGCTGGCCCTGAGCTGCAGCAGGCGTGAGAACTTGTAGAGCATGCCGAGCTCGACCAGGTAGCGGTCGTCGACCCGCGTCGTGCCCGTGAAGGCGTCCTGACCAAAGCCGGCGAGGAAGGTGCCGATCAGCCACGGCTCGAACTGGTGCTCGACGCCGACCGTGACGTCGCGCTTGAGCACGCCGGAGATTCCGGGCTCGGTGATCTCCACGACCTGCGACTTGGCGCCGAACATCACCGCCGTCTCCTTGGCATACTGCCAGGTCAGGTTGGCGTCGGCGATGAAGCCGTTGACCGGTTTCAACATCGGATCCTGATAGCGGCGCGTGAGATAACCCACCGCAACGTCGCCGGTCAGCTTGTCGGCATAGTTGAAGGTCACGCCCGCCTCGACCGCGGTGCCGGTGGAGTCGCGGCGAAAGCCCTCGGCATCGACCGCGATGTCGTGAACGCGGCGGTCGACGGCGACGTCGACGAAGGGCCGGATCTCCGGGGTCAGGTTGTAGGTCACGCGGCTCTGCGAGCCGTATTGGACGAAGTTGCGATCGGCGTTGCTGACGATCTGGCCGTCCATCAGCGGCGCGTTCTGGAACGCGACACGGTCGATGGCGGCCTTGGTCGAGATTTCGACCTCCTCGAACCGCTTGGTGACGCCGGCCGAGCCGCCGACGGTGGAGGCCAGCGGGATCTTGGCGAACCGACCGGCGAAGCGCGGCGTGCCGGGATCATCGGCATCGACGGCAACGTGCCCCTCGCCGTTGAGCGCAAACGTATCGGTGATGTCGTAGCGTCCATTCACCTTGGCGTCGACGGTAGGCCTGCTGAGCTGCCGGAGCTTCGCATAGTCGATGTAGCCGACGCGCACATCGGCGTTGAGCAGATGCCGCTCGAACTGAGAGCGCACGAGCAGGACCGGCGCAACGCTGACGAACGCCGAGCCCTTGCCTTGTGGTACACGGCCGGGATTGCTGTCGAAGCCTGACGACATTTCGAACGCAGGCTTCAGGATGAAGTTTCCCACCGTGATGCCCTTGGGCTCATAGGGGTCCTCCTCCATCATCGGCGGCTGCGCCGGCGGCTCCTGCGGCTTCTGCCCCTTGTTCACCGGCGGCAGCCGCATCTTCGGCTTATCGGCCAGAACGGGCGGAATCGGCTGCGCATCCTGTCGCGGAATTGGCGGCAGGTTGCGCGGCAGCACGCCACGGGTGGCCGGCGGCGGACTGACGGCGAAGGCCAGCGCATCCAGACAGCGATTGGGGACGTTCGTCGTCGACAGCCGGCCGGGCGTCGACAAGCAGCCGCCAACCAGGAGGCCGGCGGACGGAGCACCGAAAAAGCCGTTTCGAACCGGAGCCAGACGCGGCGCCGGTTCGCGGCGCGCGGCCTGAGGGAGCGCGCCCGCGCCAGCATCGATCGGAGACCGCGGCCGCGGCGGTGCAGCCCCATCCACCTGCGTTGCCGCCTTGGGCTCCGGCTCGACGCCGCCAGGCGAAACGATCACCTGCGGAATGACCAGCGGTCCATTGCCATTCGCGGGCCGCGCCGGCTGGCGGCGGCGGTTCGGCACGACCACCACCGGCCCACCCTCGGTGGCCCCGGGATCTGCATAGGCTCTGACCTGGCTCCCCGGAACGACGGTCTGACCGTAGGACGGCGCGGCTCCAAACAGCGTCACGAGCAGCACGGTGATCGCAACCGACTCCTCCTGGCACCATGAGACGTCGCGACCGATGCCACGTCTGGAAGCGACCGTCTCTCGTGCTGCCCGTTCCAAAAAGCCTCGTCTCCGTCGAGTTCGGCAACCTGCGAAGCGCGGCCCCCCCCCCCGCGGCGTGACACGTTCCGGCATCACGGCGCCGCGGGGGCCGAAGGCCGGATCACTCGATGATCAGCGTGCCCTTGTTGCCCTGATGGAAGTCGTCGAAGAATTCGTAGCGTCCCGGCTTCTGCGCCTTGACCTTCACGACGCCTTCCATGTTCGGCTTGATCACTGTCTCGAACTCCAGGGGCTCGCTCTCGAACTCGACCGGCGCGCCATCCAGATTCTTGACCTTGAACACGATCGGCGTGTCGGCCGGCGCCTTCATCTCCGTCGGCTGAAACTTGTTGTCCTTGACCGATATCTCGATCGTGGTCTCCGCCGCGCCCGCCGGAAGCGCGAGCGCCGCGATCAACAGCGCGGCGGCTCCTGCTGCCTGTACCTTCCCAAAGAGATTCATGGTGTATGTCCCTGTCCCGAATTCACCCGAATGTGCCGGACGGCTTCCAGACGCTCGCCTGTTTCGACGAGTCTCCGACACTTCATAGAACGACTATAAAGTCCCGAATGCGGCAATTTGCCGTGTCCAAATTTGACAACATCGTTGTGTGCGACAAAGCGCGCGACTTTATTAGTTGCGTAGCGTCGCGGCGCCGCGCAGATGCATCGGCTTGAGCATCGCCGACGCGCGGCACCGAATGACAGCGACGAAAATCAACGGTCTCTGCGGTCGAGAGCAGCATGATCGCCTTGGTTCGCATCGCGGCTGTGCTGATATGAGACACGACAGGTCATGCAGCGTCGTCGCACACCCCGCGAACCACACGAGACTCACGATCGACCGCGCGCGCTGCGCGCAGCACATGCATGATCCTCATGCGCCGGCTCGTCGAGGCGACTGCGAGCGAGATACACGCATAGGAACGCGCTCGCGCTGGTCCCGCGCGGCATGGACCGAAATGTGCGTGTGCCTCCATCCAGCTCGAGCCGTGCGCGGACAAGCCTTGCGCGCACCAGAAGTGAAATCAGACGCGAGCCCGCCCGCCCATATCGGCGGCGAGCGCACACGACCGATGCCCGCCGCCTCACCTGCCGACCCCCAGCCGCTTGTCGTGAATGCTGAGGGACCGCGGCATGCGTGCGGGCTTCGCGGCGCCCGACGTCGGATTCACGCGCAGGGGCGGCAGATCGGGCACGACGGATACGTGCTCCTCGTTCGCCATCGGCTCGGGCTCCGGGTTCTGCCGTGCGACGCTGCGCGCCGCCGCCGCACGCACGATTCCGGGCACGCGCTTGCGTCCCGTGACCATCGCGCGCATCAGGTTCTCCCGCTGCAGCACGCTCATCCACACCGTGCCGAGCACATGCACGGCGATCAGGGCGATGATGGCATTGGACGACAGCGCATGCGCCTGTTCGATCCAGCCGACGCCGAAGAACCGGACCGAGACCTGCATGACGCCGCTGATGGTCGAGACGATCAGAAGCGCGAGCATCACGACCAGCATCGCGGCGCCTGCCGGGTTCAGCCCGAGATAGCGTCCCGTCTCTCCGCGCAGCATGCCCACGATGTATTGAGGCGCCGCCCGCAGCTTGAGGCTGATCCGCGCGAACAGCGAATGGCGGCTGCCGATCAATCCCCAGATCAGCCTGAAGGCGAGCAGACCGATGACGGCGTAGCCCGCCAGCCGATGCAGGCGGTCGAACGCGTTGGGCGTGACGCAGGCGACGAGCACGAAGGCCGCGAGCGACCAGTGCCAGACGCGCAGCGGCAAATCCCAGACCGCCACGGTCCCCGAACTTGAGTTCGCCGGCGTCTCGGAGGAGACGCTCCGCTGCGCCCGGCCTGCGTCACGCATGACCATCAGATCACTTCGCCTTCGTATGCTTCAGTGCGAGGTCCTCGGGGCTGTAGAACAGCTCATAGAGCTTGCCGCCCTTGACGCCGTAGACCTCGTAGCAGGTGCCCTCGATCTTGGTCTGGCGGACCTCGTAGCCGGCAGCCTTCGCCTTCGCTTCGGCCTCGGCCGTCGTCTTCCACGACGCCTTGTCGAGCTTGGTGCAATCCTTGTAGCCGTCGGCGAGCGCAGCGGAGCCCGACGCAAGACCCGCCGCCAATGCCACAACCATTATCTTGATGACCTTCATTATCAAATCCCTCCTCGAAGACTGCGCCATCGGCGCCAACAGCGCTCGATGCGCGGGCTACAAAGGGGAGGGAGATTTCAACGAAACTTGGACATCGCATTCCGCGGCGGACGGCCTCGAACACGCATGCGCGGCTCGAAACAATCCGCATCCGGCCGCAATGTCGCTGAGATGCGAACTCATATACGTTCCAGTCAGGATCGAACCGTGTCGGCAGGCTGCTGATCTTTTTCCGGAATCGGCAACGTGCGTAGTTCCCCGTACGTTGCAACTGATATTGATTCGCAAGGATGTAGCAGCACTGGCGCGAGGCTCACGCGCCTTCCTCGCGCATAAGGCGTCACTGGCGATGCGTGCGGGACCACACTCCTGCCCGATTGCGGCTGTGACCAGGGTGCGGCGAGAAAGGAACAGACAGCTACACGGCTGCGACCTTAAGCCTCAGAAAAAAATATTCTGAGCGCTGCGATCGTTCACACGACCGGAGCGATATCGGCACCGGAAAATGACAATGCGGCTGTGCGCACGCATCTACCAACCGTCAAGCGCACATGCGTGCGAACAGCGGTATACCAAAGAAGCGATCCTGATCTCAGGGCCGGGCGATGCCCTTGCCGACACCGACCACCGGCCAGGATGGCGGATCGCTGCAGGGAAACGACTTGTCGGATGCCTCGGCAACGACGTCCCAGCTCGCGTCGGGATCTGCCATGGAATCGCGCCCGGACGAGCGGCCACGGCCGGGTGAGCTGCCCTTGCTCTCGCCGCCGCTGCGGACCGCGACGTCGGCGCGCCTCGCGAGCCTTGGCGCGAATTTCGACATGCTTCATTCCATCGCTGCGGCAGGCAGGATGATGATGGATCGCCCTTGCCGCTATGGAGCGACAAGCGCCGCCCTCGGCGATGGTTCCACAAGGAGCGACCGAGCTTGCATCCCACGGTCGCGCGTAAGCCGACGCACATCAACGCGCCCGGCCACCGGGAATGGAGAGATCGTCACTTCGTCCCGGAGAAGACGCGGCTGATGAAGTCGGAGCTCTCGGGCGACTTCGTCGTCTCCGGCGGCGGCTCGGGCTGGGCCGGCGGCTCGGCGGGTACGGATCGGATCTGCGGTCTGTTTCGGGCGCTGACGCCACGCGTCGCGCGCGCCTCCTGCTCGCCTCCGTTCGGCTTGCTCACCGTGATCATGATCTTCTCGGAGATCACCGGCGGATCGAAGTTGAGATGCCTGGTGTCGCCCAGCACGAGCTGCAGCGTGTGCTTGCCGGGCGACAATTCGATCCGCGCCTCCGTCTCCCCCGCTGCGTAATGAACGTGTTTCTTGTCACGCGGAATCTCCTCGCCGGCCTGCATCGTCTCGTCGACGTCGACCAGAAGATGATGATGGCCACTGCCGGCGAAATCGTCGCCCGCATGGGTAACGCCCATGTTGCGCAGTCCGAAGCGAGCGATCACGGGCCCGGTCACCGTCTCCCCGTCCGCAGGAGAGATGAAATAGACGCGGGCATCCTTCGCAGCCTTCGTTCCCTTGGCCGGCGCCAATGACGGCGCGAGCACGAGCGATGCGGTCAGGATGAGGCAGAGTCGCGCAGACCTCGGCAGCATGCAAATCCCCTATGGTGAGAGCGCGACGCGGAAACCCAGGGTCGGATGCCGGATGCGGCCGTCATAGCGGTCGCGGCTGCCGGCCCGCGCATCGGCGGCGCCGTTCTTCCACGATCCCGAGCGGATGACGCGGGCATAGCTGCTCTCCTCGAGCCAGGCCGATCCGTCCGCCGGCGCGCCCTTGTAGTTCTTGTGCCAATTGTCGGCGACCCACTGGCCGACGCCGCCGCCCATGTCGAACAGGCCGTAAGGATTGGCCTGGACGCTGCCGATTTTCGGCGGCTGATCCGTCTCGGCCTCGCCGGCGCCGTTGCACCCCCTGCAACTGGCCATGCCCGGGCGCATGCGATCGCCCCACCAATAGCGGGTGCGCTGGCCGCCGCGCGCGGCGTATTCCCACTCGGCCTCGGTCGGCAGCCGGTACGACTTGCCGGTCGCCTTCGACAGCCAGCCGAGATAGGCCTGGGTGTCGTCGTAGCTCAGGTTGGTGATCGGACGATCATCCGCACCGGTCGCGATGTCGGCGCAGCTTGCCGCCGCGACACACTGCCTCCACTCGCCTATCGTGACGGGATACTTGCCGAGCGAGAACGGCCGCACGCTGACCTGATGCGCCGGCTGCTCGGACTCGTCGTCGCCACCCATCGCAAAACTGCCGCCGGCGATCGCGACCAGCTCGGGCACGCGCAGCTTCGACTCGGCTTCCGGCGCCCGCGCGGGCCGCGAGATGGCTGCGGTGTCGGATGATCGCGCCAGCGTCGCCTCGAGTGCCGGAGCCTGGCGCGGCGCGATGAAGGAGCTGGACGGCGATTGCGAGGCGTCCTGGGGCGCGCTGGCGGCTTCCAACAGGATCCGGCGCGGCGAAGGCAGCGGCGCGGCAGACTGCGCCTCCCGCTGCGAGCTCGACGATCCGGCCGACCCAGGCGGCGCCTGAATCAGCAGCCCGATCTCGCGTAGCGGCAGCAGCACGCCGCCGAGGAAGACGATGCCGAGGACCACGACGCCGAGCGCTCCACGGATCAGCTTCTTGCGAGCTCCTGCAGCCGGTGCGAACAGGGCCTTCAGCCGGCCGCCCTCACCCGTCTCCTCCTGATCATCGTCGCCGCCGTCGTCCCATCTGTCCGGAAGGGACGCCGCCGGCGCGGGCGACGGGCGCGGACGCACCGGAGAGACAGGTGCAGGTTCTCGTCGAGCCGCACTCTCCGGCTCTGCGATCTCCCATTCGGCGTCGAGCGACTGCTCGAGCGCGCCGCACATCATCAGCAGCAGCCCGCCTTCGCTCTTGCCGGTCCAGCGCTCCTGCACCTCGGGACACTCGACCTGATCCTCGACGCGCAGGAAGCTCGGCGGACGCATCGGGCTGAGCGAGACCTGCACCGTACGGCCGCAGCGCCGGCAGGCCACCGCGCGGGAATCCTCCGGCAGCGCATCCTCGGCGAGCTTGGGAGCCCGCAGCCATTGCAACGCTGAACTCTCGCTCATGCTGTCCTCGCTCGTGATGCCCGCCAACCCCGTCACTGACCCCAGCTGGCAAACACGTCCTTGAACACGCGGTCGCCGTCGGATCCCTTCTCGATCGACAGCAGCGCCCGGTTGCCGCCCTCGTAGACGATCGGAATGTCGAACCACTGCTTGCCCTTGAGAAGCATCAGGTTGCGCTTGGTATCGACCTCGTTGGCAGACAGCGCGACCATGAAGTATTTCGGTGTCACCCTGGCGGTCTGGATCACCAGCGCCGTCCCGCGCTCGGCCTCCTCGCCCTTCAGGCCGATGCCCCTCAGGCTGTTGAGGCCGCTCACCGACTGATCCGGCCAGTCGAACTTGAGCTCCATGACGTGGCTCGCCGGCATCTCCATGTCGGCGTTCCGCCGCAGCGAGATCGTGGCCTTGGTGCCGTTCTCGATCTCGATCTCACCCTTGATCGCCGGCGCCGCATCGAGTCGCGGCCCCTTGCTCTGCTCGATCGACCAGGTGACCTTGCCCGGATAACGCTTGCCCTTCGGATCCTGCGGATCCTCATGATAGAGGAACGCCTGCGCCGGTATGCTAACCGGCACGCTCATGCCGACCGTGGCATGCTCCTCGGCCGCGGCGACAACCACCGGCTTGGCCTCCGGCGTGATCCGCTCTGCATTGACCTTATGGGCGCCCGGTTCGCTCGGCAGAGCCGACGCTGCCGTCGCACCGCTCAGGGACAGCTGGATCCATTCCGACGCGCGCTCCCAGGACACCGCCGCACCGACGACTGCCAGCAGTCCGGCCGCGGCAAATGCCATCACCCGCCGGCTCGGCAGACGGCGGCGTGGTGCCGCGGCGTTCTCCGTCGACTTGAACGCCATCTCGACGAGGGAGGGATGAATCTTGATCTCTGTCGCCGGCGCTGCAGAAGTCGCAGCAGAGGCTGGAGCCGCAGCAGCGGCGGCGGGCTCAGTGGTGGCAGAAGCCGCTGCCGCAGCGGGTATCGCAACGACGCCAGGCTTCACGGGCTCTGCCGGCGCGGCGCTCGTGGACTCCGCCTCGATCTCCGCCGTGACCACCTTCTTTTCGGCAGGGCGCTGCGGCACCGCAAACCGATCGGCGACAATGACCGGCGCTTCAGTGACGGCGGCCGCGCGCGGTTGGGTCTGCTCGGCCGCGGCCGGCTGCGCGACGGCCGGAAGCTCAGGCGGAGCCGGAGTCACAACCGGCGTCACCATGTCCGCGGCCGGCTCGCGCGGCGGACGCCGGCGCAGAACGCGAACCTCCGGCGAGGGCTTGGGCGCAGCCGCGCGGCTCTCGGCCCGCTGCGGTATCGCGGGCGCGCTGGGCTTGGCCGCGGCAGCCGTGACGATGTCCGTCCCCGAGCGGCGGGCCATCGACAGATATTTCGCGACGGTGGCGATCTCCTCTTCGAGCGAGTGCGTCGTGATGACCTGCCGTGGCTGCGGCCGCTGCTTCGGCGCCGGCGCGCGGGCCGGCCGCGGCAGCTCGGCGGCCGGTGCATCGGCCGGCCTGGACGTATCAGCGGGCAGCAGCGGAGCTGGGACCGAGGCGGCTGCCCCGACGCCGGCAGGGCGCGCACGCAGCTCGATCCTGCGATCGGGAAAGAGGATCTCGGCGAGATCGCGCAGCGAGGCACCCGGCATCAGCAGCCGCCGCAGCGCCGGCGGAACGCGGCGCTGCGTGTTCGTCTCGGTGCGTTTGACAACAGTATCGTTGCGGCCGGCTTCGACCACGGCCCCGTCGTCGTGAAGCTCGTCGCTGATCAGAACCTTGCGGGCCCGCAGCATCGCCGTCAGTTCGCGCAGATCGGAGCGGGAGGCGTGGTCGATGACCAGAAGATCGAAGGTGCCGATCCGGGCCGGCAGCAACTCGGCGACACGCCAGGCCGGCATCACGTGACAGGGAATCTCCTCGAGCCAGCCGTCCAGAGACCTGCGCGCGGCAAACCGAAGTCGGCGCGCGGTCGGGCCGGAGCAGGCCGACGCCATCTTCTGCATCGAGTCCCTGAACCGCTTCACCGCTTGCCTGACGGCGCCGCCCGCATTCTGCGCGATGCCCAGCGACATGCGGGCGCCGATCACCGCTTCGAACAGGGCCAGCGACCGCGTCTCCAGCCGCGCGCGCTGAGCCGCGAGGTCATGCAGCAGCTGCCGCTCCTCCGCACTTTCGATCCGCATCAGCACGGCCCAATTCCAGGCCGCCACCCATTCCGCGAGCGTCGCCGCATCCTTCGCCTCGCCCGCGGCCGGCGCGGACCGCAGCCGCTGCGCCAGACTCGGCGCGCCCGCTGCAGTCGCCATCCGGCAGGCGGTCCTGACGAGTTCGTAGTCCGCGCTGGCCTCGCGGATCTTCTCCATGGTCGCGAGAATGCCTGTCCACCGCGTCTCGAGCTCCTCGGGCTCCGTCTCGGCGTCACCGACCCGCGACAGCACGTCATCCTGAACGGAGACGGCAAGCTCTCCCGCCCGGGCGAACAATTCGCCCAGCCGCGCAAGCTCGACCAGCGGTCCCGATACGCGCGTCATGACGGTCCGGATCGCCGCGCCGAACGCGGCCAGCCGCTGCGCATCCGCCAGCATCGCCCTGACCTCGCCGTCCGGCATCGACAGCTTGCAGCAGGCATCGGCCACGTTGCGGACGGCGAGCGCGGCCGTCACGATGGCGGCCTCGACGCTCTTGACGATGTGCTCGAGGTCATCGAACGTCCGCGCCGATTCCAATTGAAGCGCGGGTGCATCGATCTGCGCCGCGATCGACGTCCAGCGCGCGCGCAACGCATGCAGGTCGTGGCGCCACAGCAGGAAGCGCCCGACATATTGCCAGTCCGCCGGCTTCGACGGCGCGGCACCGTCCACCGTGATCGCTTCGACGGCGGCCTTCAGCGCGCGGCGCGAGGGCGAGAAGCGCGCGAACGGCTTCTCGCCGGCCGCAAGCCGCTCGACCACTCGGATCGCGTCCTTCCTGGTGAACGCCTCGACCGGCGCCTGCACCTGGCGCCTTGCGAATTCGGCGCTCCGCGACAGTTGGAACGAGGCATCACGCGCCCAACCCACGACCTTGTCGAGACCTGCGGGAGCGTCAGCCTTTGCGGCACCGAGCGGCGATAGCCGCGCGAGCCAGGTCTCCTCGGCGATGGCGCGATGGCCGGCTACCAGCGCATCGAGGTCGGCCGCCAGGCGGGTGGTTGCGTCAAGCCCGAAGGTCGCGATGGCGTCGAGCGCGAGATCCTCGTCGCGGCCTGCGTCCGACGTCAGCCCTGCCTGGTGCTGCAGCTCCGCGTGCAGACGCAGGATCGCGGCGGCATCGGGAAGCGCCGCGATCTCCGGCAACTCGTCATCGATGTGCTTGAGATCAGTGGCAAGCCGCAGCCGCGCTTCGCGCGCCTTGTCGACCGCCGTGACGAGCGGGTCCGTAGCCGCGAGCAGGCGCTTCGGCCGGTCGGTAAACCAGGCATGAATGGCCTGCTCGCCGATCAGCGCATCGAACAGATCGAACGGCAGCTCCGGCAAGCCGCCAGCGAGCCGCAGATTGCGCCCGACGATCTCGGCGATCTCGTCGTCCAGCGATGCGATCTGCGTGCGCTTCGAGATGATGTCGCGCTCGAGCCGGCCGATCTGACCGACCTGGTCGCGCAGATTGGTCGCGTCCAGGATCGATTGCAGCCGGCCGGCCAGGGCTTCGGCCTTCCTGAGCACGTCCTTGTCGGAGCCGGTCGAGCTGACGGTCAGCTCGCGAATGGCCGGCGGCAGCTTCTGATGCAGCAGGGAAAGTGCAGCCTCGTCCCTGGACACGACGAGGACGCGCGAGCCCAGCGCGAGGTGATGGCAGACGACGTTGGCGAGCGCCGTGATCCGATCGTCCCGTGCGACGGACTGGACCATCAGGCCATCCGACCGGGACAGCTCGCGCACGATTTCGACATCCTCCACGACCGCCGGCAACGGGAAGAACAGATCTCCCTGCTCGACGGCGGCAGGCTTGGGCGCAGGCGCAAGGTCGATCGGGCCGCCGACGACGCTGGACAGATGCCGGCGCAAATTGGCGTGCCCTCGTCCATCCGGCTGCGACAGCAGCGCGCTCACGGCTTCCGACAGACAGCACTCGCTTTGCGGCGCATGCACGATCGCATTCTTGAGGCAGTCGATGTCGCGCAGGGCGAGGCTCTCCGGCCGACGCCGCGCGGAGATGACCCAGCGTCCCGACGTGAACGCAGCCTCCGAGGCCTCCATGGCCGGCGCATCGTCCGAAGACGCGAAATTGCGCGACGTCTTGTAACCGGATTGCGCGCCTGCGGCGCTCAGGATCTGATCGAGGCCGATCGGCGTGAACGGCGACAGCTCTGCGCGCTGCTCCAGCGCCTCGACCAGGCGATCCGGCTTGTCGCGCACGGCAAGCGCCACGTCCGGTGCCACGGCATCCAGCGCCCTCAAATTGACGGCTGCGCCGACGAAGCGCGGCCGGACCCTGACCTCGGCATCCGGACGCGCGATGATCTCGATCTCGACCGCGCGCTCGAACAGCGGCAACTCGAATTCGCGCCCGCCCTGCCGCCACGATGACAGCGCGATGCCCCACAGGACCTCCATCGCCTGATCGGCGCGGGTCGCGGCGGCCATGTCGCGCAGCCGCTGGTGGATCGCCATGGTACGGCGGCGCATGCGCTCGGTGTCGGCCCAGACGGTCCATGGCTCGCTGATATAGCGCTCGATCCGCTGCACGAGGTCAGGGCGCTGCTCCAGGCGCAGCCGTCCGGTCCAGGCGCCCAGCGCCGGGGCCGGCGAAAAATCCTCGGGCCGTGCGTGGCGGGCAAAGGTGAGGCGGTTCTTCTCGATCTCGTCGACCGTGACCAGGATGCTCTCGTGCTGCGATGGACGACGGTCGGGGTCGGACGACGGCTCGACCCAGGTTTTGAGATCGTCGTCGATGGCGGGCGGCTCCGTCGCGGCGAGCGCCTCGACGGCGAGCCACACCGGGCCGTCGACATCGAAGGTATTGAGCACCACGCCCGGCAGACCCGCCAGCTCCTCCTGGTCGAGCGTGAAGCCGTGATCGTCGGCGAATGGATGATCCGGCTGCCGCTCCGCCGGGGAGCCCTCGGCACGAATGATCTCGGTCAGACTGCCGAGCACGTCCTGCAACGGCTCGACGGCCGATCCCGTGCCGAGCACTTCGCTCGTCGAGAACGCCCAGGCGTCGGTCGGCGACTGCGGCTCCAGGGCCGCCGCGCCGATAGCACCAAGCAGCCGCATGCCGTGATCGGCGGCACTGTTCTGCGCCTTGCGATCGCCCGCGCCGGCCTCGTTGGGCCGCACATTCACCAGCTGGCTCATCGCGCAGATCCTTCTCTGAAGTCGGCCGCGACGTCGGCACGAGCGCGGCGAGAGGCTGACCGACAAGGATGGCCCTGCGCATGATCACGGTGCGCCGGGCGATCGGAGAGTGGGTTCAGAGTGGACAAGCTTGCCTCGCTGCAACGTCGACGGAACTCCCGACTCGTTGCGGAGGGGTATGGCGAAGTGAGGTCACATCAATGACCCGACAGGTAGATGAATGTGACGATTCTCGCTCCCGTAGGAGAATCGGGAAAAAATCCCGGGTCATTCGATGAGGAAAATCGTGCGTAAGAAGTTTGTTGGTCTTGGCTTTTCGTGTAGCGCGGCGCGTGTGGCCGGCAACAAGCTTGGGTTGCGGACGAATACGCTGGAATGTGTCTAAGAATACTTCTAACACTCAAGAAGAAATATCGGGACGCATGCCGAACGCCCGATCTCCCCGCCGCAGCGCGGCTGCAGTCCAGGTTCGGCCACTTACCTGCCGCGCATGCGGCTCGCTTGCGAGACAGGCGCCACAAGCATCGGTGCCGGGCGTGCATTGCACTGCGTCGCTCCCTCCGCAGGTACCGTGATCGCATCGACGGAAGCGGCGCGGACAGGACGCGCGCGATGGCCCGACGAAGTCCTATGCGGTGGCTCCCGGCCGGCGCTGCTTGAAACACCCTCGAAGCTGAAGTAGCTGTTGTCGCAATGACATCGACGTCGTCCAGACGTTTCCCCGATCGATGGGCCGGGACTGCATGGTGAGGCAACGGACGAGAGCTGCGGCCGCATGCGGTGCCATGCTGTTCACGCTGGTTTCCCTGTCGTCGCGCGCGCAGGCGCAGTCTGACGGCGCGGCAGGCCGTGAACCGGCAACGGTCAAGCTTTCTGCAACGCAACAGAAGCAGATCGGACTCCAGACCGCCGTGCTGGCTGCGGAATCCCATCCCGAGCAGTTTCGCGCCTACGGCACGGTGCTGGACGTCGGCAGGCTGACCGACCTAACCAACAACTACGCCAATGCCCAGGCGCAGCTGCAGACGGCGCAAGCGAAACTCGACGTCGCAAGGCTCGCATTCGAGCGCGCCCGCGACCTCGTGCAGTCGGCGGCGATGCCGCGGAAGGACGCAGAGGCGGCGGAGGGCACGTTCCGGACCGATCAAGCCACCCTGGCTGCCGCCGAATCGCAAGTGAAGACCCTGATGGCGACGGCGCGGCAGGAATGGGGCGCGGTCATCGGAAAGGGCATCATCGAGCGCTCGCCGCAGGTCGTGCAATTGATCGAACGCGAGCAGCTGCTGGTGCAGGTCACGCTGCCGCCCGGCGTGACCTTGGCCGGGCCGCCGCGCGGCGCGCTGGCGCAGGCGCCCACCCGCAGCGCCAACATCGATCTGCGCTATTTGTCGGCTGCGCCGCGAACGGATCCGCGTATCCAGGGCGTGAGCTATTACTTCGTCGCCGCTGGCGACAGCGGGCTGCTGCCAGGGATGAACACCACCGCCTACGTGCCCTCGGGCAAGTCGTTCGACGGCGTCTTTGTCGAGGACACCGCGATCGTGCAATGGCAGGGCCGCTCGTGGGTCTATCTGCGCGCCGGTCCCGATCTCTTCAAGCGCCACCCGATCCGCACCGATCAGCCGGTGTCCGACGACGACTATGTCGTGCAGGACATTCCGTCGGGCTCCGAGATCGTCCTGCGCGGCGCGCAGGTGCTGTTGTCGGAGGAGGCCAAGAGCGAGTTGCGCGGCGGCGGCGACGATGATTGACGGCGTTCGCGGCGCCGCGGCCGGCCCCCAGGCGGCGCTGATCTCGTTTGCCATCCGCTTCCGCGGCATCGTGCTGGGGGTGGCCTGCACCATTCTCGGCTACGGCATCTTCTCGCTGGGCAGCGCCAATTACGCGGTGTTTCCCGAATTCGCGCCGCCGCAGGTCTCGATCCAGACCGAGGCCCCCGGGCTCAGTCCCGAACAGGTCGAGGTGCTGGTCACGCAGCCGATCGAAATCGCGATCAACGGTCTCGCCGGCGTCGAGAGCATGAGGTCGTCGTCGATCCAGGGCCTGTCGGTCATCTCGGTCATTTTCCAGCCCGGCACCGAGGTGTTCCGGGCGCGGCAATTGGTGACCGAGCGACTCGCGGTCGTCGCCGGCAGCCTGCCACAGGGCGTGCGGGCGCCATCGATGACGCCGCTGGTGCCGGCGGCCGGCACCGTGCTGGCGATCGGGCTGACCTCCGAGCAGCGCTCGCTGATGGATCTGCGCACGATCGCCGATTGGACCGTGAGCCGGCGGCTGCTGGCCGTCGCGGGCGTGGCGCAGGTCACGACCTATGGCCGGGACATCCGATCGCTGCAGGTGCAGGTGCGGTCCGACGACCTTGTCCGCTTCGGCGTCGGCATGAACGACGTCGTCGCCGCCGCGCGCAAGGCCACCGGCGTGCGCGGTGCCGGCTTCGTCGACACCGCCAATCAACGGGTCATCCTGCAGACGCAGGGCCAGTCGCTCACACCAGAGCAGCTGGCCCGGACGGTCCTGCTGCACCAAGGCGGCGCCAGCGTGGTGCTCGGCGACGTCGCGACGGTCGTGAACGCGCCGGAGCCGCCGATCGGGGGCGCGCTGATCAACGGCCAGCCCGGCATCATGATGATGATCAGCCAGCAGTTCGGCGCCAACACCCGCAACGTCGCGGCGCGCGTCGAGGCCGCGCTGCGGGAGCTGCGCCCGGCGCTCGACAGCGAGAAGGTCAGGCTGCACGCCGATCTGTTCCGTCCGGCGACCTTCATCGATGCGGCAACCGAGAACGTGCTGTTCGCCCTGCTGATCGGCGGCGCCCTGGTCATCATCGTGCTGTTGCTGTTCCTCTATGACTGGCGCACCTCCGTCATCAGTTGCACCGCGATCCCGCTGTCGCTGTTGTCGGCCGTGCTGGCGCTGCAGTGGATGGGACAGAGCCTGGACACGATGACCCTCGGCGGTCTCGCCATCGCGATCGGCGAGGTCGTCGACGACGCCGTGATCGGGGTCGAGAACGTGGTGCGCCGGCTGCGTGAGAACCGCGGCCTGCCGTCGCCGCGCAGCGAAGCGCGCGTCGTCTATGACGCCATGCTCGAGGTGCGCAGCGCGGTCGCCTATGCGACCTTCGCCGTGCTGCTGGTGTTCGTGCCGATCCTTGCGCTGCCGGGCCTCGCCGGCCGGCTGTTCGGGCCGCTCGGCATCGCCTACATCCTCGCGGTGGTCGCCTCGCTGATCGTCGCGCTGACGGTCACACCGGCGCTGTCGATGCTGCTGCTGGCCGGTCGCAAGCCGCGAGAGCAACGAGAGCCGCCACTGGTGCGCTGGTCGCGCGGCTCCTACGAGACGCTGTTGCGGCGGCTCGGCCGGTTTCCTAAGTCGGTCATGCTGACGGCCGTGCTGGTGACTGCCGGCGGCGCAAGCCTGGTGCCGTTCTTCGGCGGCACCTTCCTGCCCGACCTGAAGGAAGGCCACCTGATCCTCCACGTCTCGACGCTGCCGGGGACCTCGCTCGACGAATCGCTGCGGCTGGGCACGCTGATCGCCAAGGCCCTGCAGGGCGTGCCGGAGGTCCGCAGCGTGGCACAGCATGCCGGCCGCGCCGAAGCCGGCGTCGATACCGCCGGCACGCATTCGAGCGAGATCGAGGTCGACCTGAAGCCGGGGCTATCAGGCGATCAGCAGGAACTGGCGCAGCAGCGCATCCGCGCCGCGCTCGCCAGCTTCGCCGGCATCAACCTGTCCATCAAGACCTACCTGACCGAGCGCATCGAGGAGACGCTGTCCGGCTTCAACGCCGCCGTCGTCATCAACGTGTTCGGTCCCGATCTCGACGATCTCGAGCGCGCGGCGCGCGACATCGCGCGCGAGCTCGGCGAGGTCTGGGGCGCGATCGACATCCAGCAGCAGTCGCCGCCAGGCATGCCGCAGGTCAACGTGACCTTGCGCCCGACCGACCTGCAATCCTGGGGCCTGGATGCGGTCGAGGTGCTGGAGCTGATCCGCACCGCCTATCAGGGCGACGTGGTCGGCCAGGCCTATGAAGGCAACGTCGTCTTCAACGTCATCGTCAAGCTCGACCCGGATGCGACGGCACGCCCCACCGAGATCGGCAACATGCCGATCCGGACGCCGAGCGGCGCCTACATTCTCCTGAAGCAGGTCGCGGACATCTACGGCACCGCGGGGCGCTACGTCGTGCTTCATCGCAATGGGCAGCGCGTTCAGACCGTGACCGCCAACGTGGCCGAGCGCGACCTCGAATCCTTCGTGGCGGCGGCCAAACGGAAGATCGCCAAGGAGGTCAAGCTGCCGCCGGGCGCGCATGTCGAGTTCACCGGCGCGGCCGAGGCGCAGGCCAAGTCGCGGCGCGACCTGCTGGTGAATTCGCTGCTGGCGACGATCGGCATCGTGCTGCTGCTGTCCTTCGTCACCGGGCACTGGCGCAACCTGGTGCTGGTGCTGATCAACCTGCCGTTCGCCTTCGTCGGCGGCGTCATCGCCGTCGCATTGACCGGCGGCGTGCTGTCGCTGGGCTCGATGGTCGGCTTCGTGACGCTGTTCGGAATCGCGCTGCGCAACTCGATCCTGATGATCTCGCATTACGAGCATCTGGTCGTCGTCGAAGGCCGCGCCTGGAATCTGGAGACCGCGATCGCCGGCGCCGCCGACCGCCTGGTGCCGATCCTGATGACCTCGCTGGTGACCGGCCTCGGCCTGCTGCCGCTCGCGCTCGGCGCCGGCGAGCCGGGCCGCGAGATCGAGGGGCCGATGGCGGTGGTCATCCTCGGCGGACTCCTGACCTCGATGGCGCTCAACCTGCTGGTGCTGCCGACGCTGGCGCTGCGCTTCGGGCGGTTCGCGCGCGGCGTGCACGCCCGCGGAGATGTCGCGGCGAGCTGATCTTGGGCGTGAGACGTCCGCGACGTTCGCCGCACGTGGCTGCGCGACGCTTCACCGTGCGGGCCGGATGAAGGAGACTAAATTCCGACCCGTGTTGACGAGCTTGCCACTGGTCAACTGCAGACCTTCGCGACCGAATGACCGGCGTCCGCATTCAGCCCTAAACAGACATGAGGACAATATCGTTGGCTCTCCCTGAGGGAAGTGCACCTGGCCGTACATGGCACCTTGGAAAGGTCAATCTTCGCGCAAGAGCACTATTTTCACACCCCTAGGTGGCATGTAAGCTATATTGTTTGGCTAGGCAGGGTCATCACATCAATGTCCGACGCGATCGAGAGCACGCCTCAAGGTGCAACACGAGTCCTATTCGGCTCGCTTGCCTTCATCTTCTTGCTGGTCGGCATTGAGGCGCTAGCCGAGAAGGAGCACGCCCGACTTGGTTTCGGCATAGTCATGACAATGCTCGGGGTACTTTGTAGTTATGCTGCGTTCTCTTGGCTTTTGGTACAAAAAGCCTTGAGCGTTGAAGCGCAAGTTGCGGTCGGAAGAATTGCGCAGAGCCGCCTTACGTGGTCACTCATCATACTCATCCTGGCGCAGATGATCGCCCTTTCACGTTTTGTCGAAGAACGGAGGTGGCCGTTCTCCTATCCCGCCGATCCACGTGTTGGCGCGGAGAACAGCCGGCTTGAGAATGCTCTGAACAAGGCAAATAGCGAACTGCAAGTGGAGCACTCAATCGCCGACAAGTGGCGCTTCTCCGCTTTGCTTCGGCAGCGCTCGCGAAACGAGTGCTACTTTAAGCTGGTCTATTCTCCCGCTTCCGCTCGCTCCGAACCGTTTTGGCTAGAACTCTTACTAGCCGGAGGTTGGCGCCAAACGGACCCGTCGTTACCAGACGGCGCTCTGCCTCCAAATATAACGCTTCGAATTAAGGGAGATCGCTCGGAATGCGCGGACGCCGCTCAACGCACCCTAGGCGACATCTATCCCAATCCGCCATCCAAAGTGGCCGTCAACCAGCAAACAGCCTATCTCGTCAATTGCCCGGTAAATCATGAATGCGTTCAGGTCGAACTCAATTATTAGTGGCTAGCACGCGCCACGTGAAGGTCGATACGCTGAAGGAGTACGACCGGCGTGAGAACAATTTCGACGATCACGTCGGGCGGAGTTTCTCTAAAAGCGAAGGGCCCTGGTCTCCCAAGGCCCTCTTGCAAGCGCTGCTTTCCCACGTCTCGTTCGAGCGCGTGTGCCAATAACAGTCCCGGGCACCGTGGTTATCCCGCGCTTGTGCGGGTGTTTCGGGATATCACAAAAAGTGGGTCATAGACCGCACCGTGTCCGCAAGAAATGGCGACAGATGCGTCGAATTCAACTGCTGACGTCCGATAATCGCCCTTCTCGGACCTTCCGGCCGCCGCCAAAGACGTCGGCCTGCTGGGCTTGAGCGGATATGCTTGTCGAGACTCGTGCGGGCCCGGAGCCAGGCGCGCACGACCGACAAGACAACCTCCGATGCGATGCGCCCAAAATCTGATTTTACTCACCGCCTCAAGCACATCACCCTTGTCCAGTCCTCCCACGGAAAATATTCTACTTTCGTTTTTCAGAAAGACATGATTGACTCTGCGCATCCCGTCCCGCCATGAGGGGCGCTTCGCGATCGTCACGAGACGTGGGTGCGGGATGCGGTGGGTGCATTGGATCGCAGCGCGAGCAATCGTGCGGACGAACGAGCCCGATGCGCCGGCGAAATCGTAGGGTCCTGGCCTCCCGGTGCTGAGGCCAAGCGGACGGTGACGATGATCCGTTCGTGACGGGGGCAAGACAGCCGGTCCCCGGGGAGAGGACGTATAAGCCGCCCAACCATCGCGCGGGGAATGCCGGGATGTCTCGGCTGAACCTGTGGTACCTGCCGCCTGCATTTTTTTCGCAGGCGGGCCATGGGGGCGGCCAGCTCCCGGCATTCCCTGCGCCCTCTTCGTCGATGAGGGCGAAACGACCCGCACAACTCGGACGCACGGAGCGCCGCGAGGCCGAATGACTGCGTTCTAAGAAGCACTCATCGCAGATGTCGGCGCCCGCAGCGTCGAGGCGGTGGAGAGACGATGGACGTCCCGCATGACAGCGCGCACAAACGCCACGACTGTCGACCATTGGCCCGGTGGACGTCGGCGCCGAGTTGCCTCAGGCGTTCAGCCGGTCGATGTGCACCTTGCCGGCCTTCATCACCAGCGGAATGTGATCGCCCTGGCCGAGCAGGCACGAGACGTCGCGCAGCGGATTTCCCTCGACCACGAGCAGGTCGGCGAAGGCACCGGGCACGATGCGGCCGAGCTTGCCTTCCATGCCGAGCACCTCGGCGCCGATCACGGTCGCGCTGGCAACGACCTCGCGGGGCCCGAGGATCTCGGCGCGGATCCGGAATTCATCGCTCTGCAGGCGCTGGGACGGTCCCAGGAGATCGCTGCCGAAGCCCATCTTGACGCCGGCGTCGCGGTAGATGCCGAGCGAGCGCAGGCCGGCATCGCGCACATCGGCGATCTTGGCGACGCTCTCCGGCGGCAGGCCATACTGCGCGCCTTCATTGGCGAGCGCCTCATAGGTGACGAGCGTCGGGATGACATAGACACCCTTCTCGGCCATCAGGCGCGCGGTCGGAAGGTCGACCAGATTGCCATGCTCGATGGTGCGGACCCCGCAATGGACGGCGCGGGCGATGGCTTCCGCCGTGTAGGCATGCGCCAGGACGTAGGTCTGCCGCGCGCGGGCCTCGGCGACGATGGCGCGGATCTCGTCCTCGGAATAGCCGAACGCACCGACCGGATCGGTCGGCGAGGCCACGCCGCCGGACGCCATGATCTTGATCTGGTCGGCGCCCATCTGCAGCTCCTCGCGCACCGCCTTGCGCACGGCATCGACGCCGTCGGCCACCCGGGCCAGCGCGCCGACGCGCACGCAGCAGGGACAGGGTGCGTTGTCGGAGAGGAAATCCGTCCGCGCCCGCATGTCGCCATGGCCGCCGGTCTGGCTGAGCGCACGGCCGGAGACGAACAGCCGCGGGCCCTCGGTAAGGCCGGTATCGACGGCCTGCTTCAGCGGATAGCCAGCGCCGCCGGCGTCACGCACCGTGGTAAATCCCCGCCGCAGCATGCCGCGCAACAGCAGCGCCGAGCGCAGGGTCACCAGCACGTTCGGCATCTGCACTTGCTGTGCAAGATTGAGCTCGACCGCGATCGCATGGACGTGCAGGTCGATCAGCCCCGGCATCAGCGTCTTGCCCTCGAGGTCGATGGTCTGATCGGCGCTGGTCTGCAGCGGCTTGTCCGAGACCTCCTTGATCAGATTGCCCTCGACCAGAACGTGCTGCCCCTCGAGCAGGTCGGGCTGCAGCGGGTCGAGCAGTGCGGCATTCTTGAACAGGATGGTCGACATCGGGAGTCCTCGATCGGAGCGAAGCGTGCGTCAGCGGGCGGAGCGGGCCGACGATGACGGTGTTCTCCCCTATCCTGTCCTGCGGCCTCGAGCCAGCCCGGGACGGAATACCTGTCTTCTCAGCCGATCGACATCAGGCTGGCATTGCCGCCGGCGGCCGCGGTGTTGGTGGAGAGACTGACTTCGGTGACCAGCCGGTCGAGATCGTAGCAGCCGTCGCTGGCGCGCGGCGTGACGAGCGGGACGATCGGTCCGGGGCGCGTGGCGAGGTCGCGGCCGAGCGCGATCAATTCATCCGCCTCGCCGTCGGAAAGCACGGCCTGCAGATCGCCGAGAGCCCGCCAGCTGTCGACGATCCGCAGGCGGCCGCGCAGCCGGCTGGTGAGCGGTCCCAACACGGCACAAGCAGGGCTGGCGCGTTCGACGAACGCGTCGTTTCCGGTCATCAGAATGACGCCGATCTGGACCAGCAACGCCTGCTCGCTTCTCGCCAGTGCAGCGACGACGCCGCGCGCGGTGATGCGATAGATGTTCTGTTCGCCGACGGGTCCTGGCAACTCGATCTCGAGCCCGGCCAGCACCTGGGGCCCATGCGCTTCGCATGCCAGCGCCGCCGCGGCATGTCCGCTGGCGCGCAACCCGTCGAGGTAAGAGCGCAAGACCGCGTCAGACTGCGACGCCATGAGCCGCTGGCGCGGCGGCGCCGCGAACAGCCGGCGCAGATACAGCGGACCGCCGGCCTTCGGCCCCGTCCCCGACAGACCGGAGCCGCCGAATGGCTGCACGCCGACGACCGCGCCGATGACGTTGCGGTTGACATAGATGTTGCCGGCGGCGCTGCGGCCCGACGCCCGCGCAATTGTCTCCGTGATCCGCGAGTGGATGCCGAAGGTCAGGCCATAGCCGGTGAGATTGATCGCGTCGATGAGGTCAGCGAGCTGCTCGCGACGGTAGCGCAGGACGTGGAGGACGGGGCCGAACACCTCGCGCTCGACATCGAATATGTTGCCGATTTCGATGATGGTCGGCGCGACGAACGTGCCATGCGCCGCCTGCGGCGGCAGCGGCAGCCGCTCCACGGCATGGCCGCGCGCCTGCATCGTGGCGACATGCGCATCGAGCGTCTCGCGGGCCTCGCCGCTGATCACCGGGCCGACATCGACCGACAACGACGCGGGATTGCCGAGTTCAAGCTCGCGCAGCGCGCCGCGCAGCATCGACAGGATGCGGTCGGCGACGTCCGCCTGCAGGCAGAGGATGCGCAGCGCCGAACAGCGCTGGCCAGCGGAGTCGAAGGCGGAAGCGATGACATCGCCGACAACCTGCTCGGCGAGCGCCGAGGAATCCACGATCAGCGCGTTTTGGCCGCCGGTCTCGGCGATCAGCGGCACGGGCTGTCCATGGACGGTGAGGCGCTCGGCAAGCTGTTTCTGGATCAGCCGCGCGACGTCGGTCGATCCCGTGAACATCACGGCCTGGATGCGGCGGTCCGCGACCAGCGCCGCGCCGACGCTGCCGTCACCGGGCAGCAGTTGCAGGACGTCGGCCGGCACGCCCGCCTCGTGGACGATACGAACGGCTTCGGCGGCAATGAGCGGCGTTTCCTCGGCAGGTTTCGCCAGCACCGGATTGCCCGCCGCGAGCGCGGCTGCGATCTGGCCGGTGAAGATCGCGAGCGGAAAATTCCAGGGGCTGATGCACACCACCGGCCCGAGCGGGTCGGGAATGCCGCCCTCTGTGAGACCCTCGATCTCACTTGCATAGTAGCGCAGGAAATCGACGGCTTCGCGCACCTCGCCGACGGCGTTGGCAAAGGTCTTGCCCGCTTCGCGCACGATCAACCCGATCAGGACGAGGCTGCGCGCCTCCAGCGCCTCCGCCGCGGCGCGCAGGCATGTTGCGCGCACGCCTGCGCTGGTCGCGGCCCAGACCGTCCCGGCATTCACGGCCCGCGACAGCGCGACCTCGATCTCTGTCGCCGTCGCATCCCTGACCGCGCCGACGACGTCACGACGATCGGCCGGATTGCGAATGAGGCGCGCACATTCGCACTCCGTCGCCCCGGACGGGACGGCCCTCCAGTCGCGGCGCTCGCTCGTTGCCAGCCCTGCGCCGAGACGCGCCAGCGCGCTCTCGTCGGAGAGATCGAAGCCGGCCGAGTTCACGCGGCCCGGGTCGAACAGGTCAGGCGGACGCCTGATCTTGTCGTGGGGGGCACCGGGGCGTTCCGACGCGCGAACGATGGCGACCGGATCTGCGATCAGATCGTCAACGGACACGGCCGGATCGGCGATGCGGTTGACGAAGGAGGTGTTCGCGCCGTTCTCCAGCAGCCGGCGCACCAGATAGGCCAGCAGCGTCTCATGCGAGCCGACGGGGGCGTAGATGCGGCACGGGCGGCCGAGCCGTGCCGGCCCGACGACCTCCTCATAGAGCGGCTCGCCCATGCCGTGCAGGCACTGGAATTCGTACTGGCCGCGCTCGTAGGTGGGGCCGGCCATCTCGACGATCGATGCCAGGGTTCGCGCATTATGCGTCGCGAACTGTGGGAACACGGCGTCCGGCGCGCGCAACAACTTGCGGGCGCAGGCGAGGTACGACACGTCGGTATGGCTCTTGCGGGTGAAGACCGGGAAGTCCTCCAGGCCATCGACCTGGGCGCGCTTGATCTCGCTGTCCCAATAGGCGCCCTTGACGAGGCGCACCATCAGCCGGCGCTGCGAGCGCCGCGCGAGGTCGATGAGCCAATCGACGACGAAGGCGCAGCGCTTCTGATAGGCCTGGATGACGAAGCCGATGCCGTTCCAGCCGGCGAGATCCGGATCGAGGCAGAGCGCCTCGAGCAGATCGAGCGACAGGTCGAGACGGTCCGCTTCCTCGGCGTCGATGTTGAGGCCGATGTCGTGGCGCCGCGCGAGCAGCACCAGCTGCTTCAGTCGCGGCAGCAGCTCGCCCATGACGCGGCCGCGCTTGATGCTGACATAGCGCGGATGCAGCGCCGAGAGCTTGATCGAGATGCCCGGCCCTTCGTAGATGCCGGCACCGGCCGAATGCCGCCCGATCGCATGGATCGCGGTCTCGTAGGCCGCGAAGTAGCGCGCGGCGTCTTCCGCCGTCGTCGCCGCCTCCCCGAGCATGTCGTAGGAGTAGCGGAAGCCCAGCGCTTCCCACGGCCGGCTGTTGGACAACGCCGCGTCGATGGTCTGCCCGGCAACGAACTGCTCGCCCATCAGGCGCATGGCGAGCGTCACGCCCTTGCGGATGATCGGCTCGCCGCCGCGAGCGATGAGCCGCGTGACGGCCGAGGCCAGGCTATCCTCGCTTGCCGCGGCCGTCAGCCTGCCGGTGACAATCAGGCCCCAGGTCGCGGCGTTCACCAGCAACGACGGGCTGTGCCCGATATGGGCGCGCCAATCGCCGGTCGCGATCTTGTCGCGGATCAGCGCATCGCGCGTTGCGGTGTCGGGAATCCGCAGCAGCGCCTCGGCCAGGCACATCAGGGCCACGCCCTCCTGGCTCGACAGCGAATATTCGTGGATCAGTCCCTCGACGCCGCCGGATTGCGCCTTGCCGCGCAGACGCAGGACGAGATCGCGCGCGAGATCGGCCGCTCGCGCCGACGATTCCTCCGGAAGCGCGGCGAGATCGAGCAGCGGCCCGATGCAGTCCGGCTCGGCGCGGCGATAGGCCGAGGTGATCGCAGCGCGCAGCCCGTTCTGGCGCTGGACCCGGGTAACGAACGCGGCGAACGGTCGTGGCGGCGACTGCGACATGACCCGTCTCCTCTGAAGCGATCCCCGTCACTCGCCATGCCTACGCGGCGTTGGCGCACGTCGCGAGCGACGGATAGCGCTACCGCCCGATCAACTGATCGGCGTAGTAGCCGATGGTCTTGCGGTAGATCACCGCCCTGTTCCACTCGCGCATCGCCTCGAAATTGGCCGAGCCCTCGTCATAGGGCGCGCCCATCTTGAAGCCGTTGCTGTGCAGCAGGTTCGCGGTCGAGGCCAGCACGTCGGCGGTGGAGTGGCGCAGATCGACGCGGCCGTCGCCATCGAAATCGACGCCGTATTTGATGTAGGACGACGGCAGGAACTGGGTCTGCCCGATCTCGCCGGCGAACGCGCCGACGAGGTCGCGCAGAGTGAGATCGCCGCGCTGGACGATCTTCAGCGCCGCCAGCAACTCGCCCTGGAACAATTCGGTGCGGCGGCAGTCATGCGCCAAGGTCGCGAGCGTGCGGATCACCGGCAGCTTGCCCATGTCGCCCTTGCCGAAATCAGTCTCCAGCCCCCAGATCGCGACCAGGATCTGGCGCGGCACGCCATATTGCTGCTCGATGCGCGACAGCAGCGCCGCGTGCCGCTGCAGCATGGCACGGCCGCCATTGATACGGCCCGCGCCGACGCGGGTCGAGACGTACTGCTCGAAGCTCTTGTTGAAGGTGTAGCGCTGGCGGCGGTCGAAGGCGAGCACGGCCGGATCGAGCGTCACGCCCGACAGCGCCTGGCTGATCGTGCCGCTTGAGACGCCGGCGCTCTGCGCCTCCGCCGAGAAGCCCGCGATGAAGGTATTGAAATCGCCACCGCAGCGCGCCGCCTGCGCGGTGCTTGCCGCTGAGAGGGCCGAGAACGAGGCCGCGAGCAGCACGGCAAGACGACGCGAGAGCATGCGGGATCCTTCGTCAGTTCAGAGCTTCGTGATTCCAGGTGCAGCGCGATCATGGCACGGGCGAAATGCTCGCGTCAAAACTGCGGCGGCGTGCCGCAAAGCGCCGATCACGGAGCCGGTGCGCTCCCTCTCCCGCCTGCGGGAGAGGCGCACACCGCGCACGCGGCACGATGCGTGATCACCCCCTGCCTGCAGCTTCCATCGCCCCCGCTTGATCCTCGTCAACACCGCGCCATCATGGCTCCCTAAGATCCACGGTCGGAATGGAGACGACGCCATGATCGGGATTACGCTATCTGCCGACCAGATCCGCTCGGCGCCACCGGAGGTGCGGCGCTGGATCGAGCATCAGGTGCTGTCGGGCCTCGGGCTCGGCCCGGAGGCGCCACCGACGCCTGCCCTCCCCGCCCAGAGCACGCATCTCGTCGCCTGCAGCGTCGAGGATGCGGCGAAGGTCCTGGCGCAGATCCAGAGCGCGCTGCCGGCGGTGAACGTGTTCTTCGAGTTCGGCCGGCCGGGCATTGCGATGGGCCAGCCGCCGATCATGATGTTCCGCCTGATCGACATCCTGCATCACACGCGGCTGCAGAACATCGGCCAGGTGATGGCGTCGCTGGAGATGATCAACAAGGCGCTGATCGAGGTGAGGCACGATCCCTCGGTGCGCTTCTGCGGCTTCGACAATGAGGGCCACTGCCTGATCGCCCCGGAGACGCAACGTGCCATCGCCAGCGTCTGGCAGAGCGTGATCGCCAGGCAGCATGGGGTGGCGGAGGGCGAGGCGGCGTGAAGAGTGCGGTGGGCCGAGGTTTACGCGACAGAGGCGGCCGTCGTTTTGAGTCTGTGGTGTTGAGCATGGCGCTTTCGCCTTGTTCCGTCATTCCGGGGCGCTCGCGTAGCAGCAAATCAGCAAAGCTGATTTGCCGCGGAGAGAGCGAGCCCGGAATCTGGAGCTGAGGAACGCATCTGCATACCAAGCTCGAGATTCCGGGTTCGCTCGCTGGCGCGAGCGTCCCGGATTGACGGCGTGAGGTGAGATCACGGCTCGTATCCCGTCGAGGTCAGCAGGCAACCACGGCAAGCAGCCCCCTCTCCGCACCTCACGTTCGATCCAGCCTGTCCCGAAACGACGCGCCCTCGCCGCGACACAGCCATGTCCGTCTCGGGCGGCTCGGGCCTTGAGCCTGCCGCCGTCGATGCTACGATATCATTGTCGTTCACGATCCCTCGGGAGATCGCCGATGCAGCACAATCAACGCCAGCGCCGATTGCTCCAGATCCCTCTGTTCCGCCTGCTCGCGATCAACCTCGCGCTCGGCCTCGGCATGGCCGTGGTGCTGGTCGGCGGATTGCTGCTGCTCGATCCCTGGGGCCTGCGTCACCTGATCTTCGCCGACCACTCGCCCGGCGTCGCCATCGGCCTCTTGCTCGGCTCGTTCTTCGTCACCTTCGGCTCAACCGCGATGGGCACCGCCATCATGGCGCTCGGCCGCAGTGATGATGAGGACGGTCCGAGCGGCGGCACGCGGGTGCATGCCCAGGTCAAGGTGCGGCGGCGTTAGAGTCGAACTGTTGCTGCACAGACGGTGCGCTCCCTCGCCCCGCTTGCGGGGAGAGGTGAAAGGCTGAGCTCGGCGCGAGATCCTCTCAATCGTCGCCTCACCAATGCCCCCTGCGCTTGTTCCAGGCGAACAGCACATCCGCAAACCGGTCGTAGCCGAAGCGCGTCAGCGGGCGCACCAGGCGGTTGCCGAACAGCGTGGCGAGCCAGCCCTCGCCGGGCGTCAGCGCCCACAGCAGCAGCGCCACGTCGGCGCCGGTGATCAGCTGCCCCTCCTCGTCGGTGGCGTGCAGGCGGCGGCGGACGTCGTCGACGTCGACACCGAACTCAGCCAGCGCCTGCGGCTCCTCGTTGATGTCCTTGAACACGACCCGCCCCGACTTCACCAGCGCCAGGAGCTTGTTGCGCTGCCAGTCGATGCCGGCGTCGCAGACCGGGCAGCGCGTGTTGTACCAGATGGTGAGTTGGGGCATCGACATGGGCTGCATTCGCGGCGGGGGTGAGACGTCCACGATGAACGCACTTTCATCCGGCAAAATCGAGGAGTTTCGGGACCCCGCCGGCCGGTCCGTGATCGCTCTGGCCGCCCTGCCGATTCGGCGAAAACCATATGACAAAAAAGTCAAATTCGGGCAGCGGATAAGCATTTTCTGGCATTGACCGGACCGGCCCCGCCGCCGTAAAGCGCCTCCATGGCGAAAAAACCCGGCTCCAATCCCAAAGGCGAATTCGCCTTCTTCAACGTGACCTACGAGGACGGCTCGCAGCGCTCCAACCGCCGCGTCCCGGCCGACCTGCTCGGCGGCCTCGACGGCGACGAGCCCGCGCGCGGCTTCATCATGGAGCAGGACCGCGACATCGCCGAAAAGTCCGGCCGCCCGCCGCTTCAGATCAAGTCGCTGGAACGCGTCGGGGCGAAGAAGAAGTAGCTCGGCCGCGCTGCCGTAGGGTGGGCAAAGCGCGCAGCGCGTGCCCACCATCAGGTGCCTGCCGCGACACTCGGTGGGCACGGCGCGCCACACCGTCCCCGGCTTAACCACCGTGCCAGCGCCTTTGCCCACCCTACGGCAGTGCGCTATGCCGCTTGCTTCTGGCGCTCCGGCAACAGAGCGCTTTCGCCAGCGTCCATCTCCCTCGGCCGGTTGATCAGGCTGACCAGCGTGTAGCTGATGATCAGCAGCAGAAACCACGAGCCGAGCTTGGCCGGCGACACCATGGTCCAGCCATGCGCCTGCTGCGGATAGAGCCAGACCCGCGTGAAGGTGCCGATGTTCTCCGACAGCCAGATGAACAGCGACACCAGGAAAAGCCCGAGCAGCAGCGGCATCGCGCGGTGCACGCGCCAGACCTTGAAGTGAACCGTCGCGGGCGCGAACAAAAGCGTAGCCCAACCGAACAGCACAAATCTCAGATCGAGCCCATAGTGGTCAGTGAAGAAGTTGAGGTAGATCGCCGCGCTCAAGCCGATCAGCCAACGCCGTGACGGATGGCCGGTGAAGCGGAAGTCGAACAGGCGCCAGACGCGGCAGAGATAGCTGCCGATGCAGGAATACATGAAGCCGGAGAACAGCGGCACACCGCCGAGCCGGATGAGGCTCGGCTCGGGATAGATCCAGGAGCCGGTCGCGGTCTTGAACAGCTCCATCACTGTCCCGACGAGGTGATAGATCAGGATGATCTTCGCCTCCTCCCAGGTCTCGAGCCTTGTGGCGAGCAATGCGGCCTGCACCGCGAGCATGCAGAGAAAGAGGAAATCATAGCGCGCGAGCGGCGCGGTCGCCGGATAGAACTGCCACGTCAGCAGCATCAGCGCCACCGCGATGCCGCCGAACAAGCAGGCCCAGCCCTGCTTCACGCCGAAGCGGAGGAATTCGTAAAGGCCCCCAGTCCAGGGCGTCGCAGCCGCCCGCGCGGCAAGTCGCGCCTCGGCGGCAATGAAGGGACGCAGTGGCGCCCAGATCGCGGCAGAGCTGGTGGGCGCGTGGAAAACAGATGATGAGACTTCGTCGTGCTGCATGGAAGGCCGGATCGGTGAGGACACCGATGACTAGCAGCCGCGTGTCATGCCGCGTCAGCGTAAAGTTCCGTCTCTTCCCGCCGCAGCGCGGACACGTGCGGACGTGCGAAGGCTGACTTTTCTGCAGCGACAATCCAACGCACGGCTCCGCGGCGACGATGAAAGTGGCTCAGCCCCGGTGCCGTAGGGTGGGCAAAGCGACGCCGCTAGGCGGCGCGTGCCCACCATCAAGTGCGGCGCCCGTGATCGGTGGGCACGGCGCACGCAGCGATGGCGCAAGTCGACACAGCAAGCCTCGCCTTTGCCCACCGTACCATTGCTACACATGATATGGTTCGCAGAGGTTGTTCGCGGTGCATGATCCCAACGATGGGCGAGAACATCTATATACGAGTGCGCTGGCTTCACGACTTTCAGGATGAGCCAGTTGACTTGTGGAGCGAGCTCGATCGGGAGCGCTTTGAAACGCGCAAGCTCGAAATATTTCGCGATGGCACGGTGGGATTCGCAAGCGCCACCGAAGCAACCGACGGCACGCGACTCGGCTCGATCCCCGTTCCTCCGCTGGCCGAAATCGCGAGAGATCCCGAGTTTGTACCCGAAGAGATTTCGCAGGAGGCTTTCGAGCGTCGTTGGAATGCACGGCATTCGCGCAAGTAACTCCAAACATGGCCACGCATTACACAACCCCGCCTGTTTTCGCTCGTCCGGGCGCAAACGAAAACAGCGGACCGATCGGCCCGCCGTTGATGTCTCGATGGATTGCCGGGTCAAGCCCGGCAATGACGACAAAGATCGAACGTCAATCAGTTATCCAAGAAGCTCCGCAGCTTCCTTGACCGGCTCGGATGCTTCAGCTTCCGCAGCGCCTTCGCTTCGATCTGGCGGATACGCTCTCTGGTCACCGAGAACTGCTGGCCGACTTCTTCCAGCGTGTGGTCGGTGTTCATGCCGATGCCGAAGCGCATGCGGAGGACGCGTTCCTCGCGCGGGGTGAGCGAGGCCAGCACGCGGGTGGTGGTTTCGCGCAGGTTGGACTGGATCGCGGCGTCGATCGGCAGGATCGCGTTCTTGTCCTCGATGAAGTCGCCGAGATGAGAGTCCTCCTCGTCACCCACGGGGGTTTCGAGCGAGAGCGGCTCCTTGGCGATCTTCAGGACCTTGCGCACCTTCTCGAGCGGCATGCCGAGCTTCTCGGCGAGCTCCTCCGGGGTCGGCTCGCGGCCGATCTCGTTGAGCATCTGGCGCGAGGTGCGGACGATCTTGTTGATCGTCTCGATCATGTGCACGGGGATGCGGATGGTGCGGGCCTGGTCGGCGATCGAGCGGGTGATCGCCTGCCGGATCCACCAGGTGGCGTAGGTCGAGAACTTGTAGCCGCGGCGATACTCGAACTTGTCGACCGCCTTCATCAGGCCGATGTTGCCTTCCTGGATCAGGTCGAGGAACTGCAGGCCGCGGTTGGTGTACTTCTTGGCGATCGAGATCACCAGACGGAGGTTGGCTTCCACCATCTCCTTCTTGGCCTGACGGGCCTCGCGCTCGCCCTTCTGCACCGAGTGCACGATCTTGCGGAACTCGCCGATCTCAAGACCGGTGAGCGCGGCCATGGCCTGCACCTCCTGGCGCAGATCCTTGATGCGGTCCTTCTCGTAATGGACGAAGTTCTTCCAGCCTTTTGCGGAAAGCTTCGAGACGCGGTTGAGCCAGCGCGGGTCGAGCTCCGAGCCCTGGTAGTTGCGCAGAAAGTCCTCGCGCGCCACGCCGTGGGAGTCGGCCAGGCGCATCAGCCGGCTCTCGAACGAGACCAGCTTCTTGTTGATGTCGTAGAGCTGCTCGACCAGCGAGTCGATGCGGGCCTGGTTGAGGCGCAGCGACTTCACCTCGACGATGATCTCGTCCTTGAGCTTCTTGTACTTGCGCTCCTGCGACGGCGACAGCGACTCGCTCTGCAGCTGGTTAGCGATGTCCTGCTCCTGCAGGCGGCGCAGCTTCTTGTACTCGGACGCGATCTTATCGAAGGTCTCGACGACCTTCGGCTTCAGCTCGGCCTCGATGGCCGCGAGCGACATCTGGTTCTCGAACTCGTCGTCGTCCATGTCGGCTTCGGCCGCCGCCTCGCCGGGGTCCTTCTCCTCGGCGGGCGCGCCGTTCGGCGCGGCACGGAACGGGGTCGGCTGCTGCGGGGCGGCCGGCGGCGCCACCGCGGCCTGGACGTCGCCGCCCTCGGCCGGAGCGCCCTCGCCATTCACGGGCGCGGCGATCTGCGGATTCATGCCGCCCTTGGCTTCAGGGCCGGCATAGGTGGCTTCGAGATCGATGATGTCGCGAAGGAAGATCTTGCCTTCGTTGAGTTCGTCGCGCCAGATGATGATGGCCTGGAACGTCAGCGGGCTTTCGCAGAGGCCCGCGATCATCGCCTCGCGGCCGGCCTCGATGCGCTTGGCGATGGCGATTTCGCCCTCGCGCGACAGCAGCTCGACGGTGCCCATCTCGCGCAGATACATGCGCACAGGATCGTCGGTGCGCTCGCCGGGCTCCGACTTCTTGACCTCGGTGACGGCCTTCTGGGTGATCTCGACGAGCTCGTTGTCGGTCTCGTCCTCGCCGTCGTCCTTCTCGTCGGAGTCGTCGGCCTCCTCGGCCTCGGTCACGTTGATGCCCATGTCGGAGAGCATCGACATGATGTCTTCGATCTGTTCCGGCGAGGTGGTGTCGGAAGGCAGGACCTCGTTGAGCTGATCAAAGGTCACGAAGCCGCGCTTCTTGGCCTGCTTGATCATCTTCTTGACGGCGGCGTCCGACAGGTCGAGCAACGGCGAAGGCGCATCGGCGGCGTCCTTCTCGGGAGCGTCGGCCGCCTTGTCGTCCTTTTCCTTGTCCTTCACCTGCAGCGTCTTTGCCTTCGTGGCCATTCATTGCTCCCGAAACGCGCCCGCTCCGCCCATGGCATCTTCGCCCTTGGCATCGCGGCGCCCGCCTGCTCTACTCAAACTGTTCTCGACGCGGAAAGGGCGGCGCACTTTTAACGTCGCCACCCCCTGAAGTCTGTCGCTGGTGTCGTCCCGTTTTCGGACCGGCGCGCGTTTCTTGCAAAAGCGATACCGATTTTGCAATCGAATCCGGCGCCCGACATGCAGGCGCGGCGTCCGACAGCGAAACCAACCCATCTGCTGCAGAAAATGCCCCGGACCTCTTAAACTTCGATTAACCCTGTTTTTGCAGCCAAACCATGGATTTGGCGAGTCTTTTCGCGCGGACCTGATACCGCGCGGGCGGACCGGGCCGAAATGTGCTCAACTGGCGACTGGGCGCCGGGCGTCCAGTCTACACGTTGCGGTTGGTGCGTCCGGACAGTTCCCCGAAGCCTTCGATCAGCGCTTCGGTACCGTCCATCTCGGCCATCCTGGCCTTCACGTCCCTCAACCAGCCCATGTTCGGCTCGCTCGGCTCCTCGCCCAGCGCCAGCTCGGCATCCTTCAATTCCCTAAGTAAGGAGTGCCATTGCCGATGCAAGGCAACAAGCTGATGCCAGGTCGCAAGAACGTCATCGCGCGCCGCCCCCGACTTGGTCGCCCACACCGCCGCGGTCGTGATCGCCCGCTCAACCCGTTGAAGAAGCTCAGAAAAGCCAGACTTCTCCAGATCGGCCCGCATCTTCTCGGCCTGCTCGTCCGGGTCCGGCGAATGGTGGTGGTCGTGGGCGAAGGCGGCGATAACGGCAGCGCGGAGCTTGTGCGCCTCGGGATGGGCCAGCTCCAGCGCGGCGACCTCCTCCAGGTGATCGTGCAGGAGCCAAGGGTGGTTGATCAGGCACTGCAGGATCAGGGCCTCCCGGCGCGAGATCGCCGAGCGCTGGCCGCGCATGATCGGGCTCATGGCGAGCTGCGGGCTGGCCGCCTGGTAGGGGCCGCGGGCCATCGCCGGGCCTGTGGACGGCGGTCCGCCGCGGCGGCCGCCCCCTGTGGATAACCGCCCCGATTGTCCGGAACCGGGACTGCGGGGGCCAAACCGCCGTCCTGATTCGGCACCGTAGCCGCGGCCAAAGCCCCGGCCGCCGTCCGGGGCGAAGGCCCGGTACAGCCGGTCGCTGAGGTCCTGCTTGTAGTAGCGCCGTACCACCTCGTCGGCGATGCCGCCGGTGAGCTGGCCGATCCGCGCCTCCAGCGCGGCGCGGCGCTCCGGCGTGTTGAAGCTGCCGCCCTCGACCTCGCGCGACCAGATCACCTCGGCTAGCGGCTTTGCGACTTTGAGCACCTCCTCGACCGCGCCGCGGCCGCCGGAGCGGACGAGGTCGTCGGGATCCTGTCCTTCCGGCAGCAGCGCGAAGCGGAGGCTCTTGCCGGGCTTGAGATGCGGCAAAGCAAGGTCCGCGGCCCGATAGGCCGCCTTCTGGCCGGCGCGGTCGCCGTCGAAGCACAGGATCGGCTCGTCGACCATCTTCCAGATCAGCGAAAGCTGGCTCTCGGTGAGCGCGGTGCCGAGCGGCGCCACGGCGCCGGCAAAGCCGGCCGCCACCAGCGCGATGACGTCGACATAGCCCTCGACCACGATCAACGGCGCGCCATTGTGCGCGGCCTGGCGGGCGCTGGGGAGATTGTAGAGGTTGTCGCCCTTGTGGAAGAGCGGCGTCTCCGGCGAGTTGAGATATTTCGCCGGCACGTCCTTCTGCAGCGCGCGGCCGCCGAAGGCGATGACGCGGCCGCGGAGGTCTGTGATCGGGAACACCACGCGGTCGCGGAAGCGGTCGTAGGGCACCGGAATGTCGTCGCCACCGACCAGCAATCCCGCCTCGACCATGTCGGCCACCGGCACGCCCTGGGCGCCGAGATATTCCTTCAAGCCGAACCGATCCGGCGGCGCGTAGCCAAGCCGGAATTGGAGCTGCGTCTGCGGCAGGATCGCGCGATCGGCAAGATAGCCGCGGGCGCGCGCGCCATGACGGGACGCCAGCGTGTCAGAAAAGAACTTCGTCGCCAGCTCCATCACGTCATACAGCGTCTTGCGCTGGCGCTCCTGGCGCGCCGCGTCGGGCGTCACCGCCGGCAGCGCCAGGCCGGCGATCCCCGCCAGCCGCTCGACGGCTTCGGGGAAGCTGCAGCCCTCGGTCTCCATCACGAAGTCGAAGATGTTGCCGTGCTTGCCGGACGAGAAGTCGTGATAAAAACCCTTCTGGTCGTTGACGTAGAAGGACGGCGTCTTCTCCTGCTGGAACGGCGACAGCCCCTTCCACTCGCGCCCGGCCTTCTTGAGCTTCACGCGCTTGCCGACGACGTCCGAGACCGGAAGCCGGGCGCGCAGCTCATCGAGAAATTCCGGCGTGAAGCGGGCCATGAGCGGGGCGGAGGTCCTGTGGTGATGGCCTAGGCATATAGGCAGCCGTGTACGAAATGTGAACTTCCTCCGGCTTGTCCGGGCTATTCACAGGCCAGCTCGATCCTCCGGTCATTCCGGGGCGCCCGCAGGGCGAGCCCGGAATGACCGCGTGGAGAGACCGGGTCACGGCGCCAGGAAGCGCCCCGAGACGATGCGGCCGGCTTCGTCCACCGGCCAGTTGTAGACATAGGTCCAGGCTTGGCTGACGCTGCCGTCGGCCAGCGTCACGGCGAGGCACCGGCGCAGATATTCGGTCGGCGCGGTGAAGCCTTCGCTGCAGGCCTCGTACATGTCGAACTCGCGCAGCATCGGCTCGGGCTGGCGCAGCCGAAAGAGCTCGCCATGGACGAGATCGGCCGCGTCATCGGACAGCACCAGGCCGGGATAATGCTGGATGCGGTAGAGCCGGCCGCGGCAGCTGGCCTCGGCGACGAAATCGGCATTGGCCGACAGCAGCCGCGCCATCGGATGGTCGAAGCCACGCATCAGGGTGCCGTAGACGAAGAGCAGATCGGTGGTCATGGCCCGTCTATAGCGGCGATCGCCGGTGATGCGAAGCGCCCGGCCGCGCCCTGCTCCGCTCAGGCAGCCATGATCTCGTCGCTGACGACGTGAAATTTGGTCAGGGTCATCAGGCCAAACGAGGTCGACAGCGCGACGTCGGCGGCGTCCCGTCCGGTCGCCATCAGGATGCGACCAATGCGCGGAACGTTGTGGCGGGCATCGAACGTGTACCACCGGCCCGAGAGATAGACCTCGAACCAGCCCGAGAAATCCATCGGGACGGGGTCCGGCGGCACGCCGATGTCGCCGAGATAACCGGTGCAATAGCGCGCCGGAATGCCCATGCAGCGGCAGAAGGTCAGCGCGAGGTGGGCGAAGTCGCGGCAGACGCCGGCGCGCTGCTGATAGACGTCGTGCGCCGACTTCATGGCGTGGGCGTGCTCATAGCCGAAGGTGACGTGGCTGTGCACGAAGTCGCAGATCGCCTGCACGCGCGCCCATCCCGCCGGCGCACGGCCGAACAACGACCACGCGACCTCGGCCAGCTTGTCGGTCTCGCAATAGCGGCTCGGCATCAGATACAGCAGAAGCTCATCGGGCAATTGTTCGATCGGCAGTTGCTGGGCGCCGGGATCGATCGCGTCCGGCCGCCCACTGTCGCGGACGATGGCGCTGCCATGGAAAGTGACCCCGCCGGCCGGCGCCACCAGGCGTCCACAGAGATTGCCGAAGCTGTCGTTGTAGAACTTGATCGGCACCTTCGGCTCTGTCGTGATCGTCTCGGTGCCGACGATGTCCGGAAAGCGCGACGGATGGATCGACAGCATGATCACCATCGGCGTCGCCGCCGGGGCCGCATAGGCGATCTCGAATCCAACCTTGATCAGCATGAAGCCTCCCTGCCTCGTTCGGGCGGCACGATGCGCCAGCCTCATCCAGCCCGGACCGTAGGCCCATTGCGAACTTCTGTCTTGTGAATGATCGCCAGAATCAGCAACGTTTGGGCGACCATCATGATGTCCGCCGGCCAAATCCTCATCTGTCTGCCCAATCCGAGATCGGTCTGCCGCTTCATGAAGCAACGAGAGGCAGCATGACCGTGTCCGGCACGAGCAACACTCATCTACTCCTTCAGCCAGACGAAGTTCCGCCTGTGCTCGAGCGCAACGCCGGTGGCGCGTCGGCATTGCTCTTCACGTGCGATCACTACGGCCGCCTGCTGCCGCGCGCACTCGGCGATCTCGGCCTGCCCGAAAGCGAGCTCGAGCGGCACATCGCCTGGGACATCGGCATTGCCGAGGTCGCGGAGCAAGTATCGCGGGCACTCGATGCGCATCTGGTGGCGCAGCGCTATTCGCGTCTGGTGATCGACTGCAACAGGTCACCGAAGGCGCCGAACTCGATTCCGATGATCAGCGAGCGCACCACGATCCCCGGCAATGAGGGCCTGACGCATGAGGACGCCGAGCTGCGGCGGCGCGTCGTCTTCGATCCCTATCACGACCGGATCACTGACGTGCTCGATGCGCGCAAGGCCGCCGGCCGGCCGACCATCCTCGTCTCGCTGCACAGCTTCACGCCAGTCTATGCCGGCATCGCGCGGCCCTGGCACATCGGCACGCTGTACCAGCACGACCGCGTGCTGCCGCCGCTGCTGTTGAAGGCGCTGCGGGCCGAGCCCGATCTCGTGGTGGGCGACAACCAGCCCTATGCGGTCGGCGACGGCACCGACTACACCATCCCCGTGCATGGCGAGGCGCGCGGGCTGATCAACTCCGGCATCGAGATTCGTCAGAACGAGATCGCCGAGCCCGAGGGCCAGCAGCGCTGGGCCGAGCGGCTGATCCGCATTCTCGGCGAGATCGAGGTCGAGCTGCGCAGCAAGGGTCTCGCGTAGATCATGATGCGATTCCACGGAATCGCATCATGATCTCATCTCTTTGTTTGAGCATGATCTCCGCGCAAACGCCTTCGGCGTTTGTCGCGAGGGAAAACCGGTTTCCACTTTTCCGGATCATGCTCTAGCTCGCTACTCCGTCATGTCGGAGGCGTCGTGATGCGCGAGCAGGCCGGCAAGCCGCCACAGCGCCGTCCGCAGATCGTCATGGCTCGGCAGGCCGAGCGCGAGCCGCACCGCATTCGGCGAATGACCGTGCGCCACCGCGAACGCGCTCGCCGGCGTGATCGCGATGCCGGCGCGGGCCGCAGCGGCCGTCAAGGCCTCGGCGCGCCAGCCCTCCGGCAGATGCAGCCAGACATGGTAGGAGCGCGGATCAGCCTCGATGTGATGACCGGCGAGGCACTCGGCCACGATCGCCTGCCGCACCAGCGCATCGGCACGCTTGCGCCTGGTGATCTCGGCCGCCGTGCCGTCGGCGAGCAGCCCCATGCCGGCGGCCAGCGCCAGCGACGTCACCGACCACGCCCCGGTGCGCACCGTGGCGGCGAATTTTTCGCGCATGGTCGAGGGGACGTACAGGAAGCCGACGGCGATGCCCGGCGCCAGCCGCTTGGCAAGGCTGTCGACCACGACGACGCGCTCCTCGGCCTGCGTCGCCAGCGAGACCTGATCGCTGAGGAAGCCGTAGACCAGATCCTCGATGATCATCAGCTCGTGCTTGCGCACCAGACGCACGATCTCCTCGCGCCTCGCCTCGCTCATCGTCAGGCCGAGCGGATTCTGCATCACCGGCTGGATGTAGATCGCGTTGAGCGCACTGCTGCGATGCGCCTTGGTCAGCGCGTCCGGGCGGACGCCCTCGCCGTCCATCGCGAGCGGCACCAGGGTCACGCCGAGCCGCGCCGCGATGCCCTTGATCATCGGATAGGTCACGGCCTCGACGCCGAGCCGGCCACCGACCGGCACCAGCGCTGAGATCGCCGCAGCCAGCGACTGCCGTCCGCTGCCGGCGAAGACAAAGTTCTCCGCGCGCGGGCGCCAGCGCTCGCTCGCGAAGAAGGCCGCGGCGGTGCGCCCGGCCTCGGCCAGCCGGCGCTGCGTGATCGGCGCCAGCACCGGCGCGAGCTTCTCCGGCCGCTGCCAGACCGCCATCGATTTCGCGATCATGGCCGCCTGGTCGGGCAGTGTCGGAAAATTGAACTCGAGATCGATGCGGCCGTCGAACGGCTCCAGCCGCAGCGAGGACGGCACCGGCACCGCCTCTCCTGCGACGAAAGTGCCGCGCCCGACCTCGCCCACGACCAGGCCCCTGCGCAACAATTCGGCATAGACACGGGCTGCCGTGGAGGCGGCAATTCCTCGCTCGTAGGCGAACTGGCGCTGCGGCGGCAGCCGGTCGCCGGCCTTCAGCCTGCCGTTGGCGATGTCCTCGGCGATGTCGTCCACCAGGACCGTATACGAAGCATTCATGCTATATTGCACCGAGAGCAATGTTTCGATTGCACCGAGATATGTACTGCGCGATTGCTCTTCGAACAACGCAATTGAAGAGCAATAGGTGACTCATGGCATATTCCCTGGCGCAGCGTTGGGCAACTCCGCAAGTTGCCCATGGAAAGAGCAATTTGCTCGGGGTGCCGCAACTCTGGCTGCAGCGCCTGTTCTGGCGGTCCGAACTGGCGATGCTCGATCGCGAACAGATGCGTGATTGCGGCCTTGATCCGGCGATCGTCCAGGAAGAGGCCAACAAGCCGTTCTGGCGCGACTGACAACGAGACCTGGGAGGACACAGCCATGCCGATGCTTCCGTTCCATCAAGTCGACGTGTTCTCCAAGGTCGCCTTCAAGGGCAACCCGCTTGCCGTGATCGCCGAGGCCGACGGCCTCGACGATGCGGCGATGCGGGCGATCGCCAACTGGACCAATCTGTCCGAGACGACCTTCCTGTCACGCGCTCAGAATCCGGGCGCTGATTATCGCGTGCGCATCTTCACCCCGCAGCGCGAGCTGCCTTTTGCAGGCCATCCGACGCTCGGCTCGTGCCACGTATGGCTCGCGCTCGGCGGCAGGCCGAAGGGCGAGCATGTGGTGCAGGAATGCGGCGCGGGTCTCGTGCGCATCAAGCGTGACGGAGACCGGCTCGCCTTCGCAGCCCCGCCGCTCAAGCGCTCCGGCACCGTCGATGCCGAGCTGACGAGCAAGATCGCAGCAGCGCTCGGCATCCAATCGAGCACGGTGCGCGCCGTGCAGTGGGTCGACAACGGCCCGGGCTGGATCGGCGTGCTGATCGACTCGCGCCGCGCGCTGCTCGACATCCGCTTCAATCCGGCGGCGCTGCCGCAACAGCCGATCGGCGTGGTTGCGCCATGGGATCGGGCGCAGGATGGCCCGGAGGCCGACTACGAGGTCCGCGGCTTCATGTGGGGCGGCGGCGAGGACCCGGTGACGGGCAGCCTCAATGCAAGTCTGGCGCAATGGCTGATCGGAGCCGGAATTGCTCCGAAGCAATATGTCGCCTCCCAGGGCACGGTTCTCGGCCGCGCCGGCCGCGTCCATGTCGCGCAGGACGGCGAGACGATCTGGATCGGCGGCGACGTCGCGCCGGTGGTGAAGGGAACGATCAGCCCGTAACGCGCGTCAGCAGACCGCGATGCGGCCGCGGGGCCAAACGCGTGCTCACCGTGCTCGCGTCAGCGCCAGCCACACGCCGCCGCCGATCATGAAACCGCCGGAGATGCGCGACACCAGCCGCGTCCGCCTGGCCGAGAACAGTTTTCGCGCACGGCCCGCGAGCAGCGCATAGATCGCGTCGGTGAGACCCGCAATCAACATGAAGGTGACGCCGAGCAAACCGACCTGCGGCACGTGATCCCGGCTCATGTCCATGAACTGCGGCAGGAACGCGCCGAAGAACACCATCACCTTCGGGTTCGAGAGCAGCACCAGCAGCCCCTGCAGGAAAAAGCCGCCGCGCGGCGGCGGTGGCGGCGCCTCGCCTGCAGAGATCCCCTCGATCGGCGAGCGGATGAGCTGAATGCCGAGCCACACCAGATAGGCCGCACCGATCAGCCGCACCCATTCGAACCAATAGCCCATCGTGGCCATCAGCGACGTTAGGCCGACAGCGACGATGCCGATCGCGATCGCCAGCCCGGTCTGCACGCCGGCGATATTGATGAGCGCGGCGCGGGTCCCGTGGCGCAGACCGTTGGCGATCAGCAGCGTCACGACGGGACCCGGCAGCAGCGCGAGCCCGATGCAGGCGGCGACGAAGGCGAGATAGACTTGCAGGGACATGAGGCGCCTCGATGCGAATGAGGCGCTCACTAATGCACGACATGTCGACCGATGGAAGCCCCGCTCCAGCACCATAGAAGCCGAATACTGCTGGCTTGACACGCAACCATTTGGTTGCCTATTCTCGAGATCATGGATGATGTCTTCAAGGCGCTTGCGGACGGCTCACGACGCGCCCTGCTCGACAGGCTCCACGCGCGGAACGGGCAAACCCTGACCGAACTCTGCGACGGCCTCGCGATGACGCGACAGGCCGTGACCAAACACCTTGCCATTCTGGAAGCGGCCAATCTGGTCGCGACGATCCGGCATGGCCGCGAGAAGCTGCACTATCTCAATCCGGTGCCGATCCATCACATCGGGGAGCGTTGGATCAAGAAATTCGAGCGCGGCAAGCTCGCCGCGCTCAGCGAGTTGAAGCGGCAATTGGAGGAGCGCGATGAGTAAGCCCGAATTCGTCTACGTCACGTATATCGCGACGACGCCCGAGAAATTGTGGGAAGCGCTGACATCAAACGAATTCGCGAAGCGCTACTGGTTCGGCACCGAACTGCATTCCGACTGGCGCGTCGGCTCGCCGTTCGCGCTGGTGACCGACGGGATGACAACGGATGTCGGCCAGATTCTGGAGTTCGATCCGCCACGCCGGCTCTCCTACACTTTCCAGCACGTCCTGAAAGACGAGTTTCGCAACGAGCAGCCGACCAAGGTCGTGTTCGCGATCGAACAGCACGGCAACTCCGTCAAGCTGACCCTGACACATGAAGGCTTCGAAGGGGCGGGGAGATTGCTCGATGCGGTTTCCAACGGCTGGCCCGCGATCATGTCCGGCCTAAAAAGTCTGCTGGAGACCGGAACCGCGCTGGCGATCCCGATGTCAGCGCTCGGCAAAGGAGGCTGAGCGATGGATCTTGCAAAGTTCAAGCCCGCCACCGTCTACACGATCTACATCGCCGCCAGCCCTGAGAAAGTGTGGCAGGCGCTGACCTCCGCCGATTTCAGCCGGCAATATTTCTTCGGCTTCGCCGTTGAAGCCGAACTGAGGGCGGGCGGCGCCTTCATCGTGCGCGCGCCGGACGGCTCCGAACACATCAGCGGCCAGGTGATCGTCTGCGAGCCGCCGCACCGGCTGATCGTCACGTGGGACGTCAACTGGCCCGGCCTCGTCGAGGCACTGGGCCGCACGCTCGTGACCTATGAGATCGAACCGGCCGGCGACGCCGTCCGTCTCACGATGACTGAAGCGCACGAGCGGCCGCTCTCCGACGACATCCTGTCCGGCGGACGCCAGGGCTGGCCGGCCATCCTGTCGAGCCTCAAGAGCGTGCTCGAGACGGGCAAGCCGCTCGCGGTGAAGATGACACCGCCGACGCGCATGCTGGCGGCCCTGAAGGCGATGGGGATTGCAGTGCCTTAAACGACAAGGCCTGCTACGACACCGCGGCGATCTGTGGGATGCTGGCGAGGACGGCGCCGACCTGGACCGCATTGCCCAGCATGCCACCCCAATGCAGCCACCGCAGCCGGCGCACGGCCGTCGTATCGCCGGAATCCCTGTCGCGGATGCGCGCGTCCATCTGCTGCAGAAACCAGCGGCGCGAGACCAGCGCGAACGCCGCGATCAAGCCAATGCCCAGCGCCAGAACGGGACGGCCGTCGGCCAGCACGGCGAGCGCGCCGATGCCGCCAGCGATCGAAAGCGCCACGAAGTAGGAGTCGAACATGCCGCGCAGGAGCCGGGTGACCGGCACGATGTCGAGCCGCACCAGCAGGAACGCCGGCGCGGCCAGCAGCAGATAGAACATCGGCAGCAATAGGACGATCGCGGCAAACAAGGCGACGTTATCCGGCATCATCCTTCTCCGACATTGGGACCGGCCGACCATTGGCGAGCCGCGGTTCGAACCAAACCCGTGCGATCGTCGCGGCAGTCCTGGCCTTACGCCGGAGCTACGATCCGGCGGTACAGATGCCAGCTCGCATGGCCCAGCACCGGCACAGTGACCAGCAGCCCCAGGAAGTACGGCAATGCCGAGATGATCAGCAGCACGGTGATGACGGCGGCCCAGCCGATCATCGGGCCGGGACTGGTCACGACCGCGCGCACGCTGGTGATCATCGCCGTCACGAAATCGACGTCGCGCTCCAGCAGCAGCGGAAACGATACGACCGTGAGCGAGAACAGCACCAGCGACAGGGCGGCGCCGTCGAGATTGCCGATCGCCAGGAAGAGCAGACCCTCGTTGGTCGTCAGCACCACCGTCATGAACTCCTTGATGCTGGAGAACGAGGCATTGAGCCCGAGCAGCAGCGCGATCAGGAGGCGCACCTGGTACATCCAGATAATGAAGAAAAATAGCGTCACGAACGCCATCCAGGCAATCTCGCCGCGTGACGTTATCGTGCGCCAGATCGCGCCATAGGTGATCGGCTGGCCGAGCTCGCGGCGGCGACTGACCTCGTAGAGACCGATCGCGACGAACGGGCCGATCAGCGCAAAGCCCGCGGCCAGCGGATAGGCCAGGTAGACCATGCCGAACGCGGTGACGCACAGCACGATGCTGATGCCGCCGAGCACGTAGATCAGCCCGAAAGCAAGGCCGAACATGGGCTGAGCCTGAAAATCACGGAGGCCTTGCGTCAAGGCTTCGGCGATATCGGCCGTCGTGATGCGGCGCACCACGGGATCGGATCGTCCCGAGACGGATGCGGTCATCGGCGTGCCCTCCTGACTGTTCTTGTTGGCGATGATGCTAACAGCGGTAGGGCGAGGATTTCAATTTCAACTTGTAGGCAGCGGACAGGGTCTAAGCCGTGGCGTCCCGTGAGGCGAGATGCGAAGCCGCGCGGCGCCGCAGGTCCTCTCCCCCGTCCTTACCGGGCGAGAGCTGGGATCAGGCGCGGCCACATCCGACGCATGTTGTTGGACTCGTGCTCGTCACCGAGCGGGGGGGAGCCTCGCAAGCCGCGCCATCGGGCTCGCACGGCAGCAAGCTCGCCCTACCCCCGCGCCCGCAACTCGCGCCTCAGCACCTTGCCGGTCGCCGTCATCGGCAGGGTGTCGGTGAATTCAACGTGGCGCGGGTATTCATGCGCAGCGAGCTTGACCTTGACGAAGTCCTGGATGTCTCGCGACAGAGTGTCATTTGCAACGAAGCCGGGCCGCAGCACGATCCACGCCTTGATGGCCTCGGTGCGCACCGGGTCGGGAATGCCGACGACGGCCGCCAACGCGACTGCCGGGTGCTTGAGCAGCGTGTCCTCGATCTCGGCCGGGCCGATGCGATAGCCGGCCGACGTGATGACGTCGTCCTCGCGGCTCGCATACCAGAAATAGCCGTCGTCATCCTGGGTGCCGAGATCGCCGGTCAGCAGCACGTCACGAGCGAACTTCTTCTGCGTCGCCTCCGGATTGCGCCAATATTCGATCATGGTACAGGGATTGGGCTGGCGCACGCCGATGATGCCCCTCTCTCCGCGCGGCAGCTCCTCGCCCTTGTCGTTGACGATCAGCACCTGGAAGCCCGGCGTCGCCTTGCCCATCGAGCCCGGCCGGATCGGAAACAGCTTTGCATTGTTGCCGACGACGAGATTGCATTCGGTCTGGCCGTAGATCTCGTGCGCGTCGATGCCGAATGTCGCGCGCACCCAGTCGAGCAGCTCGGCGCCGAGCGACTCGCCGCCGGTGAGGATGCTGCGCAGCTTGACGCCCTCGTGCTTGACATTGGCCTGGCGCATCAACTTCAGCGCGGTCGGGGGCAGGAACACGTTGCGGACGCCGTAGTCCGCCATCAGTTGCATTGCGGCCTGCGGCTCGAATTTCCTGGCGCGATAACCGATCACCGGGATCGCGTGATACCATGCGGGAAACAGCGCGTCGAACAGGCCGCCGATCCACGCCCAATCCGCCGGCGTCCACATGACGTCGCCGGGCTTCGGCAGGAAGCCGTGCACCATCTCGACATTGGGCAGGTGGCCGAGCAGTACGCGATGGGCGTGCAGCGCGCCCTTGGGATTTCCGGTCGTACCCGACGTGTAGATGATGATGGCAGGGTCGTCGCTCGACGTGGCGACGGTCGGGAATTGATCCGAGGCGCGCTCCAGCGTCGGCCAGAAGGCTCGGGCGCCGAGGCCGTCGCCGTCAGTGACATAGATCGTCTTGAGCTCCGGCAGGTGGTCGCGAATGCGCGCAAGCTTCGCAAGGCCCGTGGCGTCGGTGACGACGACCTTGGCGCCGGAATTCTGCAGCCGGAATTGCAGCGCGTCCTCGCCGAACAGCATGAACAGCGGCACGGAGACGAGACCGGCGCGGAACGCCGCCAGATGGACGATCGGCAGCTCCAGCGACTGCGACAGGAACACCGCGACGCGGTCGCCCTGCGCGAGACCATCGGCCTTCAATACGTTGGCGAAGCGACAGGAGTAATCGCGCAGCTCATCGAATGAGACGCGCCGGGCGGCGCCGTCCTCCTCGACGACGACCAGCGCGAGGCGGGCGGAGCCGTCGGCGTGGCGATCGCAGGTCGCGACCGCGATGTTGAACTGCGCCGGAATGTCCCAGCGGAAGTCGCGAGTGAGCTGGTCGTAGTCGGACGTTTCCTTGAGCATTGTTCTCTCCGTCATGGCCGAGCGAAGACCCGCCTGCGGGGCCGAAGCCCCTTCGGCGCGGCGACGGCCCGGCCATCCACGTCTTTACTCTTGATGATAGTCTTAAAGACGTGGATGCCCGGGACAAGCCCGGGCACGACGATGTGGGGCGGCTCGGCGCTTCGCGCGGCCTAGCCCGACAGCGCCGCCTTCACCAGCGCGCTCGCCTTGGCAAAATCCATCTGTCCCGTGTACTTCGCCTTCAGCACGCCGATCACCTTGCCCATGTCCTTCATGCCGGCGGCGCCGGTCTCAGCGACGGCGGAGGAGATGGCCGACTTCACCTCATCGTCGCTCATCTGCTTCGGCAGATAGGCCGAGATGACCGCGATCTCCTCGCGCTCGCCCGCGGCGAGTTCGGCGCGGCCGCCCTTTTCATACAGCTCGACCGACTCCTGACGCTGCTTGATCATCTTCTGCAGCACGGCGAGCACGTCGGCGTCGGTCAAGGGCGGCTTGCCTTCGCCGCGCGCCGCGATGTCGGCATTCTTCAAGGTCGAGTTCACCATGCGAAGGGTGGACAGCTTGCGCTCGTCCTTGGCCTTCATCGCCTCCTTGACCGCATTGTTGATGTCGTCACGCAGCATGATCTCGCCCTCTCAAAATCCATTGGCGCTGGTCTAGGCGGTTCGCCCACCCGAAACAACACGGTTCCGCATCCGTTCCGGTCGGATGCCTCGAAACTCCAGCCAAATTGACCGATATCGCGTGTGAATCGGCCGCTTCCCGCTTTGACGCCGCGCGCCAGGGGCACTATGTAGAGGCCTCATGACACACATCGATACTGACGCCGCCTGGCCGGACCATAAACCGACCGCGCTCCTCGTGCTCGCCGATGGAACGGTGCTGGAAGGCTACGGCCTCGGCGCCGAAGGCCACGCCGTGGGCGAGGTCTGCTTCAACACCGCAATGACCGGCTACGAGGAGATCCTCACCGATCCTTCCTATGCCGGCCAGCTCATCACCTTCACTTTCCCGCATATCGGCAATGTCGGCACCAACGACGAGGATATCGAGACGGTGAACATGGCGGCGACGCCGGGCGCGCGCGGGGTGATCCTGCGCACCGCGATCACCGACCCCTCAAATTATCGCGCGACGCGCCATCTCGACCAGTGGCTGCGCGCGCGCGGCATCATCGGGCTGTCCGGCATCGACACAAGGGCGCTGACTGCGCTGATCCGCTCCAAGGGCATGCCGAACGCTGTGATCGCGCATGCCAGGGACGGCAATTTCGACCTCGACGCCCTGAAGAAGGAAGCGCGGGAGTGGCCGGGGCTGGAGGGCATGGACCTGGTGCCGATGGTGACCTCCGCCCAGCGCTTCACCTGGGACGAGACCCCCTGGGTGTGGAACGTGGGTTTCGGCCAACAGACCAATCCGGAATTCAACGTCGTCGCGATCGACTACGGCATCAAGCGCAACATCCTGCGCCTGCTCGCCGGCGTCGGCTGCAAGGTGACCGTGGTGCCGGCGACGACGCCCGCCGAGGACATCCTCGCGATGAAGCCGGACGGCGTGTTCCTGTCGAACGGACCGGGTGATCCCGCGGCGACCGGCAAATATGCCGTGCCGGTCATTCAGCAAGTGATTTCGTCGGGCACGCCGACCTTCGGCATCTGCCTCGGCCATCAGATGCTCGGGCTTGCGGTCGGCGCCAAGACCAAGAAGATGCATCAGGGCCATCACGGCGCCAATCATCCGGTCAAGGACGAGACCACCGGCAAGGTCGAGATCACCTCGATGAACCATGGCTTCGCGGTCGACCAGGACACGCTGCCATCGGGCGCGACGCAGACCCACATCTCGCTGTTCGACGGCTCGAATTGCGGCATCCAGCTCGAGGGCAAGCCGGTGTTCTCCGTGCAGTACCACCCGGAAGCGTCGCCCGGCCCGCGCGACTCGCACTATCTGTTTCAGCGCTTCGCCGAGCTGATGCGCGAGAAGAAGCGCAGCGCGGCCTGAGGTCGGCAGCTGGACACGATTCGAAATGCCCGGGCTGGTCCCGGGCATTTTTCTGTCCGCAATCTTGTGATCGCCGGCATCTGTTTTGCCCTCGATCTTTTCGCACCACATTCATATGATGATCATCATACATTGGAGATCGGCGATATGAGCGAGACGGATCTGCGCGGTGAATTCGGCGTGGTGCCCCTGGCGGTGCTGGCCTCGATGCCCGGGCTCGATTTCGTGCGCGGCATCTTTGCCGGGACCTTGCCGCAGCCGCCGATCATGCAGACGGTCGCGCCGTTCGACTGCAGCGCCGAGCCCGGCCAGGTCGTCATGCACAGCGTGCCGGCCTTGCGGCACTACAACCCGATCGGCTCGGTGCATGGCGGCTACGCCGCGATCCTGCTGGATTCCGCGATGGGGCTCGCCGTCCACACGATGTGCCCGCAGGGCAGCGGTTACACCACGCTGGAATTCAAGGTCTCCTTCATCAAGGCAATGACCGAGACCACCGGCATCGTGAGAACGGAGGGCAGGACGCTGTCGTTCGGACGCCGCGCCGCGACCGCCGAGGCACGCATCGCCGATTCGCAAGGGCGACTGCTGGCGCACGCCACCACGACTTGCCTGGTGTTCGAACTGCCCAAGGCTTGAGCCTGGAACGGCGGCCGCGCAGGCCGGTTGATAGGGCGAGGCCCCATCCTTTGTTCCGAGGTCGCCATGCCTGCCGCCCCCTCGCCCCGCGTCAAGTCGATCGAACCGCTCAGCATCGTGTTCGCGGATGACGGCCTGGTGCCCAATAATCCGATGCCGTTCCTGGTCTACAAGGCCGTCATCGATCTGGACGGCGCCGATCCGGCGGCCGACATCGAGCGCGTGTTCGCCGCCAGTGGCTGGGGCAGCATGTGGCGCAACGGCGTCTACGACTATCTGCACTATCATGCGACGGTGCACGAGGCGCTGGGGGTTGCCAGCGGAACCGCGCGTGTCCGCTTCGGCGGCGATCGCGGTCGGGAGCTGGAGCTCAGGCCCGGTGACGTCGCCATCCTGCCGGCCGGCACCGGACATCAATGCATCGCTGCCAGCAGCGATTTCTGCATCGTCGGCGCCTATCCGCCCGGACCGAAGATGCAGATCACGCGGCCGACGCCGGAGAACCACGCCCGCGCATCGAAAACCATTCCGGAGGTGCCGATGCCCGCGACCGATCCCGTGCTCGGCGCGGGTGGCCTACTCACGCGCCTGTGGCAGCAGGCGCGCTGATCAGGCGCAATACAGCCGATACAGCGTCTGCAGGATCTCGCGGACCTCCCGGCTCGCCAGCCGATAGTAGATGGTCTGGCCATCGCGCCGGGTGGCGACGAGATCGAGCGCGCGCATCTTCGCGAGATGTTGCGACAGCGCCGCCTGTCGCAACCCGACCTGCTCGGCGAGATCGCCGACTGCGCGCTCGCCGTCGATGAGGTTGCAGAGCACCATGAGGCGCTTCGAATTCGCCATGGCAGCGAGCAGGCCGGCCGCCTCCTCCGCCTTGTCGTCGAGCGCCGCCACCATGGTCTCGCGGGTTTTGCGCCTGGCCTGTGTTGTCATCATTGTTACTTCTTCAATTTCGTATATATGCAATAATGCACATGATAGCCGATTGCAACATGCGCCCGACGAGGGAATCAAGGGACGATATGATCACGGAGTATACAGCGGTCACGGCGCTCGCAGGCGGCGCCCTCATCGGCGCTGCAGCCGTCATGCTGATGGGCCTGACCGGCCGCATCGCCGGCGTCAGCGGCATTGCCGCGCGGCTGCTGCCGCCCTGGGACGGCGCGCTCGCTGGCCGGCTCGCCTTCATAGGAGGCCTGGTCGCGGCCGCCCTTGCAGTCCGCATCGTCAGCGGGAGCCTGCCGCCGCTGAAGCTGGAGGTCGGTCCGATCGATATGGTTGCAGCCGGGCTGCTGGTCGGCTTCGGGGCGGTCTGGGGCAACGGCTGCACCTCGGGTCATGGCGTCTGCGGCATCGCCAGCCTGTCGCCGCGCTCGATCGTCGCCACGCTGATATTCATGGCCACCGCGGTCGCGACCACCTTCCTCGTTCGCCACGTGCTGTGAGGCACCATGATCATTTTCGTCCAGTTCACCGTCGGCCTCATCTTCGGACTCGGGCTGCTGCTCTCGGGCATGTCCAATCCGGAGAAGGTGCTCAACTTCCTCGATTTCGCGGCGATCCGCTCCGGCGGCTGGGATCCGAGCCTGATCCTCGTGATGGCTGGAGCGGTCGGGGTCACCTTCGCCGGCTTTCGATTGGTTTTCCGGCGCCGGCGTCCCGTCCTCGGTGACCAATTCCACCTGCCATCCTCGCAGACGCTGGATTGGCGGATCGCAACCGGCCCTGCCGTCTTTGGCATCGGCTGGGGCCTCGCCGGCATCTGCCCGGGCCCGGCCTTCGTAGCGCTCGGCTACGGCTCGCCTACCATCGTCCTGTTTGTCACGGCCATGATGATCGGAATGGCCGCAGCCCGCATTCTCGCGAGCCGCCGGCCCTCGCTCGCCGCGGTCGCTTCAGAATGAGGGAGGCTTGAATGTCCGGCATTCCACATCCGGTCGACCTGTCGGTGAAACCCGAGGTCACACCGTTCTTCGATCCCGCCACCAACACCGTCAGCTACGTGGTCAAGGACCCAGGCTCGCGGGCCTGCGCCGTGATTGATTCGGTCATGGACATCGACTATGCCTCGGGTCGCATCGCGCCCCATTCCGCCGACAAGATCATTCGCCTGATCGAGGATCGCGGCTGGCAACTGGACTGGCTGATCGAGACCCATGTCCATGCCGACCATCTGTCGGCGGCGCCCTACATCCAGTCAAGGCTGGGCGGCAGGATCGGCATCGGCGCCAACATCAGGATGGTGCAGGAGACGTTCGGCAAGATCTTCAACGAAGGCACCGAATTTCAGCGCGACGGCAGCCAGTTCGACCGCCTGTTCCATGATGGCGATACCTACCGGATCGGCGCAATGACCGCCTTCGCCATGCATACGCCGGGGCACACGCCGGCCTGCATGACTCATGTGATCGGAGACGCCGCCTTCGTCGGCGACACGCTGTTCATGCCGGACGGCGGCTCGGCACGTGCCGACTTTCCCGGCGGCGACGCCCGCACGCTGTATCGCTCGATCCGCCGGGTGCTGGAGCTGCCTGACGCGACGCGGCTGTTCATGTGCCACGACTACGGTCCGAACGGCCGCGACATTCGCTGGGAAACGACAGTGGCCGAGCAGCGCGCGCACAACATCCACGTCCGCGACGGCATCACCGAGGATCAGTTCGTCGCCGCCCGCGAGGCGCGCGACCGCACCTTGGACATGCCCAAGCTGATCATCCCGTCGTTGCAGGTGAACATGAAGGCGGGACGGCTGCCGACGCCCGATCAGGACGGCCGGCGCTTCCTGAAAGTGCCGCTCAACACGCTCTAAGACCCCCCTCCGCCCCGCCGAGCACGCGGCAGACGTCGCGGCTCGGCTTTCCCATTTGGCAGCGTCCGCGCACCGGCGCGGCATGCCACTCCGGAGCATCACAGGATGACGCTGTCCGCTGCCGAGCTTGCGCTCGGCTCGCTGTCCGGCTCTTTCGTCGGATTCACGCTCGGCCTGATCGGCGGGGGCGGATCGGTGCTGGCCGTGCCGCTCATGGTGTATCTGGTGGGCGTCGGCAATCCCCACGTGGCGATCGGCACGAGCGCGGTCGCCGTGGCGATCAACGCGGCGGCCAATCTCGCCAATCATGCCCGCTCCGGCAACGTCAAATGGCGTTGCGCGCTGGTATTTGCTGCAACGGGCGTGGTCGGCGCCTTCGCGGGCTCGACGCTCGGCAAGATGGTTGACGGCCAGAAGCTGCTGCTGCTGTTCGCCCTGGTCATGATCGTGATCGGCCTCTTGATGCTGCGCAAGCGCGGCACGGACAGCCAGCTGGACGTCAAGCTTTCACGCGACAATCTATTGCCGCTATTGGCATTCGGCTTCGGCACGGGAATGCTGTCCGGCTTCTTCGGCATCGGCGGCGGCTTCCTGATCGTTCCGGCTCTGATGTTTGCGACAGGCATGCCGATCCTCTACGCGATCGGCTCCTCGCTCGTGTCCGTCACGGCGTTCGGACTGACGACCGCAGCGAACTACGCGCTGTCGGGACTGGTCGACTGGGCGCTGGCGGCGACCTTTCTCGTCGCCGGCATCGCCGGTGGCCTGGTCGGTGCGAAGCTGGCCGCTCGCCTGTCCGGTACGCGCGGCACCCTGAACAAGGTGTTTGCCACCGTGGTGTTCGTGGTGGCGGCTTACATGATCTATCGGAGTTGGTCGGCACTCGGCCACTCCGGATAGTGCGGCGTGGATATGAGCCGGAGCCGGCATCGAGGCCGGACGGGCGCCCCACGTCCTCGCAGCTCGCCCGGAGCTCAACTCAACGCGGGCCCGCTTATGCCGCGTTGCTGCCTTCCTGGCGGCTCGCTTCGAACAAGAACCAGGTGCGGCGTTCGGTCTCGTCGATGAAGGTCTCCAGCAATCCCGCGGTGGCCGGATCGTCATTGTCGTCGCACAGCCCGTGCGCCTTCCGCATCGCAGCCGCGATGTGCTTGTTGTCCTCCATCAACTCCCGCAGCATCTCGCGCGGCGGCACATACTCCTCGTTGTTGTCCTTGATGGTCTGCAGCTTGCTGATCTGGCTGATCGATTTCAGCGTCGTGCCGCCGAGCTTCCGCACCCGCTCGGCCAGTTGGTCCGTGGTGGCAAAGATCGCGTCCGACTGCTCGTCCAGCATCTCATGGTAGTCATGGAAATGCCGTCCGCTGACGTGCCAGTGGAAGTTCTTGGTCTTCAGATAGAGCGCAAAGGCGTCGGCAAGCAGCGTGTTCAAAGCTGTCGAGATCTTGTTTACGGCGTCCGGCGACAGATCGGTCGGGGTATCGAGCTCGGGGGCGGTCTTGTCGGTCTTTGCTTTACTCACGGCCTAACCTTCCTGTTAGAAGCAGCGATGGACACGGGTGATCGGACCCGTTAACGCTCGCTGACCCCTCCAGTTCCGATCAAGGAACTGTGTTTGCCGGAACACGCCATGGACGACTGGATCGACTATTACGATTCCACGCACACGATCTATGCGAGCAAGCTGCATCGCGACCTGCACTTCCAGGGGATTGCGCGTGACATCGTCGGGTATATTCCCTCGCCCGACGCGGTCGTTCTCGACTATTCCTGCGGCGAGGCCTTATCAGCCGCCAAGGTCGCCGACGCATGCATGACGCTGATCCTGGCCGAGCCGGCGCCGGGCGTGCGCGGCCGGTTGATCGCGCGTTTCGCGCCCAACACCAAGATCCGCGTGCGGTCGCTGGACGAGCTGCGCAACATGCAGGAAGGCTCGATCGACCTCGTCGTCATGAACTCCGTGGCGCAGTACATGAGCGAGGCGGAATTCGACGCGGCCCTGGCCGTGATCAGGCGGCTGCTGAAGCCGTCGGGAAAGTTCATCCTCGGCGACGTCCTGCGTCCGGACGTTGGCATGGGCCGTGACGTGCTCGCGCTGCTGATGTTCGCCGCACGGGACGGCTTCCTCAAGGATGCCCTGGTCGGGCTGGTCGCCACGGCGCTGTCGGATTACCGGCAACTGCGCACCAAGGTCGGCCTGCAGCACTACAGCGAGGCCGAGATCCTGGCGAGACTGAAGAAGGCCGACCTCAGCGCCGTCCGGGCGCCCAAGAATATCGGCCACAATCCCTGGCGGATGACCTTCGTGGCTCGGCCGATGACGGGAACCGGGTGACCGCGTGGGCCGACCAGCCCGCCGCAACTGCCAACATCAAGCAACTGGATTAGGGTTAACTGAAACACGGGCTGGCTCACGCGGCCGTGAGAGGTAAGATCACCCTCGGCCCGGTGGCGGAAGCTACGACGCGAAGAGCGGTGCAACGCTCTTGAACCTGGTTCAAGTCCAGGCCGGGCCTCCAGCCTTCGCTGCTGCGCAGCTTCGGCTCGGCGAGCCAGCGACGGCAGGGCGCCCCTCCGCCCCTCTCCGCCAAATTGGCCGTTGATTTCGGCCCAAAACCCTTTTCGCTCAGAGGAAACTGGTCTAAAGACCGCTCGCGCGCGAGCACTGGTCGCGCCTGGGCCTTACGGGGACGCGCGATACGCGCGCCCTTTTTTTGTGCCCAATTCCTGCCCGTTCCTTGCCCGTGAGCTTGAATGCCGAAACGAACCGACATCTCGACCATCCTGATCATTGGCGCCGGTCCGATCGTGATCGGCCAGGCCTGCGAATTCGACTATTCCGGTACGCAGGCGGTGAAGGCGCTGAAGGAGGAGGGCTATCGCGTCGTCCTCGTCAACTCCAATCCGGCCACGATCATGACCGATCCGGAGCTGGCCGATGCGACCTATATCGAGCCGATCACGCCCGAGATCGTCGCCAAGATCATCGAGAAGGAACGCCACGTCATCCCCGGCGGCTTCGCACTGCTGCCGACCATGGGCGGGCAGACCGCGCTGAACTGCGCGCTGTCGTTGCGCCGGCAGGGGACACTGGAGAAGTTCGACGTCGAGATGATCGGCGCCACGGCTGATGCGATCGACAAGGCCGAGGACCGCCAGCTGTTCCGCAACGCGATGGAGAAGATCGGGCTGCAGACGCCGAAGTCGCGGCTCGCCAATGCGTCGGCGCTGAAGAAGCAGTATCGCGACAAATACTTGGCCGAGCGCGAGACGCTGACGGGCGCCGCGCGCGACGAGCTCGACCGGCAATGGACGCTCGGCGAGAACGAGCGCCGCAAGCGCTACCAGGAGCATGCGCTCGGCCAGGCGCTGATGGCGCTGTCCGAGATCGGCCTGCCCGCGATCATCCGTCCCTCCTTCACGATGGGCGGCACCGGTGGCGGCATCGCCTACAACAAGGAAGAATATCTCGACATCATCGAGCGCGGTCTCGACGCCTCCCCCACCAACGAAGTGCTGATCGAGGAATCGGTGCTCGGGTGGAAGGAGTACGAGATGGAGGTGGTCCGCGACAAGAAGGACAACTGCATCATCGTCTGCTCGATCGAGAACCTCGATCCGATGGGCGTGCACACCGGCGACTCGATCACCGTCGCGCCGGCGCTGACGCTGACCGACAAGGAATACCAGATCATGCGCGACGCCTCGCTGGCGGTGCTGCGCGAGATCGGCGTCGAGACCGGCGGCTCCAACGTGCAGTTCGGCGTCAACCCGGCCGACGGCCGCATGGTCGTGATCGAGATGAATCCGCGCGTGTCGCGCTCCTCGGCGCTGGCCTCCAAGGCGACCGGCTTCCCGATCGCCAAGGTCGCGGCCAAGCTCGCGGTCGGCTACACGCTGGACGAGATCGCCAACGACATCACCGGCGGCGCGACCCCGGCCTCGTTCGAGCCAACCATCGACTACGTCGTCACCAAGATCCCGCGCTTTGCATTCGAGAAATTCCCGGGGGCTTCGACCACGCTGACGACCTCGATGAAATCTGTCGGCGAGGTCATGGCGATCGGGCGCACCTTCCAGGAGAGCCTGCAGAAGGCGCTGCGCGGTCTCGAGACCGGTCTCACCGGCCTCGACGAGATCGAGATCGAAGGTCTCGGGCGCGGCGACGACAAGAACGCGATCCGGGCTGCGCTCGGCACGCCCACGCCGAACCGTCTCCTGCAGGTCGCGCAGGCGATGCGGCTGGGCTGGTCGAACGAGGACATCTTCAACTCCTGCAAGATCGACCCGTGGTTCCTGGCGCAGATGCGCGGCATCGTCGAGATGGAGGACAAGGTCCGCCGGCACGGCCTGCCGCCGAACGCGAGCGGCATGCGCACGCTGAAGGCGATGGGCTTCTCGGATGCACGGCTCGCGGTGCTGACCAACACCACCGAAGCCGACGTCGCGGCCAAGCGGCAGGCGCTGGGCGTCCGTCCGGCGTTCAAGCGCATCGATACCTGCGCGGCGGAGTTCGCTTCGCCCACCGCCTACATGTATTCGAGCTACGAAACGCTGTTCGCAGGCCAACTCGCCGACGAGAGCGCGCCGTCCGACAAGAAGAAGGTGATCATTCTCGGCGGCGGTCCGAACCGGATCGGCCAGGGCATCGAGTTCGACTATTGCTGCTGCCACGCCTGTTTCGCGCTGTCCGACGCCGGCTTTGAGACCATCATGGTCAACTGCAATCCGGAGACGGTCTCGACCGACTACGACACCGCCGACAGGCTCTATTTCGAGCCGCTGACCTCCGAGGACGTGCTGGAGATCATCGCGACCGAGCGCAAGAACGGCACGGTGCATGGCGTCATCGTGCAGTTCGGCGGCCAGACGCCGCTGAAGCTGGCGCGTGCGCTGGAGGCGGCCGACGTGCCGATCCTCGGCACCTCGCCGGAGGCCATCGACCTCGCCGAGGACCGCGACCGCTTCAAGCGCGTCCTCGACAAGCTGCATCTGAAGCAGCCGAAGAACGGCATCGCCTATTCGGTCGAGCAGGCCCGCCTGGTGGCTGCCGATCTCGGGCTGCCGCTGGTGGTGCGCCCGTCCTACGTGCTCGGCGGCCGCGCGATGCAGATCATTCGCGAGGACAACCAGCTCAGCGACTACCTGCTCGGCACCCTGCCCGAGCTGGTGCCGGCCGACGTCAAGGCGCGCTACCCGAACGACAAGACCGGCCAGATCAACACGGTGCTGGGCAAGAACCCGCTGCTGTTCGATCGCTATCTGTCGGACGCGACCGAGATCGACGTGGACTGCCTTTCCGACGGCAAGGACACCTTCATCGTCGGCATCATGGAGCACATCGAGGAGGCCGGCATCCACTCCGGCGATTCGGCCTGCTCGCTGCCGCCGCATTCGCTCGACGAGGCGACCATCGCCGAGCTGGAGCGGCAGACCCGCGAGCTGGCGCTCGGGCTCGACGTCGTCGGCCTGATGAACGTGCAATATGCGATCAAGGACGGCACGATCTACGTGCTCGAGGTCAATCCGCGTGCCTCGCGCACGGTGCCCTTCGTCGCCAAGGTGGTCGGCACGCCGGTCGCCAAGATCGCCGCCCGAATCATGGCCGGCGAGAAGCTCGCCGATTTCGGCCTGAAGAAGCGCGCGCTCAAGCATGTCGGCGTCAAGGAATCGGTCTTCCCGTTCGCCCGTTTCCCGGGCGTCGACACGGTGCTCGGCCCGGAGATGCGCTCGACCGGCGAGGTGATGGGCATCGACCGCTCGTTCGCCGTGGCGTTCGCCAAGAGCCAGCTCGGCGGCGGCACACGCGTGCCGCGCAAAGGCACGGTGTTCGTGTCAGTACGTGAAAGCGACAAGGCGCGCATCACCGAGGTGGTGCGGATGCTGTACGAGCTCGGCTTCAAGGTGGTGGCGACGTCCGGGACCCAGCGCTTCCTGACCGACCAGGGCGTGCCGACCGAGAAGATCAACAAGGTGCTGGAGGGACGGCCGCACATCGTGGACGCCATCACCAACGGTGACATCCAGCTGGTCTTCAACACCACCGAAGGCCCGCAGGCGCTGGCCGACAGCCGTTCGCTGCGGCGCGCTGCCCTCTTGCATAAAGTGCCGTATTACACCACTCTTTCGGGTGCCGTGGCGGCCGCGCAAGGCATCCGTGCCTATCTCGGGGGAGACCTTGAGGTCCGCACCCTGCAGAGTTACTTTTCCGAAAACTAATCGCAGCGCGCGGGCGAACGCCCGCTAAGCGGTTGGCAACAATCGGCAATAGAAGCTTTCAGGAACCCGCCGCCCCGTTCGATGTTGTACCGGCCTTTGACGGGACGGTCTTGCCGGGCCTTCAGGCTTTGCTTTGAGCCGCAAAGGCCTATTCTGAAGCTGCTGATCGTGCGCGCCCCCGCCCGCACGACTGAAGGACGAGAAGATATGGTCGAGAAGGTTCCGATGACGTCGTTGGGCTATGCCGCGCTGGAGAACGAGCTCAAGCAGCGCCAATCGGTGGACCGTCCGCGCATCATCGAACATATCGCGGAAGCGCGTTCGCATGGCGACCTGTCCGAGAACGCGGAATATCACGCCGCCAAGGAAGAGCAGTCTCACAACGAGGGCCGCATCGCCGAGCTCGAGGACAAGCTCGCGCGCGCCGACATCATCGATGTGACCAAGCTCTCCGGCGACACGATCAAGTTCGGCGCGACGGTGACCCTGATCGACGAGGACACCGAGAAGAAGGCGGTCTGGCAGATCGTCGGCGAGGTCGAGGCGGATGCCAAGAAGGGCAAGATCTCGATCACCTCGCCGCTGGCGCGCGCGCTGATCGGCAAGAAGATGGGCACCACCGTCGAGGTCATGGCGCCCGGCGGCGCCAAGTCCTACGAGATCGCCAAGGTCGAGTGGCGCTGAGGACCCGAGGCATCGGAGCGGTGCCTGTGACCGTTCGGACGAAACCAAGGGCTGCGCGAAGGCGCGGCCCTTCGTCGTTTGGCCGGCCGCACTGCGGCACAATGGCATTCGGCAGCACACGGTCAATTCATCGGACTGCAGGCCACACGCCGGTGACGGGCTTTCAGGAATGAGCTAGTGCAGAACCGACGAGCCGTGCCGGGAGGATGGGTCCGGTCCGTCGCATCATGATGGCTTTGATTGGGGGATGATCGACATGGAGCAGATGTTCTCGAAATGGCAACCGGCTGTGCTCAGCCTGTTTCGCTTCGTCACGGGCCTGTTGTTGTTTCAATATGGCGTGGCGAAGATCTTCAAGTTTCCGGCCGTGGACATGTTTGCCAAAGTTGAGCTGCTGTCGCTGTACGGTGCGGCCGGCTCGCTCGAACTGGTGCTCGGCGGATTGCTGATCCTTGGGCTGTTCACGCGCCCGGTCGCCTTTATCCTGTCCGGCGAGATGGCCTTCGCCTATTTCATTGGCCACTTCCCGAGAGGTTTCTTCCCGGTCGTCAACAACGGCTCGCTGGCGATCGCGCTCTGCTTTGCCTGCCTCTATCTGACGACCTCGGGCGGGGGTTCGATCAGTCTGGACGCGCTGCTGCGCAAAAAGAACTGAACTCTCTCGCGTCCTGTTCGCTTCGCGACCTCCGAGCTTCCGGGTTCAGCCTTGGCGAGGCTGGCCCGGAAGGACAGCCGGGCCTAGCTGCGCCCCTTGACCTCGAGCGGCACCGCCGCCTCGTATTTCGAGTTGTGCAGCACCAGGGACGTCCGCACGTTGCGGACGTGAGGTGCCGCCGTGAGGTGCGTGACGAACTCCTGGAAGGTCGCCATGTCCGGCGCTACGCATTTCAGGATGAAGTCCACCTCGCCGGACAGCATCCAGCATTCCCGCACCAGCGGCTCGGACCGCACGAACTCTTCGAACGCCTTCAGGTCGGCGTCCGCCTGGCTCGACAGGTGGACCGAGGCGAACACGGTCACGTCGAAGCCGAGCTTGCGCGGGTCGAGCAGGCCCCGGTAGCCGGTGATGTAGCCCTCCTCCTCCAGCGTCCGCACGCGGCGCAAGCAAGGCGGCGGCGAGATGCCGACCCGCTTGGCAAGCTCGACATTGGTGATCCTGCCGTCGGCCTGAATTTCGCTCAGGATTTTGAGATCGATCTCATCAAGATTCTTGGACACGGGGATTGTGGGCTCTGGCGGAACAGGAGGAGGCGCAGGGCGCCGGGGAGACGATGGGCAACTCTCTTAGCGCAAGCCGGTCAATTCGCGCAATTTTATTACTTTAGATTTCCCCTGTTGACCGGGTCGTGAAGGGAAAATTCGCCGAGATGCGTTGCAATTCTTGCATAGCTTGCCAGATGGCTTAGACTTGGATTTGACATTTTCGATGGGGCTTCGGAGCGTTTCTTCCGCGCATTCCGCTCGCTGCGTCGTCAATCCTCCCTTTTCCAGCGAGTCTTCGGCCACATGCAAGCTCCGATCCATGCCAAAGTCGTCATCATCGGTTCCGGCCCTGCCGGCTATACGGCGGCGATCTACGCGGCACGAGCTATGCTGGAGCCGGTGCTGATCCAGGGCATCCAGCCCGGCGGCCAGCTCACCATCACCACCGACGTGGAAAACTATCCGGGATTTGCCGACGTCATCCAGGGTCCCTGGCTGATGGAGCAGATGGAGAAGCAGGCGACGCATGTCGGGGCCCAGATCAAGACAGACCTCGTGACCAAGCTGGAGTTGGGACAGCGTCCGTTCCGCCTGACCTGCGACTCCGGTGACGTCTACCTCGCCGAGACCGTCATCCTGGCGACCGGCGCCCAGGCGCGCTGGCTCGGGCTGCCGTCGGAGGAGACCTTCAAGGGCTTCGGTGTCTCGGCCTGCGCGACCTGTGACGGCTTCTTCTATCGCGGCAAGGAAGTCATCGTCGTCGGCGGCGGCAACACCGCGGTCGAGGAAGCGCTGTTCCTGACCAATTTCGCCTCGACCGTCACCGTCGTGCACCGGCGCGACCATTTCCGCGCCGAGCGCATCCTGCAGGAGCGGCTGTTCAAGCATCCCAAGATCAAGGTCGTCTGGGACAGCGCCCTCGATGAGATCTGCGGCGCCAGCTCGCCATCCAAGGTCACGCATGTCCGACTCAAGAACGTCAAGACCGGCGCGCTCACCGAGCTGCCCGCCGACGGCGTCTTCGTCGCGATCGGCCACGCGCCGGCAACCGAGCTGGTTGCGGGGCAACTGAAACTGAAACCGTCCGGTTATGTCGAGGTGGTGCCGGGCTCGACCGCGACCTCCGTTCCCGGCGTGTTTGCAGCCGGCGACGTTGCCGATGAAACCTATCGGCAGGCGATCACCGCAGCCGGCATGGGCTGCATGGCCGCCCTGGAGGCCGAACGCTTCCTCGCCCACGCCGCGAGCGAACGCGCCGCGGCGGAATGAACTGACGATGCCACGATCACGGGATGGATTTACGGATATGGATTGGGACAAGCTGAAGGTGTTTCACGCAGCGGCGGAAGCAGGCAGCTTCACGCATGCCGGGGAGCAGCTCGGGCTGTCGCAATCGGCGGTGTCGCGCCAGGTCAGCGCGCTCGAGCAGGAGCTCGCAGTCTCGCTGTTCCACCGCCACGCCCGCGGACTGATCCTGACGGAGCAAGGCGACCTGCTGTTCCGAACCGCGCATGACGTCTTCATGCAGCTGCAGGCGGCGCGGGCCAAGCTGACCGACAGCCGGGAGCGCCCGAGCGGCGACCTGAAGATCACGACCACGCCGGGCGTCGGCATCAACTGGCTGATCCCGCGACTCGGCGAATTCACCGCGCTCTATCCGGAGATCCGGATCTCGCTGATCGTCACCGACGAGGAGCTCGATCTGTCGATGCGCGAGGCCGACGTGGCGATCCGCACCCGCAAGCCGACACAGCCCGATCTGATCCAGCGCAAGCTGTTCGCGATCAGCTTCCACGCCTATTGCTCGCCGGAATATGTCAAGCGCTTCGGCACACCGCGCACACTCGACGAGCTCGATGATCATCGCATCATCATGCTGGCCGACGGCCAAGTCGCCCCGCATCTCCAGAACCGCAGCTGGCTGGTCGATGCCGGCCGCAACGGGTCCGGTCCGCGCGAGGCCTATTTCAGGGTCAACAACATCCTCGGCCTGGTCCGCGCCTGCCAGCAAGGCCTCGGCATCGCCGCGCTGCCGGACTACCTCGTCGAGGAAAACAGCCGTCTCGTGCAATTGTTCGGAGAGTCGGATTCGATCCAGCTCGACACCTACTTCGTGTATCCCGAGGAATTGAAAACGGTCGCACGCGTTCAAGTGTTCCGTGACTTCGTCGTGAGCAAAGCGCAGCGCTGGCCGGCGTGAGATTGTGCATGTCTGACATGCGGCTTGCATGGTTGCTGCGACGCCATTGAGCCCATACTAAAGTTGTGCTGAGCGTTGGCGTTGCGCATTGTCCCCCTCCTCCAGTGGCGCGAGCGTTCAGAAATCCCTCTTGGAAGGTGATTGTGTCGGCCTCGTTGGCCAGTACCTCCAGCCGGGCTCATTTGGGCCCGGCTATTTTTTTGCCGAATGTTTCCGTGTCGTGCCCGATGCGGCGTTGACAGCATCGCCTGCACCGCGCATCTAGATCGCATGTTCACGTCTTCGCACGCCAAGCTGTCGTCGAAAAAAGCTCCCCTCCCGGGGACACGTGGACGCGCGCGCTAGAATCTCTCGAATTCACCGCCGCATCACCAGCCCCGCCGCGAGGACGGGGCTTTTTTGCGTGTCCCGTCTCCGGCTCCTGCCACCCAAGGAGATGGACCATGACCAACATTACGACCCGACTGCAGGGCCTCTGGCTGCCCCTGATCACGCCGTTCCGCGATGGCGCGCTCGACGAGCCATCCTTACGCAATCTGGTTCGGCACTACGCCGCCAAGCCGATCGATGGACTGGTGCTCGGTGCCACGTCAGGCGAAGGACTGGCGCTGTCTTGGGACGAGCGCGCCCGCCTGATCAGCGTGGTCCGGGACGAGCTCGACGCCACCGGCCGGTCGCTGCCGATCTGTCTCGGTGTCGGCGGCGTGGCGACGGCCGAGGTGAGCGAATCGCTCGACCGAACCGCGGAATGGCCGATCGACTTCTATCTGATCTCGAGTCCGCCTTACGTGCGCCCGTCGCAGCGCGGCCTGCTGGCGCATTTCACCGCATTGGCTGACCGCACCACCCATCCGATCGTGCTCTACAACATTCCCTATCGCTCGGCGGTCGGCCTCGACAACGAGACGCTGCTGCGGCTCGCACAACATCCGGCCGTCGCAGGCCTCAAGGATTGCTGCGCCAATCGCATGCAGACGCGCGACTTGATCGCACGCCGACCGCCCGGATTTCGCATCCTCACCGGCGAGGACGCCCAGAGCTTCGATGCGCTGCAGGCCGGTGCCGACGGCGCCATCCTGCTCTCGGCGCATCTGGAGACCGAGACGTTTGCCGCAATCCTGCAGCACGTGAAGGCCGGCCGTCACGACGCGGCAGCAGCGTGCTGGGCGCAGGTCGAGGATCTCACGCGGCTGCTGTTCACGGAGCCGAGCCCGGCCCCGGCCAAGTACTGGCTGGCGCGGACCGGCATCATCGCGAGCCCCGACGTGCGACTACCGATGGTGGAGATCGGTGCCAGCCTTGCCGTACGCCTCGACCAGGAGATCGAGCGCCGCACGACGACAAGGACGCAGAGCTGCGTCGCCTGAGCGCTCCCCGAAACAATCGTCGGACCGAGAGACGAAGCCGCAGCGCGGCCGCGGGCCACATCGGAGACCACGGAGGCCGACACCTCCGTGGTTAATCCGAGCTAACAAACGCGATCAAAAGCGGCGCAGTCCGCAACCTCGTGTTTAAAGATGTTCCGCTATGGATGTTGAAAACGTCAAAGAGCGCGGGGGCGTCGTGGCTTTGCAGGATCATCCATACCCTGAGCATCAGGGATTCAGCGTCGAAGACATTCTCTGGGCGGTCGGGATCTGGTCCGTGATCCTGACCCTGACGCCGGCTATCGCCTTCTATTTCCTGATGGTCGCCTGACCTCGCCGCGCCCTCTCGCGCGGCGCGAAATCGGCACTCACGCGAGATCGTGTGACCCGACGCAAAAAACGCGCGGAAGACCGCGCGTCGATGCCTCATCTGATGCCGCGATCAGGCCGCCTGCTTGTGCATGGCGCCGTTAGCCGACACGGTCCCGCGAATCGCCCGGACCGAGCGCTCAATCGCAGCCCAGAGGCGCGCGATCTCGGCTGCGGCGCGCCCTTCCGCATAATATTCACGCACGCCTTCGCCCTGGCCCAGCGCCATCAGCAGATCGGCGCGGTTGGTGATCTGGCCGCCCCACACCGGCGCCTTGAACTTCGCCAGCGCCTCCCGGGCGATGGTCACGATCGGGCTTTCGGCATCGTCGCGGCGCGCCGGTGCGCCATTGAGAACGACCGCGTAGGGCTTGCGCGCGGCGCGGCAGGTCTGGATCGTCTCCTGCACCGCGTTGACGTCGAACACGCCGGGGCGGGCCGGGATGATCACCATGGTCGCGTTCTTGATCGCATCCTCGACGACGGCCGAGATGGTCGGCGGCGTATCGATCAGCACCCACTCGACGCCGTCACGGCGGGCGGCGGACACGATCGCGCTCACCGAGTTCACGGCCGTCTTGATCGGCGGCTCGTTGGTGCCGCGCAGCTTGTGCCAAAGCGTCAGCGACCCCTGAGGGTCCGCATCGATGAGCAGACTAGACTTGCTCGACTTGATCTGCGCAGCGAGATGGGCGGCCAGGGTGCTCTTGCCTGAGCCGCCCTTACGCGATGCGAAAACAATGACGTTCATACCTTGGCCTCCAGATTGACCCCGGCAGCGAAAATGAATCAGCGGACTGATTCGCGGAAGAAAAATTTAGCGATTAATAAGACGTAACTCCTGATTGCCGAAACGGATTGGTTTTTGAGTCACACCAAAGCAGGCAAAACAGCAGATCCGGCCGCGATGTTCGACAACATCCGGTCATGCCCCATCGCATTTACATGTTGAGGCTGCGCATCGAGGTGCGCATCCAGGGACCTCGGTCATTCCGAGTGCCGCCAAATGCGGCCATCGGCATCGCTCAAGTCGCGTCCGGTCGCGTCCACTTCTTCGCTTTGCCGGCGCGCGCAGTGACCGGCTTGGTGACAGGACGAATGCTCATCGGCCGTTCCGCGCGGCCAGATGACGCTGCCTGGCGCTGCGGTGGCCCGAATTGGGCGCGGCATGGCGGCGACAGCTCGGCCTTGCGGCGGACCATGCAGGCGGTGACACGATCGACGTCGGGAATGTCGGAACTACAAAGCCGGAACGCATCGCCCGTGCACGCCTGCTCCTGCTCGGGGGTATAGGCCCGTGCGGTTACGGGGACTAACAGCGCGGCTACTACGATCAGTACGGCAGAGATGCATGGATCGAGATCAATCCCTCTCATCGTCCCCTCCCCCTCGTTGCCGCAAAGTGTGATTGAAGGAGACAGGATTCGCAAGCAACAGCGCCACGCCGTGCTTCTGATCCGGCGCAGCAAACCGCAAGCGAGGGCACGCCCCGGCGATATATCCGTCGAAATACGGAGACCGGGCTCAGGCTTCCGCACAGCTCTGCGCACACGCCCAGTCTACAGCCGTACGCGAGAGGTCGCGACAGGGCTACAAGTCACGGCGCACGATCAATGGGGCGCGGAGCACGTATAGAGGTGAGCCAGCGAACGGCACAGCGATGGTCCTGGCCATGGTACAGTTGGGTGGGCTCGAACCACCGACCTCCTGTTCCACAGACAGGCGCTCTAACCAACTGAGCTACAACTGCATCCGCCATGGACTGCCCGCGAGGGGGCGTCCGAACGGGCCGGAAACTAGGTGCAACGGGCCAATTTGGCAAGGCCGAGAACGGATAAAGTCCCCGGCCATGCCGGCGTTTTTTGACGCCGTTTCGGCCCGAGTGAGCCCCCGTTCAAGCGGGAGCCCAGAAAGCATCGAACCCGGCCGCAACGCGTCCGGGTCCTGGATCTTCCGCTAGCCTCACCGGCGCACGACCGTATCGCGCACCTGGCTCGAATCAGGCCGGCCTCAGGCCGCCGTCTTGAACAGCTTGCTGGCGCTTTCCTTGATCGGCTCGACCGTCTCGGCCGCAACCTTCTGGCCGAGCTCGCCGAGCTCCTTGGCCTGGGACGTGAAGGTCTCGAACTGCCTGCGCGCGAAACCGGTCCACAGCTCCATCGCCTCCGACGGCGACTTCACGCCGAACAGCTCCTGGGCGAAGTCGAGCGAAGCCGTCGTATTGGCCTTCGTAAATTCCATGACCTTGGACGAGTAGACGCCGGCGCCCTTGCTGGCGTTGGCGAAGAAGGCCTCGATGGCCGAATTGTGCGTTTCCGCAGCGTCCTTGAACTTGGCGTAGTTCTCACGGGCCTGCGACACGCCTTTTTCGGCGAGCGCGCGCACCTGCTCGGGAACCTCAAACGGGATGATGGACGCGGAGAACGGATCGGTGGCATTGGTCATGGCATGTATCCTTCGAAACATTGAGACTGGACCGTCCCGGCAATCGGGAAGTCACTTCGGATCACGCAGAGGAACCGCCCCTGGGAGGTAACAACCTCGCGTAGAGCTATATCGTGTCGTTTTTGTGCAACGCAATGGAAATTCCATTATCAGGAACTCTTTGTCGCGCCCGCTTCCAGAATTTACGGGAGCGGAGAACATCCCCTCAGGCCTTGGGCTTGGTGGTGTCGATCGCAGCCTTGCCGATGGCCTGGCCCATTTCGCTTGCCTGTTCGGTGAGCGACCGCATCTGGCCCTGAACAAATTCGCTGTGAAGCCGCAGCACCTCGGGCAGGTCCTTGGCGTGCACCAGCGATTGGGCGTAGTCGAGCGATGATTGAACGTTCCTTTCGGCATAGGACAAGACCTTGGCGCCGATGTCCTTGGCCCCGGCCCGCACCGTCGCGCTGCGCTGTTCGAGCGAACCGGCCGTCGCCTCCGCCGTGGTCCCCAACGGGGGGATTGCAACGAGCCATGCCCGGGTTCGCCGCAATTCCGTGCGCTGCGCTCACGAGGAACACATTAAGGTTATCCAAGCTTTAGCAGGACAGGGGTACGGCCCCGCCGTGGACCTTGGCCCTCAAAACGCGCGATAGTAACGAATTCTTAACGCCACCAGTTCCGGCCGCCGATCAACATCACAAGAGCCGTTCGCCGTCGTCGCCCATGACCTACGCCGATCTCGAATTGCAGGCCCTCAGCGACCCCCGGCTGGCTGTCCACGCCGCCGGCAGTCTGCCGGCTTGGCTATGGTCGGCCGATGGCAGCCGTGTGTTGTGGGCCAATGCGGCCGGTGCACGCGCCCTCGGCGCGGCGAGCGCAACGGCGCTGATCGCGAAGGCGCTCGGCCCCGCCGACGCGCATCGCCGCCAGGTCGCTCAATTGGGACGGCGTCTGCCCGAGAACGGCAACTTGCGTCTCGAACGCCTCCGTGGCTTCGGCGCGCCGCTCGGCACGCTCGCGACCTGCGGCTGCACCAGGATCGATCTGCCGGATGGCACGCGCGCGGTGCTGATCACCAGCACCGACGGGGGCGGACGCAGCGTCCCGCTGGCGGAACGCCTGAAGCGGCTCGTGGAAGCCAGCGGACATGCGCTGATCGCATTCACCCAGGATGGCCAGTTCGCCGGCATCAGTGCAGCCGGACAGCGCCTGTTTGGCACGCGCGACCTGAGCGAGCCGGATTTCGCCGAGATCCGCAGAGCGGCGCTTATCGACGGCATGGCCGAGGTGACGTTCGGCACCGAGCGCGCAGCGCTCTACCGCATCGGCAGCGGCAACCAGGTCGGGCTGGTGGCCGTCCCGATGCCGGCCCTAGCCGACGGGATGGAGGCGCCAGGCTTGGCGCAGACATCAGAGCCAACCGCAGATGCCGCCCCCGCATCACCAGCCCCCGTGCACATTGCCGCTGGGCCCGTGGTCGTGATTTCGCCTCCTCTTCCGGTGGATGCAATGACTGAACGCCGAACCGATTACGAATCCCCCGCGCTGTCGAACGAAGCGCCGGCCGAGTTCCTGCTGATCGACGATCAGGCCAAGGCCGACCTGTTCGAGGCGCCGGTGCCGGTGCCGCAAACGACGGATGAGACGCATCCTGCCGAGTCCGGCGCGGCGGAGCCTTCAGTCGGCCGCCGCCACCCACTCCGATTTTCCTGGCAGATGGATGCCGAGGGACGGTTCTCGATCGGCTCCGACGAATTCACCCGCCTGATCGGGCGGCACAGCGCCGCCAAGCTCGGCCGTCCCTGGCGTGAGCTCACTGCATCGCTAGGCCTCGATCCAGACGGGCGGGTCGGTGCGGCGATCGAAACGAAAGAGACCTGGAGCGGGCTCGTCGTCAGTTGGCCCGCGGACGGCGAGCGGCTTGCGGTCGAATTGTCGGGACTGCCTGTCCTGACGGAGGACAGGACCCATGCCGGCTATCGCGGCTTCGGCGTCTGTCGCGACCTCGACGCTCTGGACCGGCTGGCCGCACTGCGTCGCCCCGCATTGGCCGATGCAGACGCGGCCGATGCTCCGGACGCCGACGAAACCGATCCTGCCCAATCCGACCATGTGCAGGCCGCAGATGTGCCGCCGCAGCAGGAGAACGTCACTGCGTCATCGCGTGAGGCTTCCATTGCGGCGGACGTACACCACATCGACGGCATCGGGCTCGAAACGACCGGGAACGTGGTCCCGTTCCGCGCTCCGGGCGAGTCCAAGCATCCGGTGCTCACGCCGGTGGAGAACAGTGCGTTTCATGAACTCGCGCGTCAGCTGTCGGCCCGGCTCGAAGGCGAGATCCGCAACTCAGCCGCGGACGTCGCGAGTGCGGCGTTCGAGCCGGGATCGCGCGTGAGCGATCCGTTGGTCCCGCCGCAGCAGCAGACCCCATCGGCGACGGAGACGGCGACCGATCATGGCGCGGGGCTGCAGACCGAATGGCTCATCCCCGAGGAGCCGCCGGCCCAGGGCGACAGCCAGCGCGACCGCATCCTGCTCGACCTGCTGCCAACGGGCATGCTGATCTACCGGCTCGATCGCCTGCTCTATGGCAATCCGGCCTTCTTCAGGCAGATGGGCTACGCCGACCTTGCGGCCCTGGAGCAGGCGGGCGGGCTCGATGCGCTCTATGTCGAGCCGGGCGTGTCGTCAGCGTCGAACAAATCCGAGGCCGGCACCCCCGTCACGATCTCGGCCGCCGACGGCTCCTCCAGCGAGGAGGTGAAGGCGGAAGCCCGCCTGTTCACGATCACCTGGGACGGCGATACCGCCCATGCCCTGATCTTCGCTCCGGTGCCCGGAACCGCGGCCGCGGTTCCGACGGCGACCGACGCTACACCGATGCCGGTGCCGGCCTCGGCTGCACCAGCCCCCCTGGTCGTGGCCCCGCCTCCGGCCGCCGGCCACGCCGAAGCCGAAGACCTTGCGGCGATCCTCGACGTCACAGCCGAGGGCATCCTGATGTTCGACGCCGGCGGCAACATCCACGCCTGCAACCGCAGCGCCGAGGTGCTGTTCGGTCACGATGGCGCGGCGCTGGTGCGCCGTAACCTGATCGAGCTGTTCGCGCCGGAAAGCGCCCGCCTGGTGCTCGATTACCTCGACAGCGTGCAGCAGGCCGGCGCGTCGAGCGGGTTCGATCAGGGCCGCGAGGTGCTCGGGAAGATCGCTCAGGGCGGCCTCATTCCGTTGTCGATGGCAATTGGCCGGACCAGGCCCGACGGTCCGAACTTCTTTGCCGTGTTCCGCGATCTGTCGCAGCTCCACCGCGGCGAAAGCGAGTTGCTGCAGGCTCGTCGCGTGGCCGATCGGGCCGCCAACGCCAAGGCCGACATGCTGGCCCGGATCAGCCACGAAGTACGCGCGCCGCTGAACGCGATCATCGGCTTTGCCGAGGTGATGATCGGCGAACGGTTCGGCACGATCGGCAACACCCGCTACGCCGAATACATGAAGGACATCCGCGCCTCGGGCGAGCGCGTCGTCTCCCTGATCGACGATCTGCTGGAGCTGTCGCGCATCGAGACCGGCAAGCTCGAGCTCGCTTTCACCAGCCAGAATCTCAACGAACTGGTGGAGAGCTGCGTCGCAGCGATGCAGCCGCAGGCCAACCGCGCCCGCATCATCATCCGCACCTCGCTGTCGCAACTGCTGCCGCCGGTCATCGCCGACGCCAGGGCGCTGCGCCAGATCGCGATGAACGTGATCTCGGCCTCGATCTCGCTGGCCAATCCCGGCGGCCAGGTCATCGTCTCGACCGCGCAGACCGATTTCGGCGAGGTCGCGCTGCGCGTCCGCGACACCGGTCATGGCCTGAACGATCAGGAGGTGGCTGCGGCGCTCGAACCGTTCCGTGCGCCCTCGGCTTCCGAGCAAGGCTCCGATGGCGCCGGTCTCAGCCTGTCGCTCACCAAGGCGCTTGTCGAAGCCAACCGGGCGCAGTTCCATATCAAGGCCGCGCCGAAATCCGGCACGCTGATCGAGGTGGTGTTCTCGCGCGCCATGGCGCGCAATCAGAGCACCGGCTGAACCGATCCTGCCCGGCGTACGGCCAGCGCACGCCGCTTGAGACCGAGCAGCAGCGGACCGAACGCCAGAACGAAGCCGGCGAATGCGACCACCCAGGCAAGCGCCGCGACGTGTAGCAGCACCTCGGTATGCGCCGGCGCCAACACGGCGCAGACCCGCGTGACCGCTGCGACGATGATCGCCAGATAGATCACCTGGGTCGCGGGCGCGGCCGTCAGCGCCTGGCCGGTGTGGCCGAGCGTGGCCCGCGTCATCACTGCAAGCGTCGTGATGCCGGCGGCCCCGACCATCCAGGCGTGCAGCCCGGCGCTTGGCAGAATCCATCCGAGGCTAGCGGCCGCCGTGAGCAGGAAGCCGAGCGGGACGAACACGTAGCCGACATGCAGGATGACCAGCAGCCGTTCGCGCAAGGTGCGATCGCCGGCCCAGCGCGCAAGCCTCACCACATGCAACAATCCGGCCGCCGTGAGCGCAAGCGCGGTCGGCGCGCTCTCAGGAACCAGAATCCAGCCGAGCAGGCTCAGCGCACTGAACAGCACGACGGCGATGTCGAAGCGGCCGAACGGCGCCGGCAGCCGGCCGGGATTGTGCTTGACCAGCCAGTTGCGGGTGAAGCTCGGCGTGATGCGGCCGCCGATCAGTGCGAGCAGCAGCACGATCACGGCAACACCGACGCGAATGGCGTAGTCGGCCGAGCCGCGCAGATGAGCCTCGACATGGAACGCGATGTTGCCGGCGCACAGCACCGCGACGATTGCGACCACCGGCAAATTCCGCCAATTGCGCCCGGCGACGATCTCGCGCGCGGCGGCCAGAACGACGAGCACAAGGAAGCTCGCATCGATCAGCAGCGCGGCCCACCAGGGGCCCAGCGCGGACATCGTGACGGCCAGTCGTCCGGCCGTCCACACGATCACGAGGGTGAGCAGCGGCAGGCCCCGGATCGGCAGACGTCCGGTCCAGTTGGGGATCGCCGTGAACAGGAAGCCAGTGACGACGGCCGGCAAATAGCCGTAGAGCATTTCGTGCACATGCCAGTCGCGGGGAGCGAAGCCGGAGCTCAGCTTCAGCTCGCCGTAGAAAGCCGGGACCCAGATCAGGATCGCCAGCGCGGCCTGGAGCGCGCCCAGCAGAAAGAACGGCCTGAAACCGTTGGCGAGAACGGTCCAGCCCTGATAGTTGCGTGGAATGGCCATGTGCATGCTCGCTCGATGAAGGACGGGAACCGCACCGATCGCGGCGTTGTGCTTAACATGTAGTTGCGCGTCGCCCACTATGACTTGCGCCAGCACAAACTTCCGACGGATCGCAAAAACGTGCTATTGAGCGCCGCAAAATTGAGCCGAGCCGGCCCCGGAGAACACCATGGCTTCCATCGACCGTTCGCTGGTCGCGCATCTGCCGCTGTTTGCGGGGCTGTCCGCGGAGGATCTCACGGACGTGCTGCGGGAAGCCCGCTCCCTTCGCGTCCCCCGCAACGGCGCAGTGTTCGAGCAGGGCGCCGATGCGACCTCGTTCTTCCTGCTGCTCCACGGTCATGTCCGCGCCAGCAAGACGACGCCCACCGGCGACCAGATCGTGGTGCGCTATGTGGTGCCAGGGGACACGTTCGGCGTCGCCCCGGCCATCGGTCTCCAACATTATCCGGCGACAGCGACCGCCGTCGACGACAGCATCGTGCTGGCCTGGCCGTCCGCCTCATGGCCGCGGCTGGTCGCGAAGTTCCCGTCGCTGGCGGCGAACACGCTGCAGACGGTCGGCCAGCGGCTGCAGGAAACCCATGCGCGCGTGATCGAAATGTCGACGCAGCAGGTGGAGCAGCGCATCGCGCATGCCCTACTCCGGCTCGCCAACCAGGCCGGCCGCAAGCTCGATCACGGCGTTCAGATCGACTTCCCGATCAGCCGGCAGGATATCGCCCAGATGACCGGAACGACCCTGCATACGGTAAGCCGCATCCTCTCGGGCTGGGAGCAGCTCGGCCTCGTCGAAAGCGGACGTCAGAAGATCGTGCTGCGCGAGCCGCACAAGATCGTCCTCCTGGCGCAGCAGAACGCCGGTGACGCGGCCGCGTCGCGGACCTGATCACGCGCAGGCACACAGGGCCGCGAGGAACGCGTCGGGATCGACGCCATGCTCGTGGCAGGCATCCGCGACGTTGTGAAAACAGGCGATCGGGCAACCGACGCAACGCATCTGGAAAGCAAGAAAGACGCGGATCGTCTCCGGCCTTCGCCGCATGACGTCGTCGACCAGTTCATCGAAGGAGATTGGCATGCGCGCCTCCATTCCAGCGCGAATGGTAGCGGGCATACCCTTGGCAGTCTTTGTCGCGGCACAAGCACCGCGGCAGCTGGCCGGTCAGACCGCCCGGCTGTGCAGCTGCTTCGACGCGTCGAGATGCGCATCGAACGCCGCAGCGACGCTGCGCACCAGGAACCGGGAATGCTCGGTCACCGCGAGCGCACCGCCGTTGAGCTCGACCACACCGTCGGAGATCAGCGATTGCAGCCGCGGCGCCGATCTCAGCATGTCGTCGGTGTCCGTGCCATGGCGGGTGCAGATGACGTCGAGGTCCACGCCGTAGTCGCACATGATGCGCTCGATGATGTCGGCCCGTAGGCGGTCGTCATCCGTCAGTCCATAGCCTTTCACGGTCGCGAGGCTGCCGGACGCGATCTTCTGCTCATAGGCCCGGACCTGCGGCGCGTTCTGGACATAACCTTGCGGCAGTTGCCCGATCGCCGAGGCGCCGAACCCGAGCAGCAGATCGTTGGCATCGGTCGTGTAGCCCTGGAAATTGCGATGCAGCCGGCCTTCGCGGAACGCGATGGTCATCGGGTCGGTGGGCAAGGCGAAATGATCGAGCCCGATCTGGACGTAGCCTGCGTTCTTCAGCGCATCAGCGATCGCACAGGCCTGATCGTAGCGTTCCAGACTGTCCGGCAGCGCCGAGTCCTGAATCTTGCGTTGGTGCGTCTTGAACGATGGCACATGAGCGTAGCCGAACACGGAGAGCCGGTCGGGGCGCAGGTCGATGGCGCGCCGGACGGTGTCGAGACAGGACGCCACGCTCTGATGCGGCAGCCCGTAGATCAGGTCGAAATTGATGCCGGCAACGCCGGCCTGGCGCAATCCATTCGTGGCCGCCGCGGTCTGCTCGAAGCTCTGTACCCGGTTGATGGCCTGCTGCACCCGCGGATCGAAGCTCTGCACGCCCAGGCTGGCGCGATTGACCCCGCTCACCCCCAGCGCGGCGATCATCTCCGGCGTCAGCGTGCGGGGATCTATCTCGATGGCGATCTCCGCCGATGGCAGCACGAAAAATGAATGACGCAGCGATCCGACGAGATCCACAAAGGACTCCGGCGCCATGATGGTGGGCGTGCCGCCGCCGAAATGAATGTGCCCGACCTGCAGCCGCCGGCCAATCTGGCGCGCCACCATGTCGATCTCGCAGCGCAGTGCCGATTCGTAGACCGCAATCGGCTCGTCGCGCTTGGCGACCATGGTGTTGCAGCCGCAATACCAGCACATCGAGCGGCAGAAGGGCACATGCAGGTAAAGTGATGCCGTCGCGCTCGCCGGTATCGCGCGCAGCCATTCTGCGTAGGTGGACGGGCCGACCGCGGCGGAGAAATGAGGCGCCGTGGGATAGCTGGTGTAGCGCGGAAGGCGCTCCTGTCCGTAGCATGCCGCAAGATCTGGTCTCATGTCCTGCCTGTCACCTGAGCGTGTCGACCTGGGGTTCGGAGGTCCTTGACATAAGGCAAGAGGGGCGGCCTTGAGCTTTCTCAAGGCGCGGCCGGCAGATGCCCCGTTAGATAACGAGTAGAACGCCGGTTATCGCCTCGGACTTTGCGCTTCCTCAAAGTGGCCGGCTCATTTCACATCATCATTGATTTATTGACGATTCGAGGAAAACCGCAATGGAAGCTCTGCAACTGCTGATCCGTTCATTTGCTCTCCTCGCCGGCATCCGCGGCCATATCCCCCAGTCCGACGGATTCGAATCGTTCCGCGACGAGTCGGGGCCGACAGGCCTGCTCGGCAATATCGCCATGTTCATGACCACGATGTTTTGCCTCGCGGCGGCAGGGGCCTTCGCCGCGTTGCTGGCGGTGCGCTGGCTGAGCTGACGAGTTCGGTAGCCCATCGTCGATCGGTGCAATGCCTTGAACCTCGCATCCTGGTGCTCGTGACTGTCCTGCGGTCTCGGCAAACGGATGGATCATTTCTCGGCGCGTAGTTGCGCGAGGACAGTCCAGCCCCCTTTTGCTCCGCGCCCCGTCCGGACTCCCCAAGAACTACTCGCCGATGCAACTCATTCGCGCGCTGCGCTGGCGCAGCCGCGCCAATTTCGCTCCGAACCCGCCACCGCATTCCGCAAATGCGAAGTTGCTTGTTGCAGCACAAACAAGCCGGGTTCCAACGGGAGCATGATGATTGCGGCACTACAACAGATCCAATGAAGGAGCGATCCATGTTGACCCGCCGCACCGCCATGTTCAGTGCAGCCATCGCCGCGATGTTGCTTGCGGCTCCCGCGATGGCCGAGGACCTCAAGCTGCCGCGCCAGAAGGTCGATCTGGTGGCTCCGCCGTTCGTGCATGCGCACGAGCAGGCGACGAAGCAGGGGCCCAAGATCATGGAGTTCAAGCTCGTGGTCCAGGAGAAGAAGATGGTGATCGACGAGAAGGGCACCACCTTCCAGGCCATGACGTTCAACGGCTCGATGCCGGGCCCGCTGATGGTGGTCCATGAGGGTGACTATGTCGAGGTGACCCTCGTCAATCCCGCGACCAACAGCATGCCGCATAACATCGATTTCCACTCCGCTACCGGAGCGCTGGGTGGCGGCGCGCTGACCCTGGTCAATCCCGGCGAGCAGGTCGTGCTGCGCTGGAAGGCGACGCGGACCGGCGTGTTCGTCTATCATTGCGCCCCAGGCGGACCGATGATCCCCTGGCATGTCGTCTCGGGCATGAACGGCGCCGTGATGGTGCTGCCGCGCGACGGTCTCAATGACGGCCGCGGACACGCGTTGCGCTACGATCGCGTCTACTACATCGGCGAGCAGGACCTCTACGTCCCGCGCGACGACAAGGGCAACTTCAAATCCTATGACTCGCCCGGCGAGGCCTATAGCGACACCGAGGAGGTCATGCGCAAGCTCACGCCGACCCATGTGGTGTTCAACGGCAAGGCCGGCGCGCTCACCGGAAAGAATGCGCTCACGGCCAATGTCGGCGAGAACGTGCTGATCGTGCACTCGCAGGCGAACCGCGACAGTCGTCCGCATCTGATCGGCGGCCACGGCGATTATGTCTGGGAGACCGGCAAGTTCTCCAACGCGCCGGAGACCGGGCTCGAGACCTGGTTCATCCGCGGCGGCTCCGCCGGTGCCGCGCTCTACAAATTCCTGCAGCCCGGCATCTACGCCTACGTCACCCACAACCTGATCGAGGCGGCCAATCTCGGCGCAACGGCCCATTTCAAGGTCGAAGGCAAGTGGAATGACGACCTGATGATGCAGGTGAAGGCCCCGGCCGACATTCCGACCGGCACGACGAACTGATCGGCCCAGGGGGCCGGCATGTCCGGCCCCCCACTCTTCTCAGTGTGCTGCCATGCTGCTCGCTTTCAAGATCAAGCTCACCCTCGCCTGCGTCGTCGGATTGGCTGGTCCGACCACAATGGCCCCGATTCTTGCAGGGCTGCCAGACCGCGCCGCCGGTCTCGACGGCCCCGCCCTCACCGAGATCGCACCTGGGACGATCAGCTACCGCGACTCCGGCGACCATCTCCGCAACGGCCGCCAAGCCGAAGCTCCCATCACGACGGTCCGCTTTGATCATCCGCTGACCATGATGACGAACCAGGTCAGTGCCGCCGACTACCACGCCTGCGTCGAAGCCCATGCATGCCGCGCGCTCGATCGCGACGTCCCCATCGCCATCGATCGTCCGGCGGTGCAGGTGAGCTGGCACGACGCCGTTGCCTACGCCGAGTGGCTCTCGCACAAGACCGGCGATAGCTATCGGCTGCCGACCGATACCGAGTGGGCCTATGCGGCCGGGAGCCGATTCAAGGACGATGGCATCTCGATCGACGACGCCGATCCCTCGCGGCGCTGGATCGCCCGCTACGAACGGGAAGCCGCCCTGCAAGACGATCCCAAGACGCGCGGCTTTGGCGGCTTCGGCATCAACGAGCACGGCATTGCCGACCTCGCGGGCAATGTCTGGGAATGGACCTCGACCTGCTTCACACGCAAGCTGCAGGATAGTGCCGGTCGCGTCATCAAGACCGTCAGCAATTGCGGCGTCCGTCTGGCCGAAGGCGCGCATCGAGCCTACGTGACCGACTTCATCCGCGATGCGCGCGCCGGCGGCTGCGCCTCCGGCACGCCACCTGCCAATCTCGGTTTCCGGCTTGTCCGCGATCAACCCTCATGGAGCCGCAGCATGACGCGGCGCCTCGGCCGGCTACTCGGCGCCATCCGCGCCTGACATGCTCGGCCTCCATAAGTCCGCTCGAAAAGTGCGCTCGAAGCACGCTTGCCTGCAACCTACGCCGGCGCTGGATCGACGGTGCCCTGACACTGGCACAAATGACAGTCACGCAAAACAACTTTCGGTTGCGACATCTGAGTTGCAAACGTTAGACAATTGCCGTTGAGCGACGCGATGAGCGGACCAGGAGGCGAGTGTGATTTCTCGACATCCGCCGGTCTTCTTCACGTCCGACCTGCATGGTTACGGGATCGGCAACACCAGCTGGTTCGACGACGATTCGCCGAGCGCACTGGCTGGACGCTGCCTCATCGACGCGCTCGAATATCTGCGGACGTCGCCTAAATTCGCTGCCAAGGACTGGCACGTGGTGAATGCGGGCGCGGCGCGTCTCGTGCATCAATGTCTCACGGACGGCGCGCTAGCGCGCAACGATATTCTCGATCGCGTGGCTCCCGCCATCGAACGGGTTTGCGCACGGATCGTCGCGAGCCGCCAATATCGCATTCCGTTCTATGGCGACGACTTCTGGGACTGGGCTAGTGTGGTCGACGGTCTGTGCGAGGTACAGCAGGTTTCGGTGACCGCGGCCCAGGTCGCAAGACGCGAGCTCGACCAGTTTCGCAGGACCGTCCACATCCGCATACCGAGCGGTCTCTCGGTCGGCGACCTCGAGCACGAATGGTTCGGACCGGCGATCGCAACACGCGCCTATCGTCTGCTGGATTCCCGCGCATCGGGAATAGATCCCGACCTGCGCAACGAGTTGCAGGCGCAATCGCTCGAACGCATCGAGCGCGGCAGGTATCGCGGACGGCAGGTGACGCCGTGGCAATTGAGCTGGCACTACGGTCAGGTCGTCGGCGAATTCCAGCGCGCCGCAAGCGAGCAGGCGGCCGAGCTGGCTGATTTTGCCTGGCTCGCCGTTCCCCTCGAACTCAGCAAGCGCGCCCAGGTTCTCGCGCGCATCCTGCAAGGCGCCTGCGCGGTGAAGGACCGCAGGACGGTCCTGCAGGCCTTCGAAGAGCTCTATCGCTGCGAGACACCCGGCCGCCCGCTCGGCCAGGGCGTGATCGGCGCCGACATCGAGGCCTCCCTGGACGTGCTCGAAGCGCTGTGGCAGCAGCTCGACGGTCGTGAGAAGGCCAGCATCAACGCGATGCTCGACGCGCTGCGATTTCTCCATGCCAAAGCCAACACGATCGGTTTCGTGGTCGAAACGCCGGAGGATATCGAAGCCCTGGTCCAGGCGATGGGCCCGGGCACGCTGATCGAACAGCGCAACGCGGCGCGCGCCATCATCAGGCATTCCTGCTTCCATGCAGTCGTGTGCCTCGGGCGATCGATCGCCGAGGTGGCGAGCGCGACCGCAGTGGCGATCGAAGAGCATGGGGCGCAGTGGCTGATCATGCCGGGACGGGCCGACGCCCTGGGAGCGAATCTCCCGCAAGTGGCCCGCGGCCCGCGATTCGTCAGCGCCGGCCCCGGCGATCTCGTCATCGCCACCTCGGTCGCGCCATTCCGGATTCAGATCAAGCTGCGCGACGCGCTCAGCATGGCCGAGCCGCCCTCGATCGATGACAGCGGAATGATCATTCCGGCCGATCCCGAGCTTTGCCGCCTCGCGCACGAGGCCGCAAATGGCATGCTGGACGACATCGACGTGTTCTTCGAAGGAATGACAGTGACTTGCGATGGCGACGGCACCGACGCCGAAATCTCGGCGGCGTTTCCAGGCGCGCTTGCGACGGATGACACGGCCTATGCGATGGGACTGATCTGCCTCAGCCGCAGTGTGCCGTGCCTGATCATTCAGGGGTTGGCGGAGACGGCGCCGCCCGCTGCTGCGAGCCGGGCGCAGCATGCGGCATGCCGGCTCGCCGTCAAGGTCGCGGAGATGCTCTGCCGGCGCTGGTAGTCGCGCCCTCAGGCATTCTTCAGCGCGACCCGGAACTCGGCTTCGGTCTTGGCCTTGACCTCGTCGAGCGTCACGCCATCGGCGAGCTCGATCAGGGCCATGCCGTCATTGCCGTGCTTGTCGATCGTGAACACCGCCAGATCGGTCACCACCATGTCCACGACGCGCTCGCCGGTCAGCGGCAGCGTGCACTGCTTGAGCAGCTTCGGACCGTCCTTGGCGCTATGCTCCATGACCACGACGACGCGCTTGACGCCGGCGACGAGATCCATCGCGCCGCCCATGCCCTTGACCATCTTGCCAGGGATCATCCAGTTGGCGAGGTCACCGTTCTGGGCGACTTGCATGGCGCCGAGGATCGACAGGTCGATGTGGCCGCCGCGGACCATGGCGAAGGAATCGGCTGACGAGAAATAGCTGGTGATCGGCAGCTCGGTGACGGTCTGCTTGCCGGCATTGATGAGGTCGGGATCCTCCTCGCCCTCATAGGGGAACGGACCCATGCCGAGCATGCCGTTCTCGCTCTGCAGCGCCACGTCGACGCCCGGCGGGATGTAGTTCGAGACGAGCGTCGGAATGCCGATGCCGAGATTGACGTAGTAGCCGTCCCGCAGCTCCTTGGCGGCGCGCGCCGCCATCTGCTCTCGCGTCCAGGCCATCAGACTTCCTCCCCGGCTGCAGCGGCGGCTTCACGTTTGCGCACGGTGCGCTGCTCGATGCGCTTCAGTTCGGTTCCGACCTGGATGATGCGTTTGACGAAGATGCCGGGCGTATGGATGTGGTCGGGATCGATCTGGCCGGCCGGCAGCAGGTGCTCGACCTCCGCGACCGTCACCTTGGCCGCAGTTGCCATCATCGGATTGAAGTTGCGCGCAGTCTTGCGGTAGACGAGGTTGCCGGCGGTGTCGCCCTTCCAGGCGTGCACGATCGCCAGATCGGCAAACAGGCCGCGCTCCATCAGATATTTCTCGCCGTCGAACTCCCGCACCTCCTTGCCCTCCGCGACCAGCGTGCCGACGCCGGTCTTGGTGAAGAAGGCCGGGATGCCGGCGCCGCCGGCGCGGATGCGCTCGGCCAGGGTGCCCTGCGGGCAGAATTCGAGCTCCAGCTCGCCGGCCAGATATTGCTGGGCAAACAGCTTATTCTCGCCGACATAGGACGAGATCATCTTCTTGATCTGCCGCGTCTCCAGCAGCCGGCTGAGGCCGATGCCGTCGACCCCGGCATTGTTGGAGATGACGGTGAGGTCCTTCACCCCGGACTCGCGAATGGCGTCGGACAGGGTTTCTGCGATGCCACAAAGACCAAACCCACCCGACATGATGGTCATACCGTCCTTGAGGAGGCCAGCAAGGGCGGATTTGGCGTCCGGATAGACCTTGTTCATACGGGAATGACCTGCTGCAGAGCGGCGATCGCGCGGATATCGACCGGATTATTAGGCGAAATCTTCGCAATGCGTCAATGATGCCTTCCCAACGCGCACATCCTGCTTTAGCTGTCGCACCAGCCTGCGCCTCCGAGGCGATCCGGAGTCCGGGATATCAGGGCTCCGCCGCAATCCGGCCACACCGGCGGCATGGCCTTGAAAGCGTCAAGAAAGCGCATCAAGTTGTTGATGTTGGCAGGGGTTTTCGGCGCACCCTGCCCATCCCGAGTAACCAGCGATCCGACGATCCCAGGACATGTCCGTGACCATGGCCCAAGGAATGAGGCGCCTCGGCACACCGATCGCGGTGCTGCTGGGCATCGCGTTCGTGGGCCTGCTGGCGAGCTCCTGGCTGGTCAATCGCGAGGCATTGCGGCAGGCGGTGGAGAGCCAGATCCGCGCCGTGACCGGGCTCGAGCTCGTTGTCAAGGGACATATCGACGTCTCCTTGTTTCCGGGCAGCTATGTCTCGTTCCACGATGTCGGTCTGAAGGGCAGCGGTACCGAGGATCCGGCCCTGCGCGTCGACGTGCTGACCGCCAATCTGCAATTGCTGCCGCTGCTGTTGCAGCGGTTCGAAATCGCCGACGTCATGATGCTGCGGCCGCAGATCAACGTCACCCGCGAGGCCGATGGCAACAGCAACTGGACACCCTTCATCGAGACCATCGCGCGCACGATGCGCCCGGGGCCCGACAGCCAGATGTCGTTCTCCGAGATCCGCATCCAGGACGGCATCCTGGTCTACGAGGACACCGGCCATCATGCTTCCGAGCGGCTCGACGATATCGACCTGTCGCTCGCCTGGCCGTCGATCTCGCGCTCGTTCGCGGCGACCGGACAGTTCGATTGGCGCGGTCAGCGCATCGAGGGATCCATCAGCGTCAGCGACTTCCTGGCTGCGCTGTCGGGAGACCGGTCCGGCTTGAAGATGCGGCTCGCCAGCCCGCCGCTGAAGGTCGCCTTTGACGGCACGGTCGCGAATCGCACCAGCGCGCTGATGGAAGGTACGCTGACGGTGGACAGCCCGTCGCTCCGCGACGCGCTGCGCTGGACGGGGCAGACGCCGCTCGGCGGCGGCGGCTTCGGGCGCTTCGCCTTGCGTGCGCGCGCCAACGTGGTCGGCGCCTCGATCGCACTCACCAATGTCAATGTCGAGCTCGACGGCAACACCGCCGAGGGCGTCATGACCTACGCCAATAACGGCCGGCAGACGCTGCAGGCGACGCTGGCGGCCGACGCGCTCGACTTCACCCCCTACATTTCGACGATCCGGCTGCTGGCCAATGGGGCCCGCGACTGGAATCGGCAGCTCTTCGACCTCAAGGCCTTGTCCACCACCGACCTCGACATGCGGCTATCGGCCGCAAAGGTCACGGTCGGCTCCTCGAAAATCGGACGCACGGCGTTCGGCGCCAACCTGCGCAACGGCGTGCTCGCCCTCTCGGTCGGCGAGGCGCAGATGTATGGCGGCATCGTGCGCGGCTCGTTTGGGATCGCCCGTGCCGACACCGTGGCCGACGTGAAGGCCGAGCTGCAATTCAACGACGTCGATCTGCAGGCCTGCGCCAACGAGATGTTCGGCGTGTCGTCGCTGTCGGGACGCGGCAATCTCAACGTCTCGCTGACGGCTTCGGGCTCGAGCCCGTTTGGGCTCGCCCAGTCGCTCGATGGCAGCGCCAACCTGCAGGGCCGCGATGGCGCGATCTCCGGCTTCAACGTCGAGCAGCTCCTGAGGCGCCTCGAGCGCAGCCCGCTGTCGCGCGGCGGCAATTTCCGCTCCGGTTCGACGCCTTACGACTCGCTGACGATCGCGGTCAAATTCTCCGAGGGCATCGCGACCGCCGAGGACATCCGCGTCGAGAGCCCGACCGCGCGCATCACCATGACCGGCACGGCCTCGGTGCCGACGCGGGAATACGATTTCAAGGGCGTCGCGAGCCTGCTGTCGTCAGGCAATGGCAGCAACGGCTTCGAGCTGCCTTTCGTCGTCCAGGGCCCCTGGGAAGATCCGCTGATCTTTCCCGATCCGGAAAGCCTGATCCGCCGCGCCCCGGCCGCCGCCCCGCTACTCGATGCGGTCAAGGACCGCAAGACGAGGGATGCGGTGCGCTCGGTGCTGGAACGATTCACCGGCGGCGGATTGCGCCCGGCCCAGCCGGACAACGTGCCGCAGGCTGACGCTCCGACAGGCGACACTCCCACCAAGCAGAACTGACCAACGCGGCTTGCTTCGCGTGCCGATACACGGCCGCCGCCACGACCTATGTCTGATATATTACTTCTGGATCACGTCGGGTCCCTGGGCTAGTGTCCCGCCACAACCGATCAAGCAAGATCGGCGGATCAGGGAGAGACACGTGAAATCCAGGGGAATGGGTGCGCTTTCAATCGCAGTCGCAGCCGCCGGGCTTTTTTGCGCTGCAGCACCAGCCATCGCTCAGGACACCATCACGATCTGGTGGAGCAAGGGCTTCTACAAGTCCGAGGACGATGCGCTGCTCAACGTCGTCAAGAAGTTCGAGGCCAAGACCGGCATCAAGGTCGAGCTGTCGCAATACGCGATCCAGGACATGATTCCGAAGACGGTCGCCGCGCTCGATTCGGGCACCGTGCCCGACGTGGCCTACGCCGACACCTACGACGTTCAGGCCCAGGGCAAGTGGGCCTACGAAGGCAAGCTCGAGGATCTCACCGACATCCTGGAGCCGATGAAGTCGGCGTTCGCTCCGAACACGCTCGAGACCGCCTACCTCTACAACAACGTCACCAAGAAGAAGGCCTATTACGGCTTCCCGCTGAAGCAGCAGAGCATGCACGTCCAGATCTGGGGCGACCTGCTGAGCAAGGCCGGCTTCAAGCAGAGCGACATCCCCACCAAGTGGGAAGACTACTGGACGTTCTGGTGCGACAAGGTGCAGCCGGCGGTCCGCAAGGCCACCGGCCAGCGCATGTATGGCGTCGGTCAGCCGATGGGCGTGGAATCCACCGACTCGTTCCAGTCGTTCTACACCTTCATGGACGCCTACAACGTCAAGCTGGTCGACGACGACGGCAAGCTGCTGGTCGACGACCCCAAGGTGCGCGACGGCCTCGTCAAGGCGATGAAGGATTATACCGACACCTACATCAAGGGCTGCACGCCGCCCTCGTCCACGACCTGGAAGGATCCGGACAACAACGTCGCGTTCCACAACAAGACGATCGTGATGACCCACAATTTCACGATCTCGATCGCGGCGAAGTGGTTCGAGGACTCAACCAACCCCGCGCTGACGCCCGAGCAGCGCGCCGCGGGCAAGAAGGCCTATGAGGAGGACATCATCACCGCGTCCTTCCCCAACAAGCCCGATGGCACGCCGATCAAGTATCGCTCCGACGTCAAGACCGGCCTGATCTTCGCCAATGCTCCTCACAAGGCGCAGGCCAAGGAATTCATCAAGTTCCTGATGCAGGAGGAGAACCTCGGCCCCTACATCGAGGGCGCGCTGGGCCGCTGGTTCCCGGTGACGACCGCAGGCCAGAAGAGCCCGTTCTGGCAGGCCGACCGCCATCGCAAGGCCGTGTACACCCAGTTCACCGGCGGCACCACGCCGTTCGACTTCACCAAGAACTACAAGTTCACGATCCTCAACAATGAGAACGTCTGGGCCAAGGCGATGAACCGCGTGGTCAGCGAGAAGGTGCCGGTCGAAAAGGCCGTCGACGAGCTGATCGCGCGGCTGAAGGAGGTCGCCGGCTAGTCTCTCGCCTCGCGAGACACTAGCTTGAGATCCTGAAAACGACAACAAGTGCCGGCCGCAGTGTCTGCGGCCGGTTCGGCAATAGGCTTGGAACAGACGACCATGGCGATCACGCTCTCAGCTTCCGATTCCGCGCTCGCGGAAGCGCCGCGCCCGGTGCTGCTGACACCGTCACAGGTATGGGGCATCGTCATGCTTGCCCCCTACTTGCTCGTCTTCCTTGCCTTCGTCGTCTATCCCGTCGGCTACGGCCTGTGGCTCGCCCGCGAGCCGGCCAGCTACGTCGCGCTGTACAACGACCCCATCTTCGCGCGGGCCGCCGTCAACACGCTGATCTTCCTCCTGGTCGGCATCAATCTGAAGATGGTGATCGCGCTGTTCCTGTCCGGCTTCTTCGTGCAGCAGCGCGGCTGGATCAAATGGCTGTCGGTCATCTTCATCCTGCCCTGGGCGGTGCCTTCGATCCCGACCATCCTGTCGGTGCGCTTCATGCTCAATCCCGAATGGGGCGTGGTGAACCAGCTGATCTTCAAGTTCACCGGCGAAGATGGCCCGAACTGGCTGAACGACCCGACGGTCGCGCTGTCGATGGCGATCGGCATGCACATCTGGAAGTCGCTGCCGTTCTGGACCTTGATCCTGATGACCGGGCGGCTGGCGATTTCGCACGATTTGTTCGAGGCGGCCGAGGTCGACGGCGCCACCTGGTGGCAGAAGTTCCGCTACATCACCTGGCCGTCGATGCAGACGCTCTACATCACCTGCACGCTGCTCTCGATGATCTGGACGCTCGGAGACTTCAACAGCGTCTATCTCCTGACCGGCGGCGGTCCGGCCGATCTCACCCACGTGCTGGCGACGCTCGGCATCCGCTATCTCCGGCTCGATCAGCTCAGCCTCGCCATGGCCTCGATCGTCTGCGCGATGCCGCTGGTGCTGCCCCTGGTCTATTTCATGATGAAGCGGTTGTCGCGATGAAGCTCCCCACCCTCCGCGAAGTCGGCACCGAGGCCCGGCTGCTGCTGATCGGCATTCCCGTCTTCATCTGGACGATGATCCCGATCTACCACATGTTCCTGTTCGCGATCTCGCCGAAGGAGGACGCGTTCTCGGGCAAGCTGTGGCCGGACCATCCGACGCTGCACAATTTCTCGATCGTGTTCCACCAGCAGCATTACTTCCTGCGCGATTTCTGGGTCCAGTTCGGCAACTCGGTCGTGATCGCCATGGCCGTGGGCGCGCTGACACTGATCATTGCGACCTGTGCGGCCTATGCCATCTCGCGCCTGCGCGTGCCTGGCAGCCGGGTGGTGATGAACCTCGCGCTGTTCACCTATTTCATCCCCGCTGCGTTCCTCGCGGTACCGATGTATCGCACCATGGGCAAATACGGCCTGCTCAACAACGACTGGTCGCTGATCCTGGCGATGGTGACGATTGCCTCGCCCTACGCGATCTGGGTGCTGAAGCAGGCCTCCGACAAGCTGCCGGTCGAGCTGGACGAGGCTGCCGTCATGGACGGCGCCAGCCCGCTGCAGATCTTCCGCCTCGTCTATGTACCGCTGATGATGCCGTCGCTGGTCGCGATCGGAACGTATGCGGTGCTGCTGGCCTGGAACGAATACCTCTACGCGTTCCTGCTGCTTTCGAACGACAAGGATATCACGCTGCCCGTGGCGCTCGGCAACTTCCTGGCCGCCGACGATTCGCCGTGGGAGCTCCTGATGACCACCGGCTTCATCTACGCGTTGCCGCCCGCGGCGGTCTATTACGCCTTCAAGCGCTACATGGTGGGCGGCCTCACCGCCGGCGCCGTGAAGTCGTGACGGAGCGATGAGGGTCGGATTTCGTCAGGGACGGTTCGAGGACGCTTCGCGGCCGAACTGGGATGGCGACGGGCCGCGCCCGATCGACTGGTTCGCTTGGTATCCAGCCGCCAACGGCGCCGTGGAAACGGCGCTCGCTATCGCACCATGGCCGCAGGGCTGGTTCAAAGCGGGACCAGCGGCTTTGAATGCGCCGCTCGCTGCAAGCGCGGGCGCCTGTCCTCTCGTCGTGTACTCTCACGGCACCGGCTGCAACGGCCTGCAGTCCGAATGGCTGGCGCGCGAGCTGGCAAGCCGCGGCTTTGTCGCGGTCGCCGTCAATCATCATGGCAACAGCAATGCCGAGCCGTACCGAGCAGCGGGCTTCCTCTGCTCATGGGAACGCCCACGCGACGTGTCCTTGCTGATCGACCACATCGTGGCTCATCCCGATTTCGAAGGCCGCATCAACCTCGACCGCATCTACGCCGTCGGCTATTCGCTCGGCGGCGTCACGGCCACCGCCCTGATCGGCGCAATCATGATCCGCTCGCCGTTCGAGCCAGGCGCCAATCACGGCCGCGGCCCTCGCGAGTTTCCCGATCTCGTCGATCATCTGCCGCGGCTGATGGAGAAGAGCCCAATCTTCCGCGACTCCTGGGCGCGCATGTCCACATCCCATCGCGATCCCCGCATCAAGGCGGCGCTGCTACTGGCGCCGGGGCGCTCGGTGCAGGGCTTCTCCGAGGACAGCATCGCCGCGATCAACGTCCCGACGCGCATCATGGTCGGCGGCGCCGATGCGCTGCTGCCGGCCTCACGCTGGCTGCATGAGCGACTGAGCGGCAGCGCATTCGAGATCGTCGCCGACGACGCCGGGCACTACGTCTTCCTGCCGGAGAGTACCGAGCTCGGCAGACAGAGCGATCCGGCTTGCTGCGTCGACCCGGCATCGGTCGACCGCGGCACGATCCATCGCGCGGTCGTCACCGCCGCCTTGCGTCTGTTCTCGCGTTGATCAATGCTGTCTCAGCATTCTCCGTCATTATAGCGGAGCTGCGCTCTCGCCGCGATCACTCGACAGCTTCGAGGCCAGCGACGCGATGATGATCACCACGGCAATCAGCCCGATCACCAGCGTGCAGATCGCATTGATCTCCGGCTTCACCCCGAGCCGAACCTCGGAATAGATCCGAATCGGCAGCGTCGCCGAACCGGGGCCGGTGGTAAAGCTCGCGATCACGAGATCGTCGAGCGACAGCGTGAAGGCCAACATCCAGCCCGCGACCACCGCCGGCGCGATCAGCGGCAATGTCACCATCACGAACGCGTGCAGCGGATCGCAGCCGAGATCCATCGCGGCTTCCTCCAGGCTGCGGTCGAGCGAGACCAGCCGCGACTGCACGACCACCGCGACGAAGCACATCGTGAGGGTGGTGTGGGCGACCGTCACCGTCCAGAAGCCGCGCTCGGCGTCCAGCGCCACGAACAGCAGCAGCAGCGACAGGCCGGTGATCACCTCGGGCATCACCAGCGGCGCATACAACATGCCGGAGAACAGCATGCGGCCGCGAAATCCCTGGCCACGCGACAGCGCCACCGCGGCCAGCGTGCCGAGCACCGTCGCCGCGGTGGCCGCGGTGGCGCCGACGCGCAGGCTCATCCAGGCCGCATCGATCATGGCGCGATCGCTGAAGAACTCGTGATACCAGCGCAGCGACCAGCCGCCCCACACAGTGACCAGGCGCGAGGCGTTGAACGAGTAGATCACCAGGATCAGGATCGGGAGGTAAAGAAAGGCGAGCCCAAGCGTCAGCGACGCGACGTTGAAGCGCGACAGGCGGGAGGGATTAGGCACGATCTCCTCCTCCCTCAATCCCAGTGAAACCCTCTCCGTTCCCTCCCCCCTTGTGGGGGAGGGTCAGGGAGGGGGGCACCCAGCAAAGACCGCCAATGCGGACCCCCACCCCCAACCCCTCTCCGCAAGGGGGAGGGGAGCGAGAGAGCGTGCCTTGCTGTGCGCCATCCATCACCTGCTCTCCTCCAACTGCCGGCGCTGCAGCCGGTCGTAGAGCAGAAGCGGCAGCAGCAGCACGACCAAGAGGACCACGGCGATGCTGGAGGCCACCGGCCAATCCTTGTTGGTGAAGAATTCGAGCCAGAGCGTCTGGCCGATCATCAGCGATTTCGACCCGGCGAGCAGATCGGGAATGACGAACTCGCCGACCACCGGGATGAAGCACAGCAGCGCGCCCGCGCCGACGCCGGGCAGCGACAGCGGAAACGTCACCAGCCAGAAGATCTCGCGCGGCGAGGCGCCGAGATCGGCGGCGGCTTCTTCCAAGGCCGGCTCCAGCTTGGTCAGCGTCGCGAACAGCGGCAGGATCATGAACGGCAGATAGGAATAGACGATGCCGACATACATCGCGCTGTCGGTCGACAGCCACACCACCGGCGTGGACACCAGATGCAGCGCGAGCAGGATCTGGTTCAGGAGGCCGTCATGCTGCAGGATGTTGACCCAGGCGTAGATGCGGATCAGGAACGAGGTCCAGAACGGCACGATCACCAGCATCATCGCGATGCCCTGCCAGCGCCTGGGGAGCCGCGCCATGCCATAGGCGATGGGGTAGCCGATCAAGAGCAGGATCGCCGTCGACGTCGCCGCGACGACGACGCTGCGCAGATAGGATGAAAGATACAGATCGTCAGACAGCAGCAGACGGAAATTGTCGAGCGACAACGCCGCAAAGGCGTCGCGGAGCGACGACAAACCATCAGCCAGCGAGAACACCGGCGTATAGGGGGGCTGCGCGATCGCAGTCTGCGACAGGCTGATCTTGGCGACGAAGGCGAACGGCACCAGGAAGAACAGCACCATCCAGATGTAAGGCGCGATCGCCGCAAAGCGGGCCGGGCGCGAGAAGATGCGGCGCGCGCTCATCGCTCCAGCACCAGGCAATCGTCGGGCGTGAACCAGGCGACCACGCGCTGGTTCAGGCCATAGCCGTCGGCATCGAGCCGGGCGGTGTTGGCCTGCGCAGCGTGAAGCACGGCGCCGCCGTCGAGCTTGATCTTGTAGACGGTCCTGCCACCGAGATAGCTCGCATCGGTGATGGCGCCCTCGACACAATTGATCGCAGCAGCATCGCCGGCCGGTCGACGGAGCGCGAGGCGGATCTTCTCCGGACGGATCGCGACCGCGACCTTGCTCTGGCTGATCGGAGCCATCGGCTGCGCCACGACCAGCTCACCCGCAGTGTGGGTCACGACCCTGAGCCGGAGCGGCTCCCGCGCGGTCACCTCGCCCTCGAACAGATTGATGTCGCCGACGAACTCCGCGACCCACCGCGACGCGGGCTCCTCATACAGACGTCGGGGGACCGCGACCTGCTCGAGCCTTCCCGCGTTCATCACCCCGATCCGGCTCGCCACCGTCATCGCCTCCTCCTGGTCGTGGGTGACGATGATGAAGGTCATGCCGAGCTTGCGCTGCAGCTCCATCAGCTCGACCTGCGTGCTCTCGCGCAGCTTCTTGTCGAGCGCAGCCATCGGCTCGTCGAGCAGCAGCACCTGCGGCCGGCGCGCCAGTGAGCGCGCCAGGGCGACGCGCTGCTTCTGCCCGCCCGAGAGCTGATCCGGCTTGCGCTTCTCCAGCCCTTCGAGCCGCACCAGCGCCACCATCTCGGCAACGCGCGTGGCGATCTCGGCGCGCGGCATGCCGGCGCGCTTCAGGCCGAAGGCGATGTTGTCGCGCACGTTCAAATGCGGGAACAGCGCGTAGTTCTGGAACATCATGTTGACGGGCCGCTGATGCGGCAGCACCTGCGCGATGTCCTCGCCCGAAAGCAGGATGCGCCCTTCATCCGGCGTCTCGAAGCCGGCCAGCATGCGCAGCAAGGTCGTCTTGCCGCAGCCGCTGGGGCCGAGCAGCGCGAAGAACTCGCCGGCGCGGATGTCGAGCGAGACGCCGTCGACGGCGCGGAAGCTGCCGAAGGTCTTGACGAGGTTCTCGATCCGCAGGATCGGCGGCTGAGCATCGGGACGCGGTTCCGGCGCTGGTGATGCTGCCGGCTCTCCGGCAGGCGCTGGGTTTGCGATGTCGTCAGCCATGTCCCGATCAAATCACCCTGCCCGGCCACAACGGCCGACCGGTCGGCAAGCTAGCCGCCCACGGATTGCAGCTCAACCGCGCGGGCCGGACTATCCCCGCTCGCGTCAACGGCCAGCGGCGTGCCCCGGCCACAGGCCGCAGTGGTCATGAACGCAGCGAGCGCATCGCGTTCGGCAGCGGGAAGCGTCAGACCCAGCTTGGTCCGCCGCCACAGCACGTCGTCGGGAAACCGCGCCCATTCGCGCGCCATGAGGTAGCGGACCTCCGCCTCGGTCAGCTGCGGCCCGAACGCCTGCCCGAGATCGGCCCGGCATCTCGCCTCGCCAAGAATGTCCGCCAGCCGGGTGCCGTAGGCGCCGAGCAGCCGCCGGGCCTCGGCTTCGCTGAGAAAGCGCCAGCGCTCCCGTGCGTCATCGACGAGATCCTCGAAACGGTCCCACGCGAAATCGCCACCCGGAAGCGGCGCTCTCGCAGTCCAGCGTGGCGACATTGGATAAAAGCGCGCGAGGCGGGAGACCGCCTGCTCGGCCCGGTGCCGGGCTGTCGTGACGTCGCCGCCGCACATGGTCAGGAGCGGCGCCTTGGCGCGGCCAGCATCGAGGCTCACGACCGTTTCCAGCCGCCCGCTGTCGGCGGCGCGCAGCACCATCATGTTGGCGCCGGCCACGCTCCGGACCACGTCCGCAGGCTGGATGTCCGAGCGGAAATAGCGATTCGCCGCCTTGCAGAGATAGGCCACGTCTGCCGCCGGCACCGCCACCACGGCTGGGTCGCCCTTGAAGCCGTGGACCACCGTGCCGATCAGGGTGAAATCCTGCTCGTAGGGCTGGGCAAAGATCAGCCGTCCATCCGAATTCTGAAACACGTAGACCGCTTCGACATCGAACAGCCGCGGCACGATGATCTGGCTGACCTGCCGCGCGGTGACCCGCGGCGGCGGCTGACGCAGCACGGTCTCCGCCGTCGAGACGCTCCACGCGCCGGTGGCGTTGGCGAGCGCGCGGGAGGTGACGATGCGGCGATGGCCGCGGTCGATGATGGCGAGACGCCATATATGGTCGCGGTCGGCCCGCACGCAGCGGGCGCCGGTGCGGATCGACGCGCCGCGCTCGGCAGCATCCATCGCGGTCAGGACCACCAGGCGGGAATCGTCGACCACGCAATCGGAATAGTCGAATGCCGTCCCGATCGGACGCTTCAGGGCATCTCCGATCGGATGATGCGTGACGTCGAGCGCCGACGCTGCCGGCAGCCGGTTGCGCGCAGCGAGGCGGTCGTAGAGCCAGAGTCCTGCGCGCAGTTGCCATGGCGGCCGCTCATTGGCGTGAGCTGGAATAGCAAAGCGGATCGGTCGGACCAGATGCGGCGCGACCGTGAGCCAGACGTCGCGCTCGGCGAGCGCGCGGCGCACGCGCAGAAAGCTGCGGCGCTCCAGCGCTGCGAGATCCCCATGCACCAGCCGCGACGTGGCCGACGAGGCGCCGCCGCCGAGATCGCCCTGCTCGACAAGGAGCACGCGCAGACCGCGGCCAGCCGCATCACGCGCCAGGCTGACGCCGTTCAGACCTCCGCCGATGATCGCAAGATCGTAGTCCGCCATACGCAAGGTCTTCGAGCGTGCCAGGACGAACGATCGTAGACCGGCGGAGATGATTCTCGTAGCGGCTTAGCTGTCATGCGCGCGGATAAATTCGCGCTGTTGCGCAACGGCCTCTGACCACGAGTGCCCGGTCAGCCGGTCTTGCGAACGGACGCGTCGTCGTCGTCGTGAGCGCGACCGACGATGCCGTCGTATTTGTCGATCGGCAGGGGCTTGCCGAGCAGATAGCCCTGAACCGAGTCGCAGCCCTGCTCGGCGAGGAAGCCGAGCTGCTCGGGCGTCTCGACGCCTTCCGCCACGATCGACATGTTCATGCCGTGACCCAGACCGATGACCGCACGAATGATCGCCGCCGATTGCGGGTTGCGGCCGATATTCATGACGAAGGCGCGGTCGATCTTGATCTTGTCGAACGGGAAGGCCTGCAGGTAGCTCAGCGACGAGTAGCCGCTGCCGAAATCGTCCATCGAGACGCGAACGCCGAGCGCCTTCAGCCGGCGCAGCAGCGCGACACCACGATCGAAATCCTCGATCAGCACACCCTCGGTGATTTCGAGCTCGAGCCTGCCGGGCGCGAGCCCCGTCTCGAGCAGGATCGAATGGACCAGTGCGACAAGGTCGCCATGAACGAACTGGGCCGGAGACAGGTTGACCGCGACCTGCAGCGGCTTCGGCCACGACGCCGCCTCGCGGCAGGCCTCGCGCAGGATCCACTCGCCCATCTCGACGATGAGGCCGCTCTCTTCCGCGAGCGGAATAAAGTCGCTCGGCGGCACGAAGCCGCGGACCGGGTGCTGCCAGCGCGCCAGCGCCTCGAAGCCGATGATCTCGCTGGCGTCGACCGTGCGGCCGGAGGCGGCCTGCGGCTGGAAGTACAGCGAAAGTTCGCCATGCTTGATCGCGACAGACAGCTCCTGATGCAGAACGCGGCGGTCGCGGATCTGCTGATCCATTTCAGGCTCGTAGAAGGTGATGCTGCCGCGCGATTTGGCCTTGGCGCGGAACAGAGCGGCACCCGCATTGGCGAGCAGCGACGCCGGATCCGAACCATTGTGCGGGAACACCGAGATGCCCGTGGTCAGCGCTGTGCGAATCGACTTGCCGTCGATCTGGAAGTCCACCGCGATCGCCGCCGCCAACTGCTCGGCCAGCGCCCTGCCCATCTCCGGTTGCTTGCCGTCGATGATCAGCCCGAACTCATCGCCGGAGAGACGCGCGACCACCCCGCCCCGGGCAACGGCATGGACGCGGCGGGCGACCTCGATCAACAGCTTGTCGCCGATGGCGTGGCCGAAGACGTCGTTGACGTCCTTCAGGCCCTTGAGATCGACGTTCAGGACCGCGAACTCCTCATCCGTGTCCGCGCAGGCCTCGATCATCTGGCTCAAGGCCTGCAGGAACGCGGCGCGGTTAGGCAGATCGGTCAGGCCGTCGTGATAGGCCATGTGCGCCATCCGCGATTCGGTCTGGCGCCGGTCGGTGACGTCCTCATAGGTCTTGATCAGATATTGCGGCTCGCCGGTCTCGCCCAGCACGGTTGCCCGTCGGGTCAGGAACAGCCGCAGACCGTCTTTGGTCGAGATCGGATGTTCCTCGGTCAGAAGGCTGCGCTTCTTGATAGCGGCTTCGTCGCGCGCCATGATCAGTCTGGCCTCGCGCGGATTGAAAATGTCGGCGGCGGTCAGGCCCGTGGCATCCTCGCGCTTGCGGTTGAGGATGATCTCGGCGCTGCGGTTGGCGAGCAGATAGCGGCCGTCGCTGACGCTCTCGACGATGAGCGAGACCGGAATGTTGTCGACGACCAGCTCCAGGAACTTCTTGCTGTTCTCCAGCTCGCGGCTCAGCGATCGCCGCTCCGTGGCATCGTCGAACAGCGCGATGAGGAACTGCGGCTCGTTCTTGTCGTTGCGTGCAACGACCCGATGGGCTTCGAGGATGCGCTTGTCGTTGCCGCGTTGAACGACCAGCTCGCTGCAATAGGTGGTGCCGGGCGCCAGCATCGCTTCGCGGTCGGCAGCCGCGATGTCGGCCGCGGTCGCGTCGCCGAAGAGATCGCTCGGGCGCCGTCCGATGATCTGATCCCGCGGCATCCGAGAGAACTGCTCGAATGCTCGGTTGGCGAAGATGTAGCGGCCGTCGTCGATGTTCTTGGCGGCGACGCAGACGGGAACCTGATCGACCACCGATTCCAGGAACTGCTTGGTCGAGGCGAGCTCGCGCTCCAGCCGGCGCTGCACCGTGCAGTCTTCGTGGATGCCGATCGATCCGCCGGTCGGAAGACGGAATATCTGGGCTCGCACCACACGTCCGCCGGGCAGCTCGGTCAGGCACCCGTCCGGCTCCCGCGCCTGGCGCGCATAGTCTTCGACCGTCAGATTGAGCAGGCCGCGCTGCCGCCGCAACTCGACCAGATCCCGGCCGGTGCAACCGGGCGGAATGTCGGCCCGGCTCATGCCGTAGATTTCGAGGAAGCGATGGTTGTAGAAGACGACGCGGTTGGCGGCGTCCGTCAGCATCAATCCCTGGCTCAGATTGTTGAGCGCGGAGCTGATGAAAACATTACGCCGCAGTTGTGCCCGCTTGGCGCGCCGCAAGGCCGAATGGATCCAGATCACGACCGAGGCGAGGAAGGCGCAGACGACGACCCCGGCGATCAACACTTCCCAGAGCACGTCCGGCTCGATGGTGCCCAGGTAGCCGGAGGGCGAGAAATCGGACGACGCAGCCCAGGCGCGCGTCGGCGCAGCCGCCCACGCTGCCATGGCGGCCATCGAGGCCGCAACGACGCACGCAGAAAACGCGTTTCGGTCGCTCGCCTGCCAATTCTTGCCAGCCATCAATCACCCGCGGTATTCGGCGACAGTATCTGGCTTCACCTATTGGGATCGGGTAAACGGGTTCGGCAAACTTCGAAAAAGACGAAGCAAATTTGGTCAATGGCCTCCCTATGATGAACGGTTTGCTAACGGCGTGCGCACTCGGGACCGAGGCTCCACCCATCAGGGGTTGCAGCAAACCATGACTTCCCCGAATCGTCTCAGGACCGTGCATGGATAGAGTGGATTGCGTCGTCGTGGGCGCCGGCGTCGTCGGACTTGCCGTCGCACAACAGCTGGCCCGCGCCGGACGCGAGGTCATCGTTCTCGAGGCGGCCGAGGGCATCGGCACCGTCACTTCGTCTCGCAACAGCGAAGTGATCCACGCCGGCATCTACTACAAGGCCGGGAGCCTGATGGCCCGCTTCTGCGTGGCCGGCAAGCGCATGCTTTACCGCTATTGCGACGAGCATGGCGTGCCCTACCGCAATTGCGGCAAACTGATCGTTGCAACCAATCCGGCCGAGACCGAGAAGCTGCAGGGCATCCGCGCGCACGCCGAAGCCAACGGCGTCGAAGGAATGCGGCTGCTGTCTGGATCCGAAGCGCTGGCGCTGGAGCCGGCCCTGGCCTGCGAGGCGGCCCTGCTGTCGCCGTCGACCGGCATCCTCGACAGTCATGCCTTCATGCTGTCGCTGCGCGGCGAGATCGAGGACGCCGGCGGCGCCTTCGCCTTCCACACGCCGCTGCTGCGGGCCAAGGCAGCCGGAGAATCGATCGAGGTCGACGCGGGCGGCGCGCAGCCGATGACGCTGACCTGCCGGCTGCTGGTGAACGCTGCCGGCCTCGACGCGCCCGCGGTGGCCCGGCGGATCGACGGCATGCCGTCGCCGCTGGTGCCGACGACCTATCTCGCCAAGGGCAACTATTTCAGCTGCAGCGCCCGGGCACCGTTCAGCCGGCTCATCTACCCGGTGCCGGAACCGGGCGGGCTCGGCGTTCACCTCACGCTCGACATGGCAGGCCAGGCCAGATTCGGCCCCGACGTCGAGTGGATCGACCGCATCGACTACACGGTCGATCCGGCGCGCGCCGAGCGCTTCTACCCGGCGATCCGCAAATACTGGCCGTCGCTGCCGGATGGGGCGCTGATGCCGAGCTATTCCGGCATCAGGCCGAAGATCGTACCGCCGGCCGTGGCGTCGCAGGATTTCGTCATTCAGGGCCCGCGCGATCACGGCGTGCCCGGACTCATCAATCTGTTCGGAATCGAATCGCCTGGATTGACGTCATCGCTCGCGATCGCGGCTCACGTCGGCGATCTCGCCTCGAGCTGAAGACCCTCGATATCGCGATGAACAGCCTGTCGCGATAGACACGCTGGGAGACAACGCAGGCAGATGCGTTCTGCGTCGTCGCGTATCGAAACTAAGTCGTGTATCGCAACTAATTCGATTGAAGTTGCGTCTGGGATGGACTCGTCGCCATCCCAGGCGCACGGTCTTGCGATCAGATGATACGGCGGATGATGGTCACATGTCAGTGAAGTGTTTCGCTGGTTACCTGTCTCAAGCGCTCGATCTCATCCTTCACCATCAGTTTGCGTCGCTTCAGTTCGGCAATTCGCAGGTCGTCCGTCGATGGATGCAGGAGAGCTTGATGCAATTCGTTTTCAAGAACTTTATGCTTACGCTCCAGTTCAACGAGATGCGCCTGAATAGCCATTCGAAACCTCCTCGGTAGGTGAACCTGAGATTCGACCAGGGCTAATGAGTGTACACTAGTCGCTTGACCTGTCGATGGGGCCAAAAGACCGCACATGCAAATTTGAGCGCCGTGTGTAACGAAGCGTGAGCTGATCCGGGCGAATCTAACGCCGGCGCCAACCTGAAATTCACGGGACAGCTGCACGGATCTTGAGGGGTGCGACTTGCTTATCAGCTTCGCAGGCGCAATATTTGCGCCCGCCTTCGCAAGGCTTTCCACTTCCTTCCGCTTTTTTGCTATCATAGATCATGGCTGACCAAGACGAGCGCGAACTGCAGGCCGAACTCGCGCGCCTGCAGCAGGAGCACCGCGACCTCGACGCGGCGATCGACGCTTTGCATCAATCGCCCGCCCCCGATTTGTTGCGGCTGCAACGACTGAAGAAGCGGAAGCTTCTGCTACGCGATCGGATCGCCTTCATCGAAGACCAGATCACGCCCGACATCATCGCCTGAGGCGAAGCGTCAGCACGGCTGACCGTATGCACCCAGGCAAGACAGCGATGCAGGATTTGCCGAAGCGCCTTGACAAAAGGAACAAAAAGGGAACAATTAGGCCATCCCTCGTAGTCCCCGGACAACAACAAGGATGGTTGTGATGCCCGCCTCCTTCTCCCCACAGGATCGCCTCTACGAACAGGCATGTGACCAAGCCATCGCGATGTGCGACGGCAATCTGCGCTCCACGATCAAGGCGCTGATCATGGCGAACGAGTATCTCGAGCTGGAGCTGCAGGAGCTGCGGGCCGCGATCTCCTGCGGCTGCATGCCCAACACCGCCTCGGACGCCGCGCAGAGCGATGCGGCCTGAGCCCGACGGCCTTTGAGGCTCTCCAGGCGATGACCCATGCACTCGCTCGGAGCTTCGGCGAGAGGTCAGGAGGAGCGTGCAATGCCCGATATCACCTACTACGTCGCGATGCCGTTCAGGCGGGACGAGGGTGGCATGCTGGTCGCGGGAACGGCTGAGGAATGCCAGAGCTCGTCGGCCGCGCTGCGTCGCGCGGAGGCCATGTCGCGCTTATCAGACAATATCGGCGCCATTGCCTTCAGCCGCAGCGGCGATCCATTGAAGGGGGAATTCAGCGACGCCCGGCTGCTGCACAAGTTCGGCGAGTTGCCTGACGATCTCGGCGAGCTGTGAGCGCCGTGTTCCGCCAGCTCGGTCATCGGCGCGGATGGCCGGTGAGCGTCACCGCTTGTCGCCCGGCAGGGTCGTTCGTTACGCGGGGCTCTCGTACCTTCGCTGGGCCTTGCGCATGTACATCGCGCGGTCGGCTTCCTCTAGCGCACGTACTGGGTTGACGCGCTTGTCGAGAAGGGCAACCCCGGCCGACGCGCCGGCACGCACGGTCTGATCGCCGAAGGTGAAGGTCAGGCTGTCGATGGCCTGCTCCAGCTCCGCCGCCTTGGCATGCGCCTCCGTCGCGCTGAGGTGCCAGAGCAGCACGCCGAACTCGTCGCCGCCGAGCCGACCGATCACGTCGGAGGATCGGACCCGCTCGCCGAGGACACGCGCAACCGCCTTCAGGACCTCGTCACCGGCCGCATGGCCGAAGGTGTCATTGATGGGTTTCAACCGATCGACGTCGAGCACGACCAGGGCACCGGTCGCATCGTAGCGCTTGATGAACGCGATGGAGCGATGGAGCTCGCGGGCGAAGCCGCGACGATTGAAGATGTCGAGCAGGAAATCGCGCTCGGCGGAGGCCGTGAGCTCGGCGATCCGCGCCTGCGCTGCCCTCAGCTCGGCCTTCAGGCGTCGGATCGTCTGCCGCGTGCCCGCCGATGCGGAACCAGGTTCAGGTGAGCGCGCGCCCCGAAGAACCCTATGACGGTACCGGGTTCTTCGCTTCCCGGCCCGCCACGCGGCCGCCATGCGCTTCTTTTTCATCGGACACCTGCCGCGCCGTCGTTTGGGCTTGCCGGGCTTAACCAAGACAGGATAGTCCATTCGGGCCTCCATGCCATGGCTTGCCGCTGTCGGGACCGATCCTATACTCCGGCCCATGCTGATGGATTCCCGAGAAGATTTGAGGTTATGACCGCCCCGATCGCCATTATCATGGGAAGCCAGACGGACTGGGATACCATGCGCCATGCCGCCGACACACTCGGAGCGTTGGGCGTGAGCTACGACGCCCGTATCATCTCGGCGCACCGCACCCCGGACCGACTGTATGCCTTTGCCAAGGGCGCCAAGGCGGCCGGCTACAAGGTCGTCATCGCCGGCGCAGGCGGCGCCGCCCATCTGCCGGGCATGACGGCCTCGCTGACAGAGCTGCCCGTGTTCGGCGTTCCCGTCGAGTCGAAGGCGCTGTCGGGGGTCGATTCGCTGTATTCCATCGTCCAGATGCCGGCCGGAATTCCGGTGGGAACGCTCGCCATCGGCAAATCCGGCGCCATTAACGCAGCGCTGCTGGCGGCGAGCGTGCTCGCTCTCTCCGATCCCGCACTCGCCGGCCGTCTGTCGGCCTGGCGCCAGGCGCAGACCAATGCGATCGCCGAACGTCCGGAGGGCACGGCGTGACCGACTCCAATCGGGTGAAGCTCAAGCCCGGCGACACCATCGGTATTCTCGGCGGCGGCCAGCTCGGCCGCATGCTGGCGCTTGCTGCGGCGCGGCTCGGGCTGCGCTGCCAGGTGTTCTCGCCGGACCCGGACTCCCCCGCCTTCGACGTGGTGCTGAACGCAACCTGCGCCGAATATGCCGACGTCGAGGCGCTCGAACTGTTCGCCAATGACGTCGACGTCGTCACCTACGAGTTCGAAAACGTCCCCTCGGCCGCGGCCATGGTGCTGGCGGCGAGGCGCCCGGTGCTGCCGCGCCGCTCGGCGCTCGAGACGACCCAGGATCGCCTCACCGAGAAGGATTTCGTCACCTCGCTGGGCATCAGCACCGCGACCTATGCCGACGTGTCCTCGGTCGCCACCTTGCGCGAAGCCGCGTTCCGGATCGGCTTGCCGGCCGTGCTGAAGACGCGTCGGTTCGGCTATGACGGCAAGGGCCAGATCAAGATCCGGCCGGGTGACGATCTCGAGCGGATCTGGGCCGAACTCGGCACCAAGTCGGCGATCCTTGAGGCGTTCGTTCCGTTCGAGCGCGAGATCTCGGTCGTGGCGGCCCGAGCGGCCGATGGACAGGTCGAGTGCTTCGACGTCACCGAGAACGAGCATCGCGATCACATCCTGAAGGTGTCGCGGGCGCCGGCGCGCATCCCGGATGCGCTCGCCGACGAGGCCAGGGACATTGCGAGCCGGATCGCCACCGCCCTCGATTACGTCGGGGTGCTGGCCGTGGAGATGTTCGTGGTATCGGATGGTCCCACTCCAAGCGTCCTGGTCAACGAGATTGCCCCGCGGGTGCATAATTCCGGCCACTGGACCCTCGATGGCGCCTCGATTTCCCAGTTCGAACAGCACATTCGGGCGATCGCCGGTTGGCCGCTCGGCAAGCCGCTGCGCCACGGCCACGTCACGATGACGAACCTGATCGGGAACGAGATCGACAGCTACGAGCAGTGGCTCACGGTTCCCGGCGCGACCGTGCACCTCTACGGCAAGGGCGCCGCTCGTCCGGGCCGCAAAATGGGGCATGTGACCCAGGTCTCGCCACTGCCGCCGAGGCAGGGCTGAAATAAACCTCTCCGGCGAGGTTAAACTTGCGGTCAAGAGCCCGTCAGCGGGTGGACAGCGACGGTGTCCTCTGATACACGGGCGCGCTCAAGGTTAAGGGCGCGGGCATTTGCCAGCCCTGGCTTCACCAGATTTCAAACCGATAGACTGAGAAAGAGGATGCCGCGTGCAGGTTCTCGTTCGCGATAACAATGTCGATCAAGCCCTCAAGGCGCTCAAGAAGAAGATGCAGCGTGAGGGCATTTTCCGCGAGATGAAGCTTCGCGGCCATTACGAGAAGCCGTCCGAGAAGAAAGCCCGCGAGAAGGCCGAAGCCGTGCGCCGTGCGCGCAAGCTGGCCCGCAAGAAGTTGCAGCGTGAAGGCCTGCTGCCGATGAAGCCGAAGCCGGTGTTCGGCGCTGGCCCCGGCGGTGACCGTGGTGCTGGTCGTGGTCCGGGCGCAGGTGCCCGTCCCGGCGCGCCGCGCTGATCTGGCCACTTCAATCTGACGTCGTCTGAAGCGCGGGCCTTTGGCTCGCGTTTTTGTTTTGGGCGCTCCTTTTTGATTTTGCGCCTCTGGCCATCCGGCGACCGGATTGAATCCGGGTTGCTGCGCCCGCCCCTCGCATCGCTGCAGAGCTCGCCACTCCAAAGAAAAAGCGGCAGACCGGCCAAGCCCACCGCCTCGATCACGTCCGCGAACGATTCGACCGGCTATTTCGGCAGCACTGAGTGGAACACCGATTTCGCCGCCGACATCATGTCCTGCGCCACGCTGGACATCTGGTCCTTGATCGATGGATCAGTCTTGTCGGCGCGCAGGTCGAGCGGACGCAACTGCTGGACAGGGATCTCCGCCGGCGGGGTCGGGCGCCCGTCCGGCTGCAATGATCCCGTGTAGGTCGGGCTCGAGGCCGACGGCAAGGCAAAGCCCTGCTCGGCCGGTGGCGCAGAGACCGTCACGGGAGGCGGCAGCGGACGGACCGGCGACACCTGTGGCGCGACGGTCGCGATGCGCGGGGTCTCGCCAGCGCCCCGGGCTGCATCGCTCGACGGCTTCTCGGCAGCCGTCTTGCCGGCACCTTCGCTCGCGCGCAACCGCTCGATCGCCGCGCGGGCGAGATCAGCAGCATCCCGGCGATCGTCCTGCTGGGCCGCCGGGGCCTCGGCCGGAGTACCGCGCGCAATCAGCTTTTCCCGCGGCGACCCGGGATGGCGCGCGGCCTGCACATCGGTCGGGAGGCTCGCTGTTTCGGTCGGCTTCACTTCGACGGCCTTCTCCGCAGCCTTGTCGGCGAGCGACTTCTCCGAGACCCCCTTGGCCTTGATGCCAGGAGCGGGAATGCTGGAGACCTCCGTCGACGTTTCCGCCGGCTTGGCGTCGGACTTGGGATCGGCCTTCGCTTCCAGCTTGGCGGGGTCGGTCCCCTTGCCCGTGGATTTCGGAGCGTCGCTCTTTGAGCCGGTGAGCTTGGCGTAGGCAGCCGACGCCACCGCCGCCACGGTCGATGGCGGCGAGTCGGGCTTGGTATTGATGTAGTGGTTGACGATGTAGGCCCCGATGATGGTGGCAACCACCGACGGGACGATCTCCATGGCGAACTTTGTGAGATATTTCAGCATGCTGACCACTCCCGCGCGGTATTTGCGGGAACTTTGAGGCACAATTAAGGGACCATCCCAGTACCTTCCGGAGCCCGCAACCTGCGATCCCTGCAGGCGCAACCGCCGAAAAGTCGTTCTCCTGAAGCCCTTTGAGACCGAAGCCGTGCTGCAATCCAAGATCGTATGGGCGCTGCCAACTGCTTCCGGATCGCCGGCTCAAGATACCACAATCAGCGGCATCCCGGTAAACAAATGGTTACGGCTTCAATTCAACCTCGAGGAAAACGATCTCGGAACCGGTCTCGTTCAGCACATCGTGTTCGACACCGGCTTTGCGGAAATAGGATTTGCCGACCGCGAGCTGCGCCTTCGAGCGCTCGCCGGACGGCGCCACGATCGTCATCTCGCCCGCGGTGACCGGCACGATGACATAATCCATCTCATGGATATGGCGCCCCGTCGCACTGCCGGGCAATAGCCGCCACTCCGTGACGCGGACTTCGGGCGTATCGACCTGGAGGTCGGACTGGGCGCTGAGCATGGGAGATCTCTTGAATCAGGGGACGAAGAGCAGGAACAGGAATATCGCGAACACCACCATGTGCACCAGCCCGAACAGGATGTTCGTCCGTCCCGTGCCGAAGGTCAGCATGCTTAGGACGAAGGTCAGGACCAGCAGCACTATTCCCTGCGGGTCCAGCCCGAGGACGAGCTGCTTGTCGAGCACATGGGCGGCGACCGCCACTGCCGGGATGGTCAGCCCTATGGTGGCGAGCGAGGAGCCAAGCGCGAGATTGATGCTCTTCTGAAGGTCGTTGGCGCGGGCGGCCGAGAGGGCGGCGATACTCTCCGGCAGCAGGATCAACAGCGCCACGAGCACGCCTGCGACCGCCTGCGGCGCACCCGTTGCGGCAACGCCGGCGTCGACCACCAGCGAGAACTTCTTGGCAAGCAGGACCACAGCGAGCAGTGCGACCAGCAGCAGCCCGACACTGAGCAACAGCTTCGCACGCGGCAGCCGGACATCGTCATCGGCGAACCCAGCCGAGCCGCCGACGAAATAATCCCGATGGCGGGTGGTCTGCGTATACAGGAACACCGCGTAGAGCAGGATCGTCACGACGCTGACGAAGGCGATCTGCACGGCAGAATACACCGGACCAGGCGACGTCAAGGTATAATTCGGCAGCACCAGTGTGATGGTTGCCATCGTGAACAGTACGCTGAGATACAGATTGGCACCGGAGACCAGCACGTCCTGCTCGCGATAGCGCAGGCCGCCGATGAAGATGCAGATGCCGGCCAGGCCGTTGCACACGATCATGACGACCGCGAACACGGTGTCGCGGGCCAGCGCGGGCGCAGCCTTGTCGCCGAGCATGATGGTGGCGATCAGCGCCACCTCGATCACCGTCACCGCCAGGGTCAGGAGCAGCGTGCCGAACGGCTCGCCGATCTCATGCGCGATCACCTCGGCATGGTGCACGGCCGCGAACACCGTGCCGAACAGGATCACCAGCAGCACCGCGGCGAAGACCACGCCGGCGGCCGAAGGCGTGAAGTCATAATGCGTCGCCGTGACGATCGCGACGAGCGCGACCGCCAGGCCGGGAAAGATCACCGATGATGCGGGCGTTGCGCCCTTCACGCTCATGATTCGCGTCCTTCGATCCGTTCTGTCCGACTATGCGCGACAGCGAGGCGATCGTCACGCGGTCCGGCCGTGACAGGGTCAACCAGGGCGGTCTCTGAAAGTGCCGTCGATCAGGTCAATGCGGGCTGAGCAGCGGATGGATCGGAAGCACGGTCAGCAGCACGAACAGCGGAATGAGGACGGCACCTGCCCGCAGCATGTAGCCGAAGAAACTCGGCATCTTGATGCCGCGCTCATTGGCGATCGCTGCGACCATGAAGTTCGGCGCGTTTCCAATGTAGGTCAGCGCACCCATGTAGACGGCGCCCATCGAGATCGCCGCCAGCGTGCCCGAGAGTTCGCCCATCAGCACCTTGGGATCGCCGCCCGCCAATTCGAAGAACAAGAGATAGGTCGGGGCATTGTCGAGGAAGGCCGACATCAGCCCCGTGAACCAGAAATAGGCGACCTCTCTCGGCGCGCCGGCGGGTGTCGTCACGGCATCCAAGAGCCAGCCGAACGAGCCACTGCGCCCCGCGTTCAGCATGGCGATGACCGGGACGATCGCGGTGAAGATCGCCGCGAACAGCTTGGCGACCTCTCGGATCGGCTCCCAGTTGAACCCGTTCGCCTCGCGGTGCTCGTCCGGCGTGAGCCAGAGCGACAGGCCGGCGATCGCCACGAGGATGGCATCGCGCACGAGGTTCTGAAGCTCGACATGCGTGCCGAAGACGTCGAAGGAGATGCCTGGCTTCCAGGTCGCCGAGAGCAGCGTATTGGCAACGATCGCGGCGATCAGAACGATATTGATGAGGCCGCGAATGCGCACCGGCTCCTTCGCTACGAACGCTTGCGACGCAAGCTTCTCCGCTCGGAAGCGCCACCAGTCGATAGCGGCAAAGACGATGAGCAGCAATCCGGCGACGATCGCGGTCTGCAGCCAGAGGTGTTGCGTCGTCCAGAAGAAATCGACGCCGCGCAGAAAGCCGACGAACAGCGGCGGATCGCCCAGAGGGCTGAGCGCGCCACCGACATTGGCAGCCAGGATGATGAAGAAGACCAGCACGTGCACGTTGTGCGGCCGCGTCAGATTGGCGCGGATCAGCGGACGCACCAGGATCATCGCGGCGCCCGTCGTGCCGACCACGCTCGCGATGATCGTGCCGAGAGCCAGGATGGCCGTATTGGTCGCCGGCGTACCTCTGATGTCGCCGGTCACCAGGATGCCGCCGGCGACGGTGTAGAGCGCAAACAGCAGCACGATGAAGCTGAGATACTCCGCGAGCAGCGCGTGGATGAAGGACGCGAGCGAGACCGCCAGTCCCGCCTGCCAGGTCAGCGCCGCCAGCGTCACCACGGCCCATGCCAAGGCGATCTTGCCGTAATGGTGATGCCAGAGGCGGGCAAACAGCAGCGGGCCGAGCGCGATCGATAGCAGCAATCCCGCAAACGGCAGCGCGAACGGCCAGGTCATCGCAGCGCCATCGAGGCCGGCGGCGGCATACGCGGGGATCGGCAGACCTGCGACGATCGCGACTACAAGCAGAGCTGGCCACCGACCGAGGACATTACGGGCTGTCGATGAAACTCTTGGCCGTACCTGTCGCACCATAGAAATCCAGATCATTATGTCCGCCGTCGGGAAACCGTACGAAGCGCTTGGGGTCATGCGCAAGCGCGAACAATCGTTCCCCGAAGCGGATCGGAATCCCCGGATCTTTGGCGCCATGCATGATCAGCAGCGGCACATGCACCTTGGCGATGCGCTGATCGGATTGGAAGCGGTCGCGCATCAGCAGGCTGACGGGAACCACTTTGAGCATGTCGGAGGCGACGTCGACCGTGGACGTATAGGGCGCCTCCAGGATCAGCCTGGCGATGGGACGCTCAGCGGCGATCGCGGCGGCCACGCCGCTGCCCAGTGAAAAGCCCCAAGCCACGATGCGCTCCGCCGCGTAGCGCTCGCGCGTGAAGGCATAGGCGGCTGCGGCATCCTGAAGCAGCCCCTGCTCACTGGGGTTGCCGCTCGAGCCTGCATAACCGCGATAGGACAGCGCGACGAGGCCGGTCCCGTCGGAGGTCAGCGCCTTGAAGCGCGAGACCACGCCGGCGAGGAAGTCGCCATTGCCTGGGAAATACAGCACGACCTTGCGGCCGGGCTGCGCCGGCACATGCCAGGCGATGACCTTCTCGCCGTCGGCCGAGGTCAGCACGTGCTCTTCAGCCTGCGGAAATCCGGCCGCGTCCGGCGCGGTGCGACCGACCGGCGGGATCGGAAATAGCATCGCGCGCTGGCGCATGAACAGCACAGCAAGCACGGTGGCGTAGATCGCCACCACGACAATCAGGAGCCATTTCAGGACCGCCATGGCTCCCAATAATGCCAGCTACATGCCCTTGACGATGTTCTCGGTCATCTTCTTGGCGTCGCCGAGCAGCATCATCGTGTTGTCGCGGTAGAACAGCGGATTGTCGATGCCGGCATAGCCCGAGGCGAGCGAGCGCTTGATGAACATCACGGTGCCGGCCTTCCAGACCTGCAGCACCGGCATGCCGTAGATCGGCGAGGACTTGTCCTCCTCAGCCGCCGGGTTGGTGACGTCGTTGGCGCCGATCACGAAGGCGACGTCGGCCTGGGCGAATTCCGAGTTGATGTCCTCGAGCTCGAACACCTCGTCATAGGGGACGTTGGCTTCGGCGAGCAGCACGTTCATGTGGCCGGGCATCCGGCCCGCGACCGGATGAATGGCGTACTTCACCTCGACGCCTTCCTTCTTCAGCGTGTCGGCCATCTCGCGCAGCGCGTGCTGGGCCTGGGCCACCGCCATGCCGTAGCCGGGCACGATGATCACCTTCGAGGCGTTCTTCATGATGAAGGCCGCGTCGTCAGCCGAGCCGAGCTTGGCCGGCTTCTGCTCACCGGTACCACCGCCGGCCGCTGCGGTCTCGCCGCCGAAGCCGCCGAGGATGACCGAGATGAAGGACCGGTTCATCGCGTGGCACATGATGTAGGACAGGATCGCACCGGACGAGCCGACCAGCGCGCCGGTGATGATCAAGGCCGAATTGCCGAGCGTGAAGCCGATACCCGCCGCGGCCCAGCCCGAATAGGAGTTCAGCATCGAGATCACGACCGGCATGTCGGCGCCGCCGATCGGGATGATCATGAGCACGCCGAGCGCCAGCGCCAGCAGCGTCACCATCAGGAAGTCGAACCCGCCGCCCGTCATCACCAGACGGACCACGAAGAAGACGAGCGCAACGGCGAGCGCAATGTTGATGATGTGGCGCGCCGGCAGGATGATGGGCGCGCCGCTCATCCGTGCCGAGAGCTTCAGGAAGGCGATGACCGAGCCGGTGAAGGTCAGCGCGCCGATGGCGACGCCGAGCGACATTTCGACCAGGCTCTGCGGATGGATGTTGCCGGGCGTGCCGATGTCGAAGGCTTCCGGCGCGAAGAACGCGCCGGCGGCGACCAGCACCGCGGCCATGCCGACCAGCGAGTGGAACGCCGCCACGAGCTCGGGCATCGACGTCATCGGCACCCGGCGCGCGATCACCGCGCCGATGCCGCCGCCGATCGCAACGCCGAGGACCACGAGGATCCAGGCGATCGCATCTGCCGGGGGATGCCCGGCCAGCGTGGTGGCGACCGCAATCGCCATGCCGGCCATGCCGAAGAAATTGCCTTGCCGGCTGGAGGCCGGACTCGACAGCCCGCGAAGAGACAGGATGAACAGCACACCTGCCACGAGATAAAGGAGTGCCGACAGATTGGCGTTCATTGCAGATGCCCCGTTGTGCCTGTCATCCCGCGTCGTGCGGCGTTGTTACTTGGACTTCTTCTTGTACATCGCCAGCATGCGCTGGGTGACGAGGAAGCCGCCGAAGATGTTCACGCAGGCGAAGATCAGCGCGATGAAGCCGAACGCCCGCGCCAGACCGCTGCCGCTCGACAGCATGGGAACGCCGACCGCCAGCAGCGCGCCGACCACGATCACCGAGGAGATCGCATTGGTCACCGACATCAGCGGCGTGTGCAGGGCCGGCGTCACCGACCACACCACGAAGTAGCCGACGAACACCGCCAGCACGAAGATCGACAGCCGGAAGACGAAGGGGTCGACGGCTTGGACGACATGTTCCATGGCTCTGCTCCTTAGGGCTTCGGCTGGAAGTTCGGGTGGACGATGGCGCCATCCTTTGTCAACGCCGTGGCCTTGACCAGTTCGTCGTCCCAGTTGACCGCCAGTGTCTTTTCCTTCTTGTCGATCATCGTCTCGATGAAGGAAAACAGGTTGCGGGCGTACAGACCGGAGGCGGAAGCTGCGACCCGGCCGGCGAGATTGGGGTAGCCGATGATCTTGACGCCGTCGATCTCGACGGTCTCGCCCAGCTTGACGCCCTCGACATTGCCGCCGCGCTCGACCGCGAGGTCGACCAGCACCGAGCCCGGGCGCATCGACTTCACCATCTCCATGGTGACGAGGCGCGGCGCCGGACGGCCGGGAATCAGCGCCGTGGTGATGATGACGTCCTGCTTCTTGATGTGTTCCGCCGTCAGCGCCGCCTGCTTGGCCTGGTACTCCTTGGACATCTCCTTGGCGTAGCCGCCGGCCGTCTGGGCGTTCTTGAACTCCTCGTCCTCGACCGCCAGGAACTTGGCGCCGAGGCTCTCCACCTGCTCCTTGGTGGCCGGCCGCACGTCGGTCGCAGAGACCATGGCGCCGAGCCGGCGCGCGGTCGCGATCGCCTGCAGGCCGGCGACGCCGACGCCCATCACGAACACCTTGGTCGCCGGCACGGTGCCGGCCGCGGTCATCATCATCGGGAAGGCGCGGCCGAAGGCCCCGGCGCCCTCGATCACGGCGCGGTAGCCGGCAAGGTTGGCCTGGCTCGACAGCACGTCCATCACCTGGGCGCGGGTGATGCGCGGCATCAGCTCCATCGCGAAGGAGGCAATGCCGGCATCGGCCATGGCCTTGAGCGCCGCGTCATTGCCGTAAGGATCCATGATCGCGAACACCAAGGCGCCGCGCCGGTAGTTGGCGAGTTCGGAGGCTTCCGGCCGCTTCACCTTGATGATGATGTCGGCATCCTTGAGCGCGTCCGCGCTCACGGTTGCGCCCGCCGCCGTGAATTCCGAGTCCGGCAGGCCGGATTTGATGCCGGCGCCGGGCTCGACCGCGATCTCGGCACCCAACGCCTTGAACTTCTTCACCGTGTCGGGAGAGGCGGCAACCCGCGGCTCCAACGGGTCGATTTCCTTGGCGACGGCAATCTTCATGAGGCCTCCGGCGCGAATGCGCGCGCGAGCTTTAAGAGGGCGGGACGTCCATGGGCTACAGCATGACGCCAAGTTAGCACTTGGCTTCGGCAGTCAGCTGAAGGCCCGCCGGCGGGGATGCCGGCGGGCCGAGAGCGACATTAAGCGAGGAAAATAGCCATCAAGATGACGATGAGAGCGACGCTGATCGTGCCGTACTTCACCAGCTTGATGAAGCCCTCGTAGGTGGCCTCATGCGCCACATAGTCGTTGCCGTCAGCCGTCGAGTAGGCGATCTCGCCATGGTTTGCCATCGGGGTCCCCCAGAGAAATATGCTTTGTTAAGGTCGCATACCCCAAAGCCGATGCAAGGGCAACGGCTGGCATGCAAGGCAGTTTTATCGCGTTTTCCGATCGCCCTATTGGCGAGGCCAATTGTCACGGATCCAGCGCGTCAGGCTGGCCTCGCTGACCTCGCCGGCAGCGAGGGCGAGGATCATGGCGGTGGCCTGAGCCGGCTCGGGCGCGAACGCGATTTCGTTTCTCCGCAGAAACGTCATCATCGCCATGAAGGCGATCCGCCTATTGCCGTCTACGAAAGCGTGGTTCTTGGCCAGTCCGAATGCATAGGCTGCGGCAAGCTCGGGAAGCGTCGCCTGCTCATAGCTCCATTTGTTAATGGGCCGCTCCAGGGCCGAGCGGAGCATGCCCTCGTCGCGCGGCCCGGGCGCGCCGCCGAAGCGGCGCAACTGTCGGGCGTGGATCGCGACGGCCTGCTCGTAGGTGATCCAAAACGGCCCCTGCTGCTCGCTCATTTGGCGAGCGCGGCCAGGGTGTCGCGATACTCATCCATGATCTCGTCCGCGATCTCCATCGTCCGCTCGAAATCCGGATCATAGGGCAACGCCTGGAAGCCGCCGCCGGGCAATTCGACGATGTGCAGTTGCTGACCGCGTTTGAGATCGAGCCGCTGCATCAGTTCGCGCGGCAACAGCAGGCCGTCGGAATTGCCGATCTTCTTGATTTCGATCTTCATAGCAGGCCGCTCCGAAAAAGAGGCGCGTTATACAAATGTATAACGCGCCTCTTCAATCCGTTCAACAAATGTTTTACGCCCCTACCCCATCGCCTCCAGCTCGTCGATCATGCCGGCGATGACTGAGAGACCGCCGTCCCAGAATTTGGGGTCCTTGGCGTCCAGGCCGAACGGCTTGAGCAGTTCGGAATAATGTTTGGTGCCGCCGGCCGCGAGCATCGCCAGATAGCGCTCGGCAAACCCCTCGGCGGCGTGCTCGTAGACCGCATAGAGCGAGTTCACGAGGCAGTCGCCGAACGCATAGGCGTAGACGTAGAACGGCGAATGGATGAAGTGCGGGATGTACATCCAGAAGTTTTCGTAGCCCGGCTTGATCTCGATCGCCTCGCCGAGACTCTCGGTCTGCACCGAGAGCCAGAGCTGCCCGAGCCGCTCGGCGGTCAGCTCGCCGTTCTTGCGCTCGGTATGCACCGCGCGCTCGAACGAATAGAACGCGATCTGCCGCACCACGGTGTTGATCATGTCCTCGACCTTGCCGGCGAGCAGCGCCTGACGCTGCCTGGCGTCCTTGGTCTCGGATAGCAGCCGCTTGAACGTCAGCATCTCGCCGAACACGCTCGCGGTCTCCGCCAAGGTCAGCGGCGTCGGCGCCATCAGCGCGCCTTGCCTCGCCGCCAGCACCTGGTGCACGCCGTGGCCGAGCTCATGCGCGAGCGTCATGACGTCACGCGGCTTGCCCTGATAGTTCATCAGCACATAGGGATGCGCCGACGGCGTGGTCGGATGCGAGAACGCTCCCGGCGCCTTGCCGGGCCGCACCGGCGCATCGATCCAGCTCTGGTCGAAGAAGCGCTGCGCGATGTCGGCCATCTCCGGCGAGAAGCCGCGATAGGCCGTCAGCACCATGCTCTTGGCCTCCGGCCACGCAATGGTGGCATTGGCGGCGAAGGGCAGCGGCGCATTGCGGTCCCAATGCGCCAGCTTCTTCTTTTTGAACCAGCGCGCCTTGAGCTGGTAGTAGCGATGCGACAGCTTCGGATAGGCCGCGCGCACCGAGGCCACCAGTGCATCGACCACCTCGCGCTCGACGCGATTGTTCAAGTGGCGGGAGTCGGCGACATCCTGGAAACCGCGCCAGCGGTCCGAGATGTCCTTGTCCTTGGCGAGCGTGTTGGTGATCAGCGCGAAGGTGCGCTCATTGGCCTTGAAGGTTTTTGCCAGCGCCTCGGCGGCCGCCTTGCGCTTGGCGCCGTCACGGTCCTGCAGGAAATTCAGCGTCGGCTCGATCGCGAGCTCCTTACCTCCGACCTGAAACCGCAGGCCAGCGATGGTCTGGTCGAACAACCTGTTCCAGGCCGAGTATCCGGTCTGCGACTTTTCGTGGAACAGCTGCTCGACGCGGTCCTCGAGCTGATACGGCTTGTCCTTGCGCAGGTCCTCGATCCACGGCCGGTAATGGCCGAGCGCGGGCGTCTCCATCGCGCGCTCGATCACGGCGTCGTCGATGCGGTTGAGCTCGAGCGGGAAGAACAGCAGATGCGTCGACGCCGCCGTCAGCCGCTCCGAGATGTCGCCGTAGAATTTGGAGATCGCCGGATCGACGCTGTCGCCGGCATGCGCAAGACCGGCGAACGAACCGAGCCGCCCGGCGAGATCGTCGATCGCCTCGTAGCGCCGCACGGCTTCTGCGAGCCATTCGCCGCCATCCTCGCGCGCGACATGCTCGGCGAGCTTGCCCTTGTAGTCGGTCTCAAACGCGACGCATTCGGAATCCATCTTCGCGAGATCGTGAGCGATCTCCGGCGCGTCGATGCCCATATAAAGATCGCCGAGATTCCATTCGGGCAGCGTCCCGATCCCCGTCTTGGCCGCGACCACCTTCTTCGCCGGCTTTGCAGACGATTTGGCCGTCGCGCCACGCTTGGCCTTGGCGACTGCCTGCTTCGACGGAGTCTTGACGACGGACTTCTTGGCCGGTTTGGCCTTGGCAGTCTTTGACGCGGTTTTGGGCGGAGGAGCAGCTTTGGTCGGCTTGCGAAGGGCAGAAGAAGCGCGCGAGGTCATCGGATGGGTAACCTGTTGTTCGAACGTGTATCCCGATCAGCGAGGTTTAAGGTTGCGTTAATCGGCGTCGGCGAGAGTGCCCCGATTCGAGACAGATAGTCGTAGCGTGCAAGGAAAGCCATGGCTGCCAGCATTTTGATTGCCGATGATGATCCGGTCCAGCGCCGGCTGGTGGAGAACATGGTGCAGAAATGCGGCTACGAGGCGGTCGTCGTCGAGACCGGCGATGCCGTCGTCGAGAAGCTGACGAATCCTGATGCCGGCCCCATCGACGCCATCGTGCTCGATCTCGTGATGCCCGGCCTCGACGGCATGGGTGTCCTCTCCAAGATGCGCGAGATGGGGATCTCGATACCCGTGATCGTGCAGACCGCGCATGGCGGCATCGACAACGTCGTCTCCGCAATGCGCGCCGGCGCGCAGGACTTCGTCGTCAAGCCGGTCGGCATCGAGCGGCTCCAGGTCTCGTTGCGTAATGCGCTCAATACCTCGGCCTTGAAGGGCGAGTTGCAGCGCATCCGGCACAGTCGCGAAGGGCGCCTGACCTTCGCCGACATCATCACCCGCGCGGAGGCGATGGCGCCGATCCTGCGCATCGCCGAGAAGGCCGCGGCCTCGTCGATCCCGGTGCTGATCGAAGGCGAATCAGGCGTCGGCAAGGAGCTGTTCGCCCGCGCCATCCACGGCACCAGCGAGCGCAAGACGAAACCGTTCGTTGCCGTCAATTGCGGCGCGATCCCGGACAATCTGGTGGAATCGATCCTGTTCGGTCACGAGAAGGGCGCATTCACCGGCGCGACCGAGCGTCACATGGGCAAGTTCGTCGAAGCCCATGGCGGCACGCTGTTCCTCGATGAGGTCTCGGAGCTGCCGCTTACCGCCCAGGTCAAGCTGCTGCGCGCCCTGCAGGAGGGCGCCGTGGAAGCCGTCGGCGGCCGCAAGCCGGTCAAGGTCGACGTCCGCATCATCTCGGCGACCAATCGCAGGCTGCTCGACCGCGTCAAGGAAGGCCACTTCCGCGAGGATCTGTTCTACCGGCTGCATGTGCTGCCGCTCACCGTTCCGCCGCTGCGCACCCGCCGCGAGGACATCCCGCATTTGTTGCGGCATTTCCTCGCGCGGTTCGCGGCCGAGGAGAACCGCGCCATTTCGGGCATCACCGGTGAGGCCGTCGCCTATCTGACCAAGCTCGACTGGCCCGGCAACATCCGCCAGTTGGAAAACGCGGTCTACCGCGCCGTCGTCATGGGCGAGAGTGACCAGCTCGGCGTGGCCGATTTTCCACTGATTCCCACCCACGCACCGCCGGTGGAGCCTGCGCCGGCCCTCACCGTGGAGCGGCCTGTTCCGGCGCTGCCTGCGATGGTGCCGGGAAGTGAAGTCCCCATTGCCCCCCTGCCCTCGCACGGGTTCCTGCCGCTGCTCACCGCAAGCGGCGAGGTGCGGCCGCTCGAGGAGATGGAGCATGAGATCATCCGCTTCGCCATCGCCCATTACCGCGGCCAGATGTCGGAGGTGGCGCGCCGCCTCAAAATCGGACGCTCGACGCTCTACCGCAAGCTCGACGAAGCCAATGACGAGACCCCCACGACGGAAAGCCCGCCGCTCGGCTGAGCCGCTCGGATCCGCACCATGGTTGCGCTTGGCTGTCGTCCGAAAAAGGCCGCAAGTCTTGGCAACACTGGAACATCTGAACCGTTGCCTTGCGGTGACAGACAAAGGAAATAACGCGTGGCACAAACGCACGATCGGTTTGGCCGGGGTTTCCCAAGAGTCAGTTTGTCGTGAGTTGTCCCGTGTGGCGCTGGCCGCAGAAATGGGGCTTGAGTATCGTTTGGGCGTGAATCATTGCGTGCAGATGTGAACCATCCTCACAGGCGGTACCCGCGCCGAAGCTGGCGGATCGACCTTGTTACCCCTGTTCCAGCCGGGACAGATCATCCGAGGGATTGATGATGCGAGATTGTGTGACCACCCGTGGCGGATATGACCGCGTGCTCATGGCTGTCGCGGCGACCTTCCTCGCGGTGTCCTCGACCTCTGCTTTCGCCCAGAGCGGTCCGCCCCGCAACAGCGCGGCCGAGCTCGCCATCGATGCGGCGATCCCGTTCCCCGAGCCGGCCAACGTGCCGCCGCCGACCGCCAGTGACTTCAAACTCGACACCACCGCCACCGTGTCGCCCGACCAGGCCAAGTCGCCCGAGACGACGACCAAGCCGCTCGACTCTGCCGCGGCGCCTGCGGCCGATCCCGCCAAAACCGTCGCCACGCCGCCGGCAGCGGCCCCTGCGACCGCGACGGTCCCAGACCCGGTCAAGGCCGCCAGCACCGTTCCCGCCGCCGACCAGCCCGTTGCCGACCGTCTGCGCGACCTGATGGCGAGCAAGGCGACAAGGTATTTCGACCGCAAGGCCGAACGCGCCGCCGTCGAGAAATTCTACACCGGCCGCGACTACGCGCCGATCTGGACCCAGGGCGGCAATCTGACAGCCGCCGCGAAGGGCGTCATCGCCCGTCTCAGGGATGCAGCAGCCGATGGCCTCAATCCCGGCGACTATCCGGTGCCGGATTTCGCAGCCGCAGCCTCCGCACCGGACGCGCTGGCGGAGGCGGATCTCAGACTCACCGAGAGCATGATGGACTACGCGCGCCAGGCGCAGAGCGGCCGCATGCACTGGTCGCAGGTCTCAGCGGATATCCAATATCCCGAGCATCCGGTCGATCCGAACGAGGTGCTGGCCAACGTCACCGGCGCAAAGGATGCCTCCGCGGCGCTGGAGAGCTACAACCCGCCGCACAAGCTCTACAAGCTGCTGAAGGCCAAGCTCGCCGAGCTGCGCGGCGTCAGCGACGGCGCGCCCGTTATCATCGACGACGGCCAGCCGCTGAAATACGCCCCTGCCCGCGGCAAGAATGCGCCGGAGGCCGAGGCGCAGATGTCCGACCCGCGCGTGCCCAAGCTGCGCGCCAAGCTCGGCATCACCGAGAACGCCGACGACATCCGCTATGACGCCAAGGTCGCCGCCGCCGTCCGCAAGTTCCAGGAAAGCGTCGACCTCAAGCCGACCGGGGTGCTCGACGACCGCACCGTGAAGGCGCTGAACACGCCCAAGCGCGACAAGCAGATCGATACGGTCCTCGTCAACATGGAGCGCTGGCGCTGGCTGCCGCGCGACCTCGGAGCGCCCGCGATCGGCGACGCTTATGTGATCCTCAACATTCCCGACTACACGCTGAAGGTGATGCAGCACGGCGCGCAGGTGTGGACCACCCGCGTGGTGACCGGCAAGCCGGGGCAGCATGCGACGCCGTTGCTCAGCGAGACGATGAAGTTCATCACGGTCAATCCGACCTGGAACGTGCCGCCGTCGATCATCTACAACGAGTATCTGCCGGCGTTGCAGCAGGATCCGACCGTGCTCGACCGCATGGGCCTGCGGCTGGAGCGCGCGCGCGACGGCTCGATCCACATCTCGCAGCCGCCGGGCGAGGCCAACGCGCTCGGCCGCATCCGCTTCAACTTCCCGAACAAGTTCCTGGTCTATCAGCACGACACGCCGGACAAGAACCTGTTCGCCCGTGACGAGCGCGCCTTCAGCCATGGCTGCATGCGCGTGCAGTATCCGGATCAGTACGCGTCGGTCCTGCTCAACATCACCATGCCGAACGAGCGCTACACGCCCGAGCGCATCCGCAGCATGTACGGCCGCAGCGAGATCGACCTGAAATTCCCGACGCCGATCCCGGTCAACATCACCTACCAGACCGCCTTCGTCGACGAAGCCGGCAAGCTGCAATTCCGCAAGGACATCTACGGCCGCGACGCGACCATGATCTCGATCCTGAAGAACAACCGCGGCAAGGATCTCGAGAACGTCGTCGCCCACGCCCAACCGAGCTACGCGCGTCCGAAGGGGCCGCTGCCGAACTCGGTCAACATCAGCGACAACAGCTTCTCCTCCGGCCCGAACTTCTTCGAGCGCCTGTTCGGCGGCGGTGGCCTGCCGACGCCGCCGGCGCCGGTCGGCCGCCCTGCCCGGCGGGTCTTCACCCGCTGATCAGGCCGCCGATCACGGTCAAAATTTCCATTTTGAGATCAAAGGCCTCGCCGATCGGCGGGGCCTTTGCTTTAGGTTAACCACAATGATCAACCAAGATTCGATGGCTCTTTTTCGCCACACTCAAGAGTATATGTTAAGGGTAATTGGGGGGCGGGTCGGTCAGTATCCCTTAACCATCCCGCCTTAGGTAAGCGTTTCCTCTCTCTTCCGCCGGACGGGCCGCAAGAGGGTCATCGAGTAAACGCTCGTCGACGGGGTGGCTGCATCTTGCTGTCTGTTTTCGCGCGCCAATCTGTTTCGCTCACGAGGGCGGGTTGGAAGGCTGGATGCCAATGCGGGCTGGCGGCGCTGCTGCTGCTCATCGGCGCCGGCTCGGTGCATGACGCGGCGGCGCTGAATGAAACCCACACCCTCTCCTTTCACCACACCCATTCCGGCGAGGACCTGACGGTCACCTTCAAGCGCGAGGGCCGCTATGACGAAGACGCGCTGAAGAAGCTCAATCACTTCCTCCGCGACTGGCGTACCCAGGACGAGACGGTCATGGACCGCCGCCTGTTCGACATCCTCTGGGAGGTCTATCGCGACGTCGACGCCAAGCAGCCGATCCAGATCATCTCGTCGTACCGGTCGCCCGCCACCAACTCGATGCTGCGCCGTCGCTCGGCGCATTCCGGGGTGGCGCGGCACAGCCAGCACATGCTGGGCCACGCGATGGATTTCTACATTCCGAACGTGCCGCTGGAGCAGATCCGCTTCGCCGGCCTGCGCCTGCAGCGCGGCGGCGTCGGCTTCTACCCGACTTCCGGCTCGCCCTTCGTGCACCTCGACACCGGCAACATCCGGCACTGGCCGCGGATGACGGCTGACCAGCTCGCCCGCGTGTTCCCGGACGGCAAGACCGTTCACGTGCCGAGCAACGGCGTTCCGCTCAAGGGCTATGAGCTGGCCAAGGCCGAGATCGAGAAACGTGGCAATGGCGATGACGCGTCGTCCAGCCGCCCCAACCTGTTTGCACGGCTGTTCCGCGGTCGTCCGAGCGAGGATGACGAGGAGTCTGGCGAGAGCGAGAGCAAGGCCGACGCCAAGCCGGTCCAGACTGCGGCACTCGCCGCGAAGCCGGCTGACAAGAGCTCCGACAAGGACGGCCGGACCGTCGAGCGATCGGTGGACGGCAAAGCCGCCACCACGCGCGGCAAGATCGCCAATGCCCTGCAGTTGGCCTCCGCGGATGCGCAATCTGCCGCTCAGCCCGCGGCGACCAAGCCCGAGACGAAGTCCGAAACGACAAGCGCCGTCGGCAGCAAATCCAGGGACGGCGCGCCGCAGAGCGTCGCCGACATCATCAATTCGCGCGGCTTCTGGGGTGACAATCCCGGCACGCCGAAGCAGGCCACCCCCGAGCAGGTTGCCGCGATCACGGCGCGCCGTGCGCTGTCATCGATCGATCAGCAGCAGACCGCAAGCCTGATGCAGGCCATGGCCTTCGCACCCCCGGCCTCCTCTCCGGTCGATCGCGCCAATGTCGCCTCCACGGCCCCCATCCCGGTGCGAAACTCCCGCCCGGCGCCCCGCAGCGTCGCGCCGGTGCCTGAGGCCGCCCCGGCGGCCGCGAAGAACGGCCAAGGTCAGGACGGCGCCATCACGATGGCGACGCGAATCTCGGCGGCCAAGGGTCCCGATTCGACCTGGATGCGGGCCATCATGCTGACGCCGAGCGCGTCGTCATCGATGTCCGTGACGAAAATGGGCGACGTGGACCTCACCGTGATGCGCAGCTATTTCGTCAAGCCGCAGGTCGCGCTGGCGATGAGCTTCACCGCCGAGCCGACGCCGGGACTAAGCTACGATCAGTTCACAGGGCCGGCAATCGTCAAGCTCGAAACCAAATCCTTCGCCATGCGCGCGGCAGCCTTGCGCTGACGCCGCGGCAGCCGGTTCGTCGTTCTCCTCAGCATTGACGAGCTGGGGTGCAGCGTCGATGGCCGCATGCCGCCGGCGCGAACCGGGAGAAAGCGAATCCCCCGTCAGGGGCAGCCGAGGTCTGCTCCAGGTGAGCGAGGCCGGCTGCTCAGATCATTCCGAGCGCCTGCATATAGGTCTCGAGGATGCTTTCCTCTTCCTGGCGCTCGTTCGGGTCCTGCTTGCGCAGCCGGATGATCGTGCGCAGCGCCTTGACGTCGAAGCCATTGCCCTTGCTCTCGGCGTAGACGTCCTTGATGTCTTCGGAGATCGCCTTCTTCTCCTCTTCGAGACGCTCGATCCGCTCGATGATCGACTTGAGCTGGTCTACGGCAAAGCGGGTCGCGGGCGAGTCGTCGTCCTTCGCGGCGGCGGAGGTGGCCATCTGATACTCCTGAGTGGAACTCGTGTGTCCAAGGAAGGCGCCAAAGGGCGCTACATGTTCGCCGCGACCCTCAAATCTGGCGTGCCCCGCGTCAAGGCGACATCGCCCTCATCCACAGAGCGGCCCACATCTTGTTGGCCTGCGCAGCGTGAAGCCCACGCAAGCCGGCCGCGCCACTTGTGTTTCGTCACCATCCTGCGCAGGACCCGATTCGCCTTCGAAGCCCCTGCCAAGTCTGGGCTCGCGCGCGAACGGCAGTAAAGCGCGTCTCCTGCGCGCTCGTTTAGGAATCAGTGGCCCGGATGCGCCTTCTTGAAGGCTTCGCGCTGCTCGGCGCTGGCCTCGCGCTGGTACTTCGCCTTCCATTCCTCGTAAGGCATGCCATAGACCGCCTCGCGGCTCTCGTCCTTGGTCATTGGCGCCCCCTGGGCGTCGGCGGCGTCCTTCAGCCAGTTGGAGAGGCAGTTGCGGCAGAACCCCGCCAGATTCATCAGATCGATGTTCTGAACGTCGGTTCTGGTCCGCAGATGCTCGACGAGCCGGCGAAAGGCGGCGGCTTCGAGTTCGGTCCGGGTGGTGCTGTCCATCGTCATCTCTTTGTTCCCTGTTCCGCGCCATGACGGATGTCTGCTATATAATGAGGCTTCGTCGCAGATTTGGCCATATCGCAGCGCCGTCAGGAGGAGCGAGGCGCTGGATCGCAGCGGCTTCGCACGAGATCGTCATGGCGTTGACAGCCGCAGCCAAGCCCAGCGACATCGTTCAACGGTTGATATAGCGTCGCGCAATGATCCCCAAAATCTCCTCTCTCCTGCATCGCAATCCCTTCCGCCCTGGCTACGGACTGCTTTCGCTGCTTGGGCTGGCCGCGCTCTGTCTGTCGTCCACTCCGGCGGCCGCCGATTTCCGGCTCTGCAACAACACCTCCAGCCGGGTCGGGATCGCCCTCGGCTACAAGGACGCTGAAGGCTGGACCACGGAAGGCTGGTGGAACGTGTCGTCACGCAGCTGCGAGACCCTTCTCAAGGGCACGCTGGTGGCGCGCTATTATTACATCTACGCGCTCGACTATGACCGCGGCGGTGAATGGTCGGGACAGGCCTTCATGTGCTCGCGCGACAAGGAATTCACCATCAAGGGCACCGACAATTGCCTGGCTCGCGGCTTCGACCGCACCGGCTTCTTCGAGGTCGACACCGGCGACCAGCGCGCCTGGACGGTGCAGCTCACCGAGGCCAATGAGCAGCCGGCGCAGCAGCGCGTGCCCGGAATTCCCGGTACGTTGGGACCCGGAGGCAACGTTCCAGGTCTGCCCAATGGGCCGCAAGGTGCGCCGCCGGCAGCCGCACCGGCCCTGCCGCCAGGGCAAGCACCCAAGCCATGAGGCGGCTGCGACGCATCAAGATCCTCGCGACGCTCGGCCCCGCCTCCTCGGACAGCGCGATGATTCGCAAGCTGTTCGAGGCCGGGGCCGACATATTCAGGATCAACATGAGCCACACCCCGCACGACAAGCTGCGGGAGCTGGTGACGACGATCCGCAGCGTCGAAGCGAGCTACGGCCGCCCGATCGGCATTCTGGTCGATCTCCAGGGTCCGAAGCTCAGGCTCGGCACCTTCGCCGACGGTCCGGTTCAGCTCAACAACGGCCAGAGCTTCGTGCTCGATTCCGACAAGACACCGGGCGATGCGACGCGGGTCCATCTGCCGCATCCGGAAATCCTGGCCGCCCTGCAGCCGGGACATGCGCTGCTGCTGGATGACGGCAAGGTGCGGCTGATCGCCGAGGAGACCTCGCCAACCCGCGCCGTCACCCGGGTCGTGATCGGCGGCAAGATGTCCGACCGCAAGGGCGTGAGCCTGCCGGACACCGACCTGCCGGTCTCGGCGATGACGCCGAAGGACCGCGCCGACCTCGATGCAGCCTTGAACATCGGCATCGACTGGATCGCGCTGTCCTTCGTGCAGCGCGCCGACGACGTGCTGGAAGCCAAGAAGATCATCCGCGGCCGCGCCGCCGTGATGTCGAAGATCGAGAAGCCGCAGGCGATCGACCGGCTCAACGACATCGTCGACGTCTCCGATGCTTTGATGGTGGCGCGCGGCGACCTTGGCGTCGAGCTGCCGCTGGAACGCGTGCCCGGCCTGCAGAAGCAGATGACGCGGCTGGCGCGCCGCGCCGGCAAGCCGGTGGTGGTCGCGACACAGATGCTGGAATCGATGATCCAGTCGCCGGTGCCGACGCGCGCCGAGGTCTCCGACGTCGCCACTGCGGTCTATGAAGGCGCCGACGCGATCATGCTGTCGGCCGAGTCGGCCGCCGGCAAATACCCGGTCGAGGCGGTCTCGACCATGAACCGCATTGGCGAGGAGGTCGAGCGCGACGTGGTCTATCGCTCGGTGATCGCGGCGCAGCGTCCCGAGCCGGAATCGACCGCGGGCGATGCGATCGCCGAAGCCGCACGGCGGATCGCCGAAAATCTCGATCTTCCTACGATCATCTGCTGGACCTCGTCCGGCTCCACCGCGATCCGCGTCGCGCGCGAGCGGCCGAAGCCGCCGGTGGTCGCGATCACCCCGAACCTGGCAACCGGACGCCGCCTGTCGGTCGTGTGGGGCGTGCACTGCGTGGTGGCCGAGGACGCGCGCGACCAGGACGACATGGTCGAGCGCGCGGGCTCGATTGCCTTCCGCGACGGCTTCGTCCGCGCCGGACAGCGCGTCATCATCGTCGCCGGCGTGCCGCTCGGCACACCCGGCACCACGAACATGGTGCGCATCGCCTATGTCGGGCCGTCGAGCGACGCCCATATCTGAGACGACCTATTGGGTCCTATCGATCGCGCCCAGTCCGTCCGTGGACGGGGGCTTGGCCCGCGCGATCACCGGACAGGCCTCGATGGCAATGCCGGCAGCGCCGGGGATGCGCTCGCAGCCACGCGACGCATCAATCTGGAGATCATAGTCCGCAAGCACCTCGAGCCGCGGCGGGTTGTCGGCCGGGCTCTTGGAGAAATGCAGCGCCCACACGCCTCCCGGCAGCGGATTGGCCAGGCCGTTGCGAACCCGGCGGTCCAGCACGCCGCCGGACACGATCGGCACCACGAGCTCCGACAACTGATAAACGCGCGAGCCCTGTGGCAGGAACGACGTGACGTAGCCGAGCGGCTTCTGCAGCAGCAGGAACGTCGCGGGACGTTGCAGGTCCGCCGCGAGCTGCGGCCGGTAGGGATCGGACCATGGCCGCCGCATCCAGTCGGTCGGCTGCGACGCCAGCGCGATGCCGAGCGCGGCCATCACCGCGACGGCCTGCGTCATCCGCCGCGATGGTGACGCGACCGGCCCAGCGTCTGCACGCCAAGCACCGACCAGGCGGATGAGCAGCAGCACGATCAGCGGCGCCGACAACAGCTCGAGCGGCATCAGATAGCGCTGGATCGAGAAGGCCAGCATCCACAGGACGTAGCTGAGCCAGAAGAAGATCAGGAGGCGCCGGTCTGGCAGCGGCAGCACCTCGCGCCGCTGCCACAGGCCGGTGACGATCAGCGCGATGAGCAGCACGATCACGACGGCGAAACGCGGATCGCGGAACGGCCATTCCGACGAGGGATGCTTGCCGATCAGCCAGTAGAACGGATAGGCGAGCGCATCGAGCAGTCCCTGCGGCATGAAGCGCGTATCGACGATCGAGGCCTGCGGCGCTTCGGGCGAGCGGAAGATCGTGTTGTAGAATGGAAACAGCGGGCTGCCGTAGTCGCGCGCCATCTTCAATGCCCACGGCCCCGCGGTCACGATCACGCCGGCCGAACTGCCCGCGCCGAATGCGACGATCGCGCGCCACGGCCGCGCCACCAGGAGCAGCGAGACGCCGGCTCCGACCAGAAACGTCGCATTGGTGAGCTTCAGTCCCGTGGCCGCGCCGATCAGCAGGCCAGCGGCGACCAAACGTCGGCCGCGCTCATCGTCCTCCCCGAAGATCAGCGCGATGCCGGCGAGGATCGGAATGGTCGTGAGAATGTCGGCGAAGCTGGTGCCGACCTCGGACAGCGCCATCGGACTGAGGGCGGCGATGATGAGCGCGGCGCTGAGCGTGAACGCGTCAGCCGCGCGCCGGAGCAGCGCGCGCGCAACCCAATAGACCAGCGCGAGATTGAGGCCGTGCAGCGCGCCCAGCGCGACGCCCCACCACGGCGCATCGAGCCCGTGGCGGACCGCGTAAGGCAGCAGGTAGATCAGCGGATTGAGGAAGCTCTGAAAGCCGCCAGGCGCGACGTCGATGTCGAAGCGGCCATGCAGCAGCGCGAAGCCGGCATAGTCGTGATAGTTCTGCCAGTCCCAGTTGATGTCCTCGCCGGCGAGATATGCATAGACAGCGCCGGCGGCGGCCGATCCGGCGATGACGAGGCGCGTCGCCAGAGGGTTGCGTGCAATCGACATCGTCTGAGGAGGCACCTGGAGTGGGGCAAGGCGGTGCTCTCGCGGCACGCCAGCCTCACCATCGCCGCGACGGGTGAATCCTTGCTTAAGCGCGGCCTTGCGTCCGAAGGGTAAGGCATGGTGGCGCTGACTACGCGCCGACCAGGCTCCTGACCGGCAGCACGGCCTGCACGACGAGACCGCGCGCACGCGCATCCATGACGCCGACCGCGCGCAGCGCCAGCAGGGTGACCGCCTGAACGGTGTCGCGGAGCTTGGCAGGGTCGTCGGGATTCTCGGTCGCCAGCGGCCCCACCAGCGCCTCGTGCAGCGCGCCGAGCAGCGCGGTCGCGGCCAACTGGGTGTCCTGCGCCGGAAGGTGGCCGGCACGGACGGCCGCGTCGATCCGTGAGGCGATCTCGCCGACGATCTCGCGGCGGCTCGCGATCCGTGACGCCGTCACGTCGACGTCGACGGGCTCGGCCAGGATGCCCCAGGCGAGCTTGCGCTGCGACAGGATGTGCACCGCGACCGTGGACACCGCGGCAGCCAGCGCCGAGGATGGACCGGGCGCGGCATCGGCGGCGCGCCGGACGGCGGCGAGCTCATCGCGCGAGACTTCCGCGATCAGCTCCGAGATCAGATCCGCCTTGGAGGGAAAGTAGCGATAGACGGTGCCGGCTGCGACATTGGCCCGGATCGCCACCGGGGCGATCTGGACGGCAGACATGCCGCCTTCCGCGGCGGTTTCGCGGGCGGCAGCCAGGATCGCGCTGCGGCGGGCCGCCAGCCGCTTCACGACCTGATGGGTTCGCCGATAGACCATGGCGTTTCTCGTCCCGGACGCGCTCGTCCAGGGCACCCGGCGAACGCTGGTTCAGTGTTTTTGGAGGATCGACCTCACAAATGGCTGGGAAGAACTGAACACCTGTTCACGAAGGAAGACAAGGGAAATCATGACCCTGCCCGGCCCCAACCGGTGTGTCAGGCGCTCGCGAGCGCCGCCGCGGCGGGCGCCGGCTGCCGACGCCACCACGAGCCGGCGCGCGCCAGCACCAGGCCGGCCAGGATCAGATTGGCCGCAAGCCCGAGCGGAATCCCGGACAGCATGAACGTGATCTGAAGCGCCGCGATGCCGCCGAGCGCGGGCAGCTCGTAGCGGCGAAAGCCGTCGGCGAGGCCGATCCGCACCAGCCATGCCACCGCGATGGCCTGAACCATCATGTCGTACATGAACAAATAGGGCGTCGTCAGCAGCAGCCCGACGGCCAGCGCCGCCGCCTTCAGCGCGTAGCGCACCGGGCTGCGCCACAGCGTCACCAGCACGACCGCAACGGCTGCGGTCAGCACCCATTGGAAGGTCCAGCCGAGCGCTTCCGAGCCGCCGAAATAGCGCACGAGCGAAAACAGGCTCTGCAGCTTCCACCAGGTCGCCTTGCCCTCGGTCAGGAACGCCTGCGAGAACATCGGCAGCCAATGCAAGAAGGCCTGCCAGCTCTCCGGCCCGAAGGCGAGCCATGACAGCAGCGCCAGAACGATGCCGGTGACGCTCGCAGAGACGAAGGCTGTCCAGCGCTGGGTGGCGATCAGCACGATCGGGAAGAGCAGGCCATATTGCGGCTTGTAGGTCAGGAGCCCGAGACAGATCCCCGCCAGCACCGGCCGCACCGGCAGCAGATAGAGCGTGCCGCCGACGAGCGCGGCGGTGAGGCATCCGTTCTGCCCGACCAGCGCGTTCGAGAACAGGGCCGGAAAGCCGGCTGCGAGCAGCAGGCCGAAGCCGCGGCCGACGATCGCGCGCATCGCGAGCGCATAGGGAACAAAGCTGGCATAGACCCAGCCGACGAAGGCGAGCGTGTAGGGAAACTGCGCCAGGAACGCTGCGACGAACAGGAACGGCGGCGGATAGTGCCAGGCAAAGTAGCCCGGGAAATCCTGCCGCAGCAGGTCGAGCTCGACCTGGCGCTGCACGTCCCAGTCCCAGGCCAGCGCCGGATGTCCCTGCAGCGCCAGCTTGCCGGCCGCCCAGACATTAACGAAATCGGTGGGAATGCCGAGACCCGCCTGGTCCCAGATCCAGGTGCCCGACCACAGCCCGGCCGGGAAGAACGAGGCGTTGATGCAGGCGAGCGCGAAGCAGGCCGCGAACAGGCCGAGCGGAACGTCACGACGCTGCGATGGGATCGCGGCGGCATCAGGATTGTCAGCCATCTGGACCTCGCCCCGCGCCTGCATGGGCGCCTCCCGATCGAGACATAGGCGGGGACGCTTGAAGAAGGCTTAAGCGTGGGCGACGGCGCGCGACCGCCGGCGCCGCACCGATTGTTTACGCGCGATCTGTATCGCAGGGGTCCGAATGCAACCAACGGCGGCAGGCCGGGGAGATCCCATGTTCGTTTATCGCGCTCTCATCGCGCTGCTCGTTTGCGCCCCTTGGCCGGCCGCAAGCCGCGCCCAGGACAAGGGTCCGGTCCGCGTCTCCTCCGACGTCAGCTATGAGTATCTGGCCCGCTGGGACGTCGCCCGGCTGAACACCATCCTCACCGTCGACACGCCGAAATTCGCGGGCGTTTCGGTGACCTACACCCCGGCCCGCAACGCCGTGCGACTCTATCGCGTCACCTATGCGTCCGTCGTCCCCGAGCGCGGCAACAAGCCGATCACGGCGAGCGGCCTGCTCGCGGTGCCCGAGACCGGCGAGACCAGCCTGCCGATGGTGTCCTATCAGCACGGCACGGTGTACGGAAAGCAGGAGGTGCCGTCGTTTCCGGAGCAGTCGCCCGAGACGCAGCTGATGATCGCGCAGTTCGCAGGACAAGGCTATCTGCTGATCGGCGCCGACTATTTCGGAATGGGCATCTCGACCGAGCCGGAAGGCTACATGGTGAAGGCCAGCCATCAGCAGGCCACCTACGACATGCTGCGGGCGAGCCGCGCCGTGCTCGACCAGATGAAGCTGACGAGCGCCAGGCTCGACATCGCCGGCTGGTCGCAAGGCGGCTTCGTGACCATGGCCTTTCTCGAGAAGCTCGAAAGCGCCGGCGTGCAGGTCGCGGCAGCGGCGACGGCGAGCGCGCCGGTCGATGTGTTCGTCGCGCTGAACGGCTTCCTGAACTTCCCGCGCAAGAACGACGCCGCCTGGGTCAATTCGCTGTTCATCCTGTCGGCGTTCGCGTTCGAGAACTACTATGCGGTGCCGGGGCTGGCGCGCTCGGTGATCAGCGACACCTATTACGACGTCGCCCGCAAGGCCTATGAGCGCGAGCCCTTCAACGTCGCCGACGTTCCGACCGATCTGCACGAGCTGCTCAAGCCCGACTATTTCGATGCGCAGTATTTCGCGGCGTCGGCCTACGGCCGCCTGGTCGCGCAGACGCAAGCCTATCGCTGGATCATCAAGACGCCGGTGCGCAACTATTACGGCGAGACCGACGAGGCAATCTCGACCGGTCTCGGCCGGCTGGCGATGACCTATCAGCAGGCGATCGGCGCCGGCAACAGCAAGGTCGAGGCGGTGTCGACGGGACCAACCAGCCATCGCGGCACGTTCGCCACCGCCGTCCCGCAGTGGAAGGCCTGGTTCGACAAGCCGTGATGCGCGCGGCGCCGCTGGATGCGGTCCGCGGCGCGGCACCCCGTCAACGAAAGACGTGACAAACAGAACGCGCGCCCACCGCGCGCGAATCGGACTGCCGCCGGCACGACTCCAAACAAACGAAAAGCCCGGCTGTAAGCCGGGCCTGTCGTCTCTCTCGATCTTCCGGATCAGATAGGCTGACCCGTCGGAAGTCCGTTGCATATCAACCCTGGCTCACGCCTGGGGCTGCGGCTCCAGGCCTGGATCGGGCCGCGGCCGCGGCTTGCCGGCCGGCGGCACGGCCGACGCGCGCGGCGTCGACGGCTCGATCGCCGATTCGCGGTTCGGCTTCTTGCCCTTCAGGAGGTCGTTGATCTCCTCGCCGGTCAGCGTCTCGTATTCGAGCAGCGCCTGGGCGATCGCTTCCCAGTCGTCGCGCTTCTCGGTGATGATGCGGCGCGCCTCCTGCTCGCCGGCCTCGATCAGGCCGCGAATTTCGGAGTCGATCAGGCGGGCGGTATCGTCGGAGATGTTGGTCGAGCGCGCCACCGAATGACCCAGGAAGACCTCCTGCTCATTGCTCTGGTAGCGCACGCGGCCGAGCTTGTCCGACATGCCCCATTCCATGACCATCGCGCGGGCGAGGTTGGTGGCCTGCTGGATGTCGCCGGTGGCGCCATTGGTCACCTTCTCCGCACCGAACTTCTGCACCTCGGCCTCGCGGCCGCCGAACATCATCGCGAGCTTCGAGACGCACCACTCACGCGTATGCGAGTGACGGTCGGCCTCGGGCAGCGACTGCACCATGCCGAGCGCGCGGCCGCGCGGAATGATGGTGGCCTTGTGGATCGGGTCGTGGCTCGGGACGTTGAGGCCGACGATCGCATGTCCCGCCTCGTGATAGGCGGTCAGCATCTTCTCTTCCTCGGTCATCACCATCGAGCGGCGCTCGGCGCCCATCAGCACCTTGTCCTTGGCCTCCTCGAACTCGGACTGCGTTACCATCCGCTTGTTGCGACGAGCGGCGGTCAGAGCAGCCTCGTTGACGAGGTTCATCAGGTCGGCGCCGGAGAAGCCGGGCGTGCCGCGGGCGATGGTCTTGAGGTTGACGTCCGGCGCCAGCGGCACCTTGCGGACATGAACCTTGAGGATCTGCTCGCGGCCGATGATGTCCGGGTTCGAGACCACGACCTGGCGGTCGAAGCGGCCGGGACGCATCAGGGCAGGATCGAGCACGTCGGGCCGGTTGGTGGCTGCGATCAGGATCACGCCCTCGTTGGCCTCGAAGCCGTCCATCTCGACCAGCAACTGATTGAGGGTCTGCTCGCGCTCGTCATTGCCGCCGCCGAGACCGGCGCCGCGATGGCGACCGACGGCGTCGATTTCGTCGATGAAGATGATGCAGGGCGCGTTCTTCTTGGCCTGCTCGAACATGTCGCGGACGCGGCTGGCGCCGACGCCGACGAACATCTCGACGAAGTCAGAACCCGAAATGGTGAAGAACGGCACGTTGGCTTCGCCGGCCACCGCACGCGCGATCAGCGTCTTGCCGGTGCCGGGAGGGCCGACCAGCAGCACGCCGCGCGGAATGCGGCCGCCGAGCCGCTGGAATTTGCCGGGATCGCGCAGGAATTCGACGATCTCCTGCAGGTCCTGCTTGGCCTCATCGACGCCGGCGACGTCCTCGAACGTCACCCGGCCATGCGCCTCGGTCAGCATCTTGGCGCGCGACTTGCCGAAGCCCATCGCCTTGCCGGCGCCGCCCTGCATCTGCCGGGAGAGGAAGATCCAGACGCCGATCAGCGCGATGAAGGGCAGCCACGACACCAGCAGCGACACGAACCACGGCACGTTGTCGCCGGGCGGCTTGGCCTGGATGTTGACCTTGGCGTCGTACAGGCGCTTCACGAGGTTCGGATCGCTCGGCGCGTAGGTCTGGAACGACGAGCCGTTCTTGAAGGTGCCGTGAATCTCCGGCCCCTGGATCACGACGTCGCGCACATTGCCCTGATCGACCTCGGTCAACAACTGCGAGAAGTTGATGTCGGTCGACGACGCGCGTTGCCCCGGGTTCTGGAAGAGTGTGAACAGCGCCAACAGCAACAGGACAATAATGACCCAAAGGGCGAAATTGCGCAGATTGGCGTTCATCGATTTTCCTTCGTGGTCGCGCGGATCGCGGCCGTTCGTCCTCGGACTCATCCCTGGGTAGCCACGAGGGAATCCCCCGGTCGACCGTCTCGTAATCTAGGTACCACTCGCGGCAATGCCAAGGGAACTAGAAAGGACTATTTATCGCATCCTAGCCCGATTCCCGCTCAAAAAATGGCGCGGGAAACCGCTGCCAGGGCCGGTGGTTAAGGGTCCGCGAAAGCGACGAGCCGCTTCAAGTCGCGCCCGACCGCCGCGGCGGCGCGGGCGTGATGCGGATCGCGCCTCGCGTCATGCTTACCAGTGCACCAGCCAGGGTCTGTTTTAGCCAGCCCGGAGCAGACGTACCACCATCTGAGTTCCCCGCAAGAGTCCGGTCCAGTCGCGCCAGCAGCGCCTCGGCCTTGCCGAGTTCCACGGGACCTTCAGTGCCAATGCGATTGATGGCGCGCATCAGCAGCCTCAGTTTGATTTCTGCCGGGAGTGCGACAAAGGCGCGCGCCTCGAAGGTCTCGCCGTGATCCGCCTGTCCGGGCCCGGTGCCGGCCGCTCGCAATGCGAGATAGCGTTCGGCGCCATCCGCCATCAATTCGATCGCGGCATTGGCCCGTCCGAGCCGGTCGGCCAGCGTCGCCAGCGTCCGGGCATCACCGCCCTCGGCGGCCAGAGCCGGCATCAGAGCGCGCAGCCGCGGCCGGGTGAAGGCGAAATCTTGATTGGTCGGATCATCTGCGAAGGGGATCCCGGCCGAGCGCAGCGTCGCCACCAGCCTGGCCTTGGCAACGTCGAGCAGAGGCCGCGCCAGCAACAGCCCTTCACGCTCGCTGAGCGGTGCCATCGCCGCGAGCCCCGCAATGCCGCTGCCACGCAAGAGCCGCATCAGCACGGTCTCGGCCTGGTCGTCACGGGTGTGGGCGGTGACGACGTGTCCGGCGCCCGCCTGCCGCGCCGCGCGCGCCAGCAGGCGGTATCTTGCCAGGCGCGCCGCTTCGGGAATCCCGGTGTCCGGCTTCTCATCGTTCCAGCGCAAGGTCCGATGTGGAATTGCGAGCCGCCGCGCGGTCTCCTTCACCATGCGGGCTTCACGGGCGGAGTCGCGCCGCAGAGCATGGTCGACCGTCACAGCCACAAGGCGCGGCCCCTGCGCAAGCCCCGCGCGCCACCGCGCCGCGAGCCACATCAGAGCCATCGAATCCGGACCGCCCGATACGGCGAGCACCAGCACGGGCGCCGCCGAAAGCGGCGCGAACAGGCGCTCCGCTTCGGCGGCGGAGATCGCAAGATCATCTTCGGAACCGGCCTTCGACATGGCGCCGCAGCCTACCCGCCCCGTCGGTCGTAAGCGAGAGGCCTACCCTCGCCCGGGGACGTTCAGCACTTCACCCGCTTCTGCTCGCGATCGACCGTCGCCTTCACGCCCGCCGACGCGCGCGGATATTTGCGCGTCACTTCGCCGAACGCGGCGCAGGCCGCCTCCTTCTCCTTCAGCGCGGCCAGCGACTGGCCGAGCCGGAGCAGCGCATCCGCCGCCTTGCCCGACTTCTCGTATTTCGTCGTCACGGCGAGGAAGACCTCGGCTGCATCGCGATATTGCTGACGCTGGTAGAAGCTCTCGCCGAGCCAATATTGCGCGTCGCCGACCATCGGATCGTTCGGATATTTCTGGGTGAAGTTGCGCATCGTCTGCTCGGCCAGCGCGTAGTCGCGGCGCTGCATGTAGCCAATGCCGAGGTCGTATTCGTCGCGCGGCGTCTGCCGCGGCGGCGCGGTCTCCAGTCCGCCAGCGCCGGGAGCGGCGGCCGGCGGCGCACCCTGGGGATAGCGACCGCCCGTGGCATTCGCGAGATTCGAGGGATCGCCGACGGGCCGACCAGCAGGCTGGCCGCCACCCGGCTGGATCGGCAACTGGCCGCCGCCGAGCGCTTGCGGGGCGCCGGGAGCCGTCGGATTCTGGCTCGGATCGAACGCATCGCCGCGGCGGCCCCGGCCAGGGGCCGCGGGCTCCTGGACGATTTGCACCGGCGCGCCGGCCTGCGGCTGCGCATAGCCCGGCTGCTGCTGGGGAGAGGCCTGTTGCGGCTGGCCGTACTGCTGCTGGCCATATTGCTGCTGCCCGTAGGCCGGCTGTGGAGGCTGGCCGTAGGCGGGATTGGCCTGCGCCGGCGCGGCCGCGCTCGGCTGCGCCGCGGGGGCGCCGCCGGGCGCTGCGCTCTGCAGTTGCCGCAGCCGCTCCTCGAGCTGGCGATTGCGATATTGCAGCTCCTCGTTCTGACCGGTCAGTTGCCGGAGCTGATTTTCGAGCCGCTGAATCCGGATCTCGGGATCATCGTCGGTCTGGGCGAGCGCCCGCGACGAAAATGCCTGGCACGAGAAAACGACGAGCGCTGCGAGGATCGCGGCGGCGCTCCGTGGAAGAAACATGAATGACATGCTGCCCTGACGACCGGATCGGCGAGACATTGAAAACAGGCCTGTGAGCGAGGCTGTAAAGCAGAAATGCGATAGAGACAAATGACGTTCAAGCGAAGACAAGATCAAGCCCGACAAGACCCGCCGATCACATACAATGAAGCCGGCGTCGATGGGCGACGCCGGCTTCATCAGCAACGGATTCGTTCAGCTTTATGAACTGGCGTTCAGGACCGTCACCGCACGGCGGTTCTGCGACCAGCACGAGATATCGTTACAAACCGCCACCGGCCGCTCCTTGCCGTAGGAGATCGTGCGCATGCGGCCCTGGTCGATGCCGCGCGACACCAGGAAGTTGCGGACCGACTGCGCGCGCCGCGCGCCCAGCGCGATGTTGTACTCGCGGGTGCCGCGCTCGTCGGCATGGCCCTCGATCGTGAAGGAGTAGCGCGGATAGCTCTGCAGCCACTGCGCCTGCTTCTCCAAGGTCGCGATCGCCTGCGGCGTGAGATCGGTCTGATCGCTCTCGAAGAAGACGCGATCGCCGACATTCACGACGAAGTCCTGCTGGCTGCCTGGAGTCGCAGCGCTGGCCATCGCCCCGTCGGCCCCGGTGAGATTCTTGTTGGCGCAGGCGCCCATCGACAGCGCCACGGCCAGCACGGCGGCCAACTTCAATCCCTGGAGGATACGCATCTGATATTTCATTCCCGGAGCCTCCACGCTCACGTTCTTAGACTGCCATCCGGTCTACAGGGCGATGGTTAAGCGAACGTTCCGTCAACCTTGATGGGGTCTTGCCGAACCCCGTCAAATGCTAACGAAACCCGAAAAGCGACCGCGATGGTTAATGGGTTGTAAATGTGGCGCCAGGGTGAAGGCAAGCGGCGCGACGCCTGCAGCAGGGCGCTTTTTCGCTGAATTTTGCATCAGGGCCACGGTGTGAACCGGCCAGACGGCCGAACTGGCCCCGATATCGGCCGATGATCAGCCGGCCTTCGCGACCGCCTGAATCCTGAACGAATCAGTGAAGGCGTCCGGCGCGGGACGATCGAACAGCATCCGCCGTTCGAACGCGCTCGAGCGCATGAACGGAAAGCGCTGGAACACGCGATCGCGGATCGAAGGGTAATGCGCCGCCACCAGGCCGACCGGCTTGGTGAGGCCGGAGTAGAGCCGCGGCTCACCCCATGGTTCCTGCAGGAACACCTTCTTGTAGAAGGCGCGATGCTCGGGGCGGACGTTGGCGAGACCGATGTCCGCATTGAAGTGGGCGCAGGCGACGTAGCCGAGCCGGACCGTCACATAGGGAAGCGCCGGAAACAGCCGCGCCTTCTCATGGTCGGCGACGAACCGTGTCGGGTCGATGATGACCTTCCCGCGATCAAGTTCGGGATGCAGCAAGTCGGCGAACATGTCCGAGGACAACGATCGGCGCCATTGCGAGTTCACCACGCTGATGCGGATCGAGCTGTAGAGCTCGCCATTGACGTAGACGCCGAAGATGAAGCTGTTGGGAAGATCGTCATATTCGTCGGTGACGCGTTCGCTGGGCGAGGGCAGGATGGCGCCTTCACGCAGATAGGCGCGGTAGCGCAGCCGATAGATCTCGTCCTTGTCCTCAACAGTCAGCGCCAGTCGATAGTCCACGTTCTCCAGCACATCCGACTTCTGTTCAGCAACGGCACTTACTCTAGCCGCCGACTTCATCCGCAACCCCTTCTCACACAACTCCTACGAGCAGTATGAGCTTAACAGCGGGTTAATGCCGACGCAAAGCTTTCGGCGGTACAAAGTTAACAGCTCGCAGAATCCCGGAGGCGCAACCGTGACTTACGGGATTGGACGCTGCACCGGACGGATTGCTTCGGATCACTTGCGTGTCAAATCGAAACGGATTCGCTTGGTAGACGCGTGCAATGTTTCCGAATGGTGCGACGTGGGGTTGTCACATCGCCATTCACGTGCGAGCCACGCTCGTAGAGAGGACCGACGGGATGCTACGCACAGAGCTCGCCTCCAGCGCCGGTCGATCTTCGCGGCACGTCCGCATCAAGGCGGAGGTCGGGTGATCATGCGATCGAACGTGTCCCGCCGGCGGCCGCGATCGCCCCGTCGCTCGAACGGCGCCCATGCGAGGCATTCAGGAGCTGTCGGATGCGGATTGCGGGGACGGGCCGGCTGAACAGATAGCCCTGCGCCTCGGTGACCGTGCCGTCGGCGCTGACCAGTTCGAGCTGCTCGTTGGTCTCGATGCCCTCCACCACCACCGACATGCCGAGATCGGCGGACAATCTTGCGACACCGCGCAACAGGGTCAGCGGCCGATCGCTGTCGATGCCTTCGAGGAAAGAGCGATCGATCTTGACCTTCTCCAACGGGAAGTTGTGCAAATAGCTGAGGCTCGAATAGCCGGTGCCGAAATCGTCGAGCGAAATACGAACCCCGAGCATGTGCAGTTGCGACAGCACATCGTGCGTGAGCTGGGTGTTGCGCAACAGCGAGGATTCGGTGATCTCGATCTCGAGCCGATGTGGCGGCAGCCCGGACACTTCGAGCGCGTAGCGGACCTCACTGAGCACATCGCGCTGATGGAACTGCTGCGGCGAGAAGTTGACGGCGACGCTGACCGCATCCGGCCATTTCATGCATTCGAGGCAGGCCTTGCGCAGGATCCAGCGGCCGAGATCGACGATCAGGCCCATGTCCTCGGCGACGGGAATAATGTCGACCGGCGAGACCGTGCCGCGCACCGGGTGGTTCCAGCGCAGCAGCGCCTCGCAGGTCGAGATCTTGCCGGACTTCAGATTGACCAGCGGCTGATAGAACAGCTCGAACTCCTCGTTCGCCAGCGCCTTGCGCAGATCGAGCTCGAGGACGCGGCGCGCCTCGACCGTCTGGGCGAGTTCGTCGCGGAAGAAGCAGAAGGTGCCCCGTCCCTCGGCCTTGGCGCGGTACAGCGCCATGTCGGCGTTCTTCAATAGCGTGTCGGCGCTGATCCCCGGCCCAGTCATGGCGATGCCGACGCTGGCGCCGATCTCGACCAGGTGATTGTCGATCTTGTAGCGCTCGCTGAGCTGATCGACGATCCGGCGCGCCAGCATGGCCGCGTCATCGTTGGAGCGGATGTTGCGCTGGAACACCACGAACTCGTCACCGCCGAAGCGCGCGACGAAGTCTTCCGGACGCAGCATGTCGCGCAGCCGCTCGGAGACCGCGCACAGCAGTTGATCGCCGCAGGGGTGGCCGAGCGTGTCGTTGACCTGCTTGAAGCGGTCGAGATCGACGAACAGCAGCGCGGACAATTCGCCGTGCCGCTGCGGAATCCTGAGCAGCCGTTCGATCTCGTCGCGGAAGCTGACGCGGTTCGGCAAGGTCGTGAGTTCGTCATAGCGCGCCAGATGCGAGATGCGCGCCTCCGCATGCCGGCGCTCGGTGATGTCCTCGAGCAGGACCACGGCGCCGCCGTCGGCCATCGGCTGGAAGGTCCAGGACAGCGACCGGTCGCGCGCGACGTCGGGATCGCTGGTAATGACGTTATGGGTCTTGGTGTGCTCGATCTCGGCCAGGATCAACCGGCCGCTCGAAGCGGAGATCGAGCCTGCGATCACGCAGGCGTTGATGATGTCGGCCGCCTTGCCGCCACGCTGCAGGATGTCATCCGGCAGGCTCATCATGTGGCCGAAGCGGTGGTTCATCACGGCCAGACGCCCGTCGGAGCGGAACATGCACAGGCCGTGCGGCATGTTGTTCAGGGCCGTATCGAACTGCTTGGCCAGCGCAGCCTCGCTTTCCCGCGCCACGAAGGCCTGGACGAAGATCCTCTGCAGATTGGTCGAGATATGTTTCAGCGACACGAAGAACAGGACGCAGAACGCCGCCATGCCCAGGTAATAAGGGCTGCCGTGGATCGCGAGAGCCACTGCAAGCGGTCCGCAGGCGAGCAGTATCTGGACATGGAATATCCAAGGCCGCCCGTAGGTCCGGCCAGCGCCCGCCGACATGTAGCAGAGCGTCACCGTGATCGCGATCAGGTGCACCACCGGGTCGCTGTTGTCGACAAGGGCGACTACGCACCACACGCCGAGCACCAGCGCATAGATCATGGCGCCGATCTGGTAGCGAACCTCCCAGCGCTCGACCGCCTCCTGCGTGAGGCGACCGTTGTCGCAGAGGCTCCGATAGTAGCGCATGTCGAGCGAACGGAACGCCCCTGCGATGATCAGCATCGCGGCACACGGCCACAGATTGACGTCGCCGCTCTTGATCGCGGTCATGACGGCGGCGACGGCGGCGCAGAGTGCGCCGGCGAACATCGGGCCGGGATCCTGGAAGAGGGAGTCGACGAGAGCCGCCTGGATCGCAGGCGACAACTTTCGATCGTCTTCTCCATTCTGAGTGGCAAGCTGCATTCGTGCGCACGCGTCCTGTTCGGTGCACAAACATTACCGCTCGCAGGTGAAGTCTTTCTGAGGGAACATCGTTAGCGGAGCGTTTCCGCGCTCGCGAAATGCACGAATTCGCTCGAAAATTCAGAGAACTAGGCAAACACTACCCGGCTACTACAACTAATAGTTCCACCTTTCCACAGAACACGCCTCGCGCGACTCGAAAAATCGCGTCCACCACGACGTGAGCGGGCCCAGAGCCTCGCTCACCGTCACGACAACAGCGGCGACCAGGCCGGATCCGAGGCGAAGCCCGGCGTCGGCACCTTCTGCTCGAAGCGGCCGGAGACGTCGATCGAGTACAGCGACGGACCGGCGGTGCCGCCGGGGTCACGGAAGAACATCAGCACGCGGCCGTTGGGCGAGAAGGTCGGCCCTTCGTTGTGGAAGCCGGCGGTGAGGATGCGCTCGCCCGAGCCGTCCGTCTTCATGATGCCGATCGCGAACTGGCCGCCGCCCTGCTTGGTGAAGGCGATGAAGTCGCCGCGCGGCGACCACACCGGCGTCGAGTAGCTGCCCTCGCCGAACGAGATGCGCTGCGCTGCCCCGCCACTGGAGGACATCACGTAGATCTGCGGCTTGCCGCCGCGATCGGACTCGAAGCAGATCTGGCTGCCGTCCGGCGAGTAGCACGGCGAGGTATCGATCGCCGGCGTGTCGGTGAGCCGCGTGGTCGTGCGCGAGCGCAGGTCCATCACGAACAGGTTGGAGTTGCCGCCCTGCTGCAGGCTCAGGATGATGCGCTGGCCGTCCGGCGAGAAGCGCGGCGAGAACGACATGCCGGGGAAGTTGCCGACGATCTCGCGCTGGCCGGTCTCGATGTTGAACAGATAGACCTTCGGGTCGCCCTGCCCGAACTCCATGTAGGTGATTTCCTGGCTTGACGGCGAGAACCGCGGCGTCAGCACGAGGTCGGCGCCACGGGTGAGATAGCGGACGTTGGCGCCGTCCTGGTCCATCAGCGCGAGCCGCTTGACGCGGCGATCCGACGGGCCGCTCTCGTCGACGAACACGACGCGGCTGTCGAAATAGCCCTTCTCGCCGGTCATCTGCGTGTAGATCTGGTCCGAGATGATATGCGCGATGCGCCGCCAATATTCCGGCGCCGTCACATATTGCTGGCCGGTGAGCTGCTGGCCCGAGTTCGGGTCCCACAGCCGAAACTCAGCCTTCAGGCGCCCGTCCGGCTGCCGCGTCGCGCGGCCCGTCACCAGCCCGCGCAGGTCGAGCGGACGCCAGCTCGCGAATTGCGGCGGCGCCTCGAAATTGCTGATGCGCTCGGGAAACGCAGCCGGGTCGACCGGCACGAACAGCCCGCTGCGCTTCAGATTGTTGGTGATCACCTGCGCAACGCCATTGCCGACATCGGCATCCCCTGCCCCGCCGGGCACGAAGGGCGGAACGGCGATCGGGATCGGCTTGAACTCGCCGCTCGGGATGATCTCCAGGCGTTTTTGCTGGGCGAGCGCGGGCCCAGCGCCCAGCGCTGCCATCGCGGCGCCTCCGGTCAGCAACAGCTGGCGCCGCGTGAAAAATCCGGTCGTGCGCTTCGGAGGTGTCGTCAAGTTCGGCCTCGCATCGAATTCATCATTTTGAGATTGAATGTCGTCGGTACGAGCTTCCACTCATTGTACCGGTTCTTCGGCAGGAACGAATAGGGCTGGCAATTCTCCACCGCGCGCTTGGCATTCTCCGCCATGGCTACGCTGACCCGCGACGGTCCTCGCGTCCCAACGACGGCCGGCACGGCGGCCAGCGATCCATCCGGACGCAGCTGGATGTCGATATCGACCTCGATCTTGTCTTCATCGACGCCGGTGTAGGGAAGATTGAAGCAGCGGCCGACCGCCTGCTGGAATGCGATCTGCCAGCTCGCGACGTTGCTCTCAGCCGTTCCCTGCGTTGCGCCCAGCGCGGCATTGGCATTGAGCTCCGCCCCCGTCGCCGCCTGCCGCGTCGGGTCCTTCTGATTGATCAGGCTCGCGATCTTCTCAGAGTCGTATTTGCGCTCGCTCTTGTGCTTCGGCGGCTCCGGAGGCGCGGCGGCGGCCTGCTGCGGCTTCGGCGGCTGCTTCGCCTTGTCCTTGTTGAGCACGCTGGCGATCTGGTCCGGATTGAAGGGATCGGGCTTCTTCTCTTCCGGCTTCGGCTTCTCGGCCGGCGCGGGCTTCGGCGGCTCCGGCTTCTTTTCGGCCACCGGCTTGGGCGTCTCCGGCTGCTTCTCGACCGGCTTCGGCGGGTCGGGCTTCTTCTCGACCGGCTTCTCCGGCTTGGGCTGCGGCGTCGGCGCGGCGTCGGTCTCGGTGACCTGCTTGGTGTCAACCTTGCCGACGATGTCCTCGGTCGGCTTCTTCTCGCCGATCTTGTCGGCCAGCAGCTTCTGGGATTCCTTCTTGCCCGTCAGCGCGCCGGCCTTGGCCTTGGACGAGTTGTCCTCCGAGATCACATCGACGGGTACCAAGTCCTCCGCCGGCACCACCATCGAGCGCGCGGAGAAGCTGAACAGACCCCAGCACAGCACGAGCACGTGCAAGGCGACGGACAGCACCGTCCCCTTGCGCGTGCGAACGAACCGGATGAGGTCTGCCGACGTCATGAGCCCTGATCCGGCAGCACGACGATGCTGGCGCGATAGCCGGCGTCGCGCGCCAGGCCCAGCACCTTCATCATGTCGGAGTAGCAGGCGTCGCGGTCGCCGCGGATCTTGACGACGTTGTCGGCGCCACCGGCGCCCGCCTCCTTCATCGCCTTGATCTTCGGCCCAAGCTCGTTGATCGCGATCGGCGAGTCACCGAGATACACGTCCACCTTCGACGCGCAGCCGCCGCCGGTCTTCTTCACGGTGACCTCGAGCGGTGGCTTGGCGTCGGCCGTCGAGGCCGAGCCGCCTTGCGCCTGGGGCAGGTCGACCTGGATGTTGACGGTGAGCAGCGGCGCCGCGACCATGAAAATGATCAGCAGCACCAGCATGACGTCGACCATCGGCGTGACGTTGATCTCCGCCATCACGGCCGCCTTGCGCCGACCGCGGCGACCACCGCCGCCGGACGCGCTGCCCATGCTCATGCCCATGCTGTGGTACTCACGATCCGGATGCCACTATACCTGCCCTCATCCCCGCTCGTCGATCTGACGGGACAAGATGGCCGAAAATTCATCTGCGAAGCCTTCCAGCCGCTGCGCCTGCCGGTTCACCTCCGAAGAGAACTTGTTGTAGAAAATCGTCGCCGGGATGGCCGCGATCAGGCCGATGGCAGTGGCGAACAGCGCCTCCGCGATGCCCGGCGCGACCACCGCCAGCGAGGTGTTCTTGGAAGCCGCGATCGCCTGGAAGCTGGTCATGATGCCCCAGACCGTGCCGAACAGACCGACGAACGGGCCGGCGGAGCCGACCGTGGCGAGCACCAGGAGACGGCGTTCCAGCCGCTCGACCTCGCGCGCGATCGACACGTTCATCACCTTCTCGATGCGCATCTGCAGCCCGGCGAAGGAGCGCGCATGGCCCTCGAACGAGCGTTTCCATTCCCGCATCGCCGCCACGAAACACGCCGCCATCGACTGCGTCGGCTTCGCCGACAGCACCCGATACAATTCCTCGATCGATTCCCCGGACCAGAAGGCCTGCTCGAACCGATCCATCGAGCGGCGGGTCCGCGAGAACAGGAACATCTTGTCGATCGCGATCGCCCAGACCCAGATCGAGCAGGAGATCAGGCCGAGCATGATGATCCGAACCACCCAGCCGGCATTGCCGAACAGATCGATCAGGGACAGGCCGCCGCTATCGACAGACATCTGCAGTATCCTCTCAACCAATCATCCCGGGACGCCCGGGACCATGCAGCCGCCGTTCCATGCCGGATGCCGTCGCGGCGGAAAGCGCCTGCGCGAGAAAACCCTGAACTGATCGCTTTAAGAGGCCCGCCGAAGCCATAAGCGGCCTGCTTCCTCTGCCAACGTGTCAAAACAAGGGCTCTTGGCGCGCGTAAGCGCCCCTTAACCAAACCCCCTCCGGGGTTAAGGCGGGGTTACCGCGGAGTATTGCCGAGGTCAAAGGTCCAGCCGGACCAGCCAGATAGAGCCTTTGTGATCAGCAGCTTGACCATTTTGGCCGCCAGCGGGCAGCGGCCAGCCGCCGCAGGCGGGCGGTATCGGAGAACGCAAAACGCCCGCCGGCGGGGGAAACCGCAAGCGGGCGTCTTATGCCGTCAGGGCGGGGGCTGAAAGCCCTGCGCCGTCAGGTGAGAGGCGATCAGCTCTGCGGCTGGTCGTTCGGCGGGGTCGGACGCGGCTTGTGCTGGGCCATGAACGCGTCGAACTCCTCCTTGTCCTTGGCGTGGCGCAGCCGGGTCAGGAAGTCGCGGAACTCCTGCTGCTCCTCCTCGAGCCGCCGCAGGGTCTCCATGCGGTACTCATCGAAGGCGCGGTTGCCGCTCGAAGCCGGCTGCGAGAACCCGAAGCCGAAGCCGCGGCGCTCCATCTTGTCGCGCATGCGGTCCATCTTCCACTGCATCCGCTCCATCTTGTTCGACCAGCGATCACCGCCGTTCCAGCACGCCATCTTTCTGCTCCCGAGTGTAAAAAAGAGAAGGGCAAGTCCGATCGGCCACCAGATGATGAAGCCGAGCACGGTCACGGCGATCCAGCCGGGATGCCAGGGCGACTCCATCATGCGGGGCCGGTACCTCTGCTCCTCCTCCGAACCGCGCCAACGATTGACATCTGCGGTGTAGGCCATCTCCCTCTCCATTCGCGGCGCCATGCCGTGTGAATGTAAATAACATTTACATAGCTAGCTCAACCCGGGATTTTGTCAAGGCGACCGCCTGACGCGTCGCTCGAATTATTTTTCGGCGTTCTTTGAACCTTATTTCGGGCGGCCCCAGGGCCCTGCCGGCTTGTCATCGTCCGGCAGCGGCGGCGGCTCGGCAGTGGAGGACGGCGCAGGCCGGCGGTCGGTCGGGAAGCCGAGCCCGCGCAGATAGATCAACACCTCGGCCTCCAGCAGCTCCTCGGGCGACATCGGCAGCTTGCGCCGGGCGGCATCGCCGCGCGCGAACAGCGAGGCGATGCCATGCGCCATCGACCAGATGTGCAGCGCCATCATCAGGGCCGGCGGCCGCGGCACCCCGGGCGGCGCCAGCGCCGCCAGCCGCTCCGCCGCAGCGCGGATGACGCCGAAAGCGCGCTCCCCCGCCGCCAGCAGACCCGCGGTGGAGTCGGCCGGCACACCGGATTCGAACATCGCCGAATAGAACGCAGGCTCCGAACGGGCAAATGCGAGATACGCCTTGCCGACGCGCTCGAACGCCGTGACGGTGTCGGGCCGGCCGTCGTCCCACGCCGCCGAGAGCTGCGCCTCGAACTGCTCGAAGCCGCGCTGGGCGATGCTCGACAGCAGTTCGTCGCGGTCGCGGAAGTGGCGATAGGGCGCGGCCGGGCTGACGCCGGCCATGCGGGCCGCATCGGCAAAGGTGAAGCCGGCAGCCCCCTTCTGCGCGATCAGGTCGAGCGCCGCCTGCAGCAGCGCCTCCTTGAGGTTACCGTGATGATAGCCGCGCTCGGCGCGGCGCTCTTCCTTGCGCCAGCTCATGTAAATGGCTTTTACATGAGCCGGGTCAAAGGAAGCCAGCGACTTTTGGGCGGGGTCAGCCGCCGATGTGTGCGAGGGGTCCTTCCCGTCGTCCCGTTAAGCCCCCCAGCGAAACAGGCGCCACCCTCGCCTGGAGGGTCGCGCAAGGGGCAGGCTGGCACCGAAGTCGCCGCGAGATCAGCGCGCCCGGCACAAACGCCGGGCGCCGCAGCAAGCGCGATGTTCACACCTCAGCCGACGTTCCGCCCTGCAGGCCGCTCAACTAACCGCCCGGAATCGGCAGCACCGGCATGATCTCGACCCGCTCGCCCGGGAAGATCGCAAAATGCGGATGGTTGACGAACATCTTCGCGGCATCCTCGTGCGACGCGGCGCGGACCACGGTGAACGCGCCCATCTCGTTGGCGATGTCGTTGACGCCGCCCTTGTCGACCCGCTTGGTCTTGCCGAGCGGCCCGCCCATCGCGACGATCGCGTCCTTGTATTGATCCGCCCAGGCATGCCAGGCCGCCATGCCCTGCTGCCCCCTGGCATTGCGCTCCGTTTCGGACAGCGCCTCCCAGGCCTTCCAGGCCGGACTGGTCTTGCTGCCGAGAAAGACGGCGAGATAGGTGTTGCTGTTGTCGCTCATTGCACTTCCCTCTCCTGCTGTGAAACGGATCGATCAGACACGGCCGGCATGCGGCAGCTCGGCGAAGCCGGCCGCGGCCTGCTGCACCTCCTCGGAAAAGTCGGCCATCTCCTGGACCTGGCGAATCTCGATGATCTCGTTGTCCGAGGCCGGGCACTGCTTGGCCCAGGCGATCGCCTCGTCGCGCGAGGCGACCTCGATCATCCAATAGCCGCCGAGCACCTCCTTGGCCTCCGCGAACGGGCCGTCGGTCACCACAGGCGCGCCGCCCGCGAACGAGACCCGCGCCCCCATCGACAGCGGATGCAAGCCCTCCAGCGTGATCAGCACGCCGGCGTCCTTCAGGGCCTCGTTGTAGCGCATCATCGCTTTGACTCGCTCGGGATCGAGCTGCACGTCCGGCGGCGCGCTCTCATAGCCGAGCGGGATCATCAGCATCATGAATCGCATCGCGTTCCTCCTCTCCTGATCAGGGTCGGTTCAGCTCCTGGCGGCCTGCGCACGCAGCCGTTCGACCCGCTCACGCAATTCGGGCGTGAACGTCTCGCCGAAATCCTCCGCGGCATAGACCTGGCGGATCTCGATCTGGCCGCTCGGGAACGGCGCCCGCTTCATATGCTCGATCACCTCATCGAGCGAGCCGGCCTTGATCATCCAGAAGCCCGCCGCGAGATCGCGGGAGAGATCGAACGGACCGCGCGCGACGCTCGACGTCCCGTTCGAGAAGTCGATGCGCGCCCCCTTCGCGGTCGGATGCAGGCCCTCGCCGGCTTCCATCATGCCGGCCTTGACCAATGCCTCGTTGAACCGGCCCATCGCCGCGAACTCCTCGGTCGTCGGCAGGATTCCGGCTTCGGTGTCCCTGGTCGCCTTCACGATCACCATGAACCGCATGGCGCCTCTCCCCTGATGCTGTCCGGCAGGACTGCCCTGCCCTCATCAGTAGGACGATCCGGCCCTGGTGCCGCCGACACGCTCCCGCAATTATTTTGGCCGGGTTCCCGGTTCAGCCCGGCTCCTGCGGGAACATGTGGAAATAAGGCTCGGCCTCTGCGAGCACCCGCGCCACGGATGGCCTCGCCTTGAGCCGGTCGAGATAGGCTTTGACCCGGGGGAGCCCATCACCCAGCGGCTCCACTCTGTCGGCGTAGAACAGCGCCGGCACGGCCGCGCAATCCGCCAGGGTGAACGGGTCTCCCATCGCCCAGCCACGCGGCGGCAGCTCGGCCTCGAGCATGGCGTAGGACGTGCGCAGCCGGCTTAGAGCGTCGGCGACGCCGAGCGGATCGCGGGCATCGGCCGGCCGCAGCCGGTCGAACACGACGGTCTGCGTCGGCATGTGCAGATAGAGGTCGAGAAAGCGATCGCGCAGACGTGTCCGCAAAGCGAGATCGGGATCATCGGGAATGAAGCGCGTCCTGCCCGCATAGTGCTGGTCGAGATATTCGATGATGATGCTCGATTCCGGAATCGTGCGCTGCTCGTCGCGCAGCACGGGAAATTTACCGACCGGCCAAAGCTTCAAGAACGCCGCGCGCTCATCCGCGTCACCGAGATTGATCAGCTTCGGCGTGAACGAAACGTCGTTCTCATACAGCGCGATCAGCACCTTCCAGCAGAACGACGACAGCGGATGATAGTAGAGGGTCAGCGACATCCTACGCTCCTGATGAGTTGAGTGAGAACAAGTTGTTTGGTCCCGAACGCGCGGCCGCAGGGATGGTGCGCTCCCTCGCCCCGTTCTTCACGGAGAGAGGGTTGAGGCGAGGGCTAGACGCACCGGCGGTGTGGTTTATAGACCTGCACTCCCCCGGGGACACGGAGCGCGTCGCGAGAGCTGGACTCACACGTCCCGAATGGGGGCATAGCGCGCGATGACAACGCCGTTGGACAGCGCCCGGCTGTCGATCAGGCGGAGCTTCACGGCCTGACCCGGCTTGAACAGCGGCCGTCCGGCGCCGAGCACGCGCGGATTGATCGCGATACGAAACTCATCGATCAGATCGTGCGCGACGAGCGTCGACGCGAGGTCCGCGCTGCCGAACAGGAACAGGTCTTTGGCATTCTCCTGCTTGAGCTTGTCGACATCGGCCGCGAGCTGCGGACCCAGCAGATGCGCGTTTGACCATGCCAGGCGAGACAGCGTGCGGGAGGCGACATATTTGGGGATGCTGTTCATGAAGTCGGCGATCACGCCCTTCTCGGTCGGCCAATAGCCGGCCATCAGATCGTAGGTCACCCGGCCGAACAGCAATCCGCCCGCCTCGTGCAGTTGCGTCTCGGAGATCTGCTCCAGCTCCGGACCCCACACATCCTCATGCCAGGAGATGTCGCCGTTCGGGCCCGCAACCATGCCGTCCAGCGTCATCATGTTCCACATCACCAGTCTCGCCATCGACTGCCTCTCCCCTGACTGCTTTCATTTTGCAAGCAGTTGGAGAATGCCCAGACCGGTGCAATATTGCAAGCGGTTTATACGCGATCCCTGCTCACGAGACTTCGATGTCCGACCCTCAGCGCTCCGGCTGCCCGATCAACCTGTCGCTCGAAGTGGTGGGAGACAAATGGAGCCTCTTGATCATCCGCGACATGATGTTCGGAAATCGCCGGCACTATCGCGAGCTGCTCGGCGGCTCGGAGGAAGGCATCTCCTCGAACATTCTCGCCGACCGGCTGAAGACGCTGCTCGCGGCCGGCATCATCAGCCGTGAGGACGATCCGAGCCACAAGCAGAAGGGCATCTATTCCCTGACCGAGCAGGGCATCGAGCTGTTGCCGATCCTCGCGCAGATGGCGGGCTGGGGTTACAAATATCTCCCCGTCTCGGAGGAGCTCGGCATCCGCGCCAAGCTGTTGATGGAAGGCGGCCCGAAAATGTGGGCCGAATTCATGGACGAGCTGCGCGAGACCCATCTCGGCGCGAAACGGCGCAGGAAGGCTGGACCGAGCGTCGGCGAGCGGCTGCAGGCGGCTTACCAGAAGGTCGTCGCTGCCAAGAAAGCCGAGGCAGGAGGCAGGTGATCGTGCGCCTCGCAACGCGCACGGATCGTGCGCGCCGCTTCCCGCATCAGAACCGTGTGTTGTCGGCCCTGTAGCGCGATGATTTGCGCGGGGCGCGTTCGGGGGCCTGCTCGAGCTGCGCGATCGGGCGGCGATAGGTCTCCGCGCGACGCAGCCAGCCCGCCTCCCACACGCGGTTCGAGGGCAGATTGCGAACCCGCTGCTGCAGCACGACCTGCACCGCGTCGGAATATTCGGCGAGCACGGCCTTGGACTCGGTGGTAGTGCCGTTCATCTTGAGCAGCACCTGCTTGAGACCCCAGCCCTGGCGCTGGCCCGTCTCCTTGTCCACCGCCGTCTCGGACGGATTGGTGCCCTCGCCCTTGAAGTTGATGTAGTCGATCAGCGGATAGAGATCGTTGGAGGCGCGCACGACCCGCGAATACTGCGCGACGATGTGCTCGCGTTCGGCGCTGTCGGGCGTGTTGGCGAGGATCTTGTCCATCGCGCCTTGCGCACGCGCAACCAGGAACTGCGTCTGCTCCGCAATCGTGTCGAGCAGGAACTGCCGCAATTGCCGCATTTGCGGCGAGTTGAAATTCCGCTTGAAGTCGGCCCGGCTGGTCCACGGGCATGCCGGAATCGGCGTCTTGTCGAGCCATGCAGGCAACGGCGTCCTACCCTTGCGCAGAAACGCGATCAGCCCCGGAAAGCCCTCCTCATAAGGCGGCTTCGCGGTGGACGGGTACCAGATGAAATGCCCGATTCCCAGCGAGGCGAATTCTTCACCCGCATTCCACGACGTGATCGCGTCGCGCCGTCCCCCGGCCTCGTTGAGCCAGATCTTGCGGCCGATCATCTGCGCAACGTCGGCCGGGAGCGCACGTTGAGGCACCGACAGATTCTTCGTCGTCTTGGTGTCGCTCCGCGGGTCGGCCTTGCGCTCGGCCGCGACCGGCTTCGCGGGCTCGGTCGATGGCACGGCCACCTTCAGAGCCGGCGTCGGCACGTCCGACGGCCGCCCCACCGTCTCGGGCTCCGCCGTCTGCGGCTGCTGCGGCGGCGCGACATCGTGCGCAGCCTGCTCGGTCTCTGCCGGTTTCGCGGCAACGCTGCCATCCGCTCCGGCGGCGCCGGACGCCGCGAGCCCGAGGACAATGCACGACAACAGCAACGCGCCGCACACGCGCCTCAGATCATTCGGCCCGCGCGACGAAGCGTGCAGCTCCGTGGTTCTGACGAGAGTGATTCGCCGGCTGATGAATTGATCGCCCATGTCGATTCTACCGAGACTCTTAAACTCTACGCTACCGGTTCAGATTCGTCCCAGACACGTCCGAGAGCGACCCGACGACGGGCAAATCAGCCGACGGCGGGACTGTCCAATTCCACGGGGGAATGCGCCTTTGGAGGCTGCGGCGCGGCCGCGAAACCGCCGGCGCCGCGGAGCTTTTTCGTGAAGACTTTCAAGTCGATCACCCTTACCCTTGTCCAGTCCTTCCCGTAAGAATGTTCCTCTTTCTCCTTTCCAGAATTCATGCTCTTTTAGCCACGTCCTGTTCCCGATCGAGAGGGACGTTTCGCGGTCGTCACGAACGTGGGGAGCAGGACGCGGTGGAAGCGTCGATGTTGCAGCGTGGAGCATGATTCGGAACCGGAGGATGTTGACGCGCATTGCGCCACAGCTTTCCGACAAGATCATGCTCATATGAGGACACGCAGACGAACAACGCGGCGCGTACGGCGAAATCGTGTGGTCCCGGCATCCCGATGCTGATGCCGTGTCCGATGCGTGAGCGCATTGTGGCGGAAACGGGGGCAAGACAGCCGTCCCCGGGGAGCGTGTTATAGGCCGTCAGACCGTCGCGCAGGGAGGGCCGGGATGTCTCAGCCGAACCTGGGGTTCCGGCCCCGTGCATTTTTCCCGCACGGGGCCAATGGGGCGCCAAGCTCCCGGTCTTCCCTGCTCCCTCCGATCGAGCGGGAGGCCAAGGCGAGCATGACTCGGATGGCTTCTCCGCCGCGAGGACGCGAGCTGATGCGACCGCTACTACCGCTGGCTGTTTGACAACGCCCACGAACTTCGCTGGCTATGCGCATCGCGCGGAGCTGGATTGAACGTACACTGACAGATGTGACGGCCTTCACAGCTGATCCGCGCAGCGCATGTTAGGACTCAACGAAGAGAAAAGCCGGGCTGCCGGCCCGAGGAGTCGACCGCCGTGACGGAAACATCGACGACGACGCAGACCGACAAAGTCGCCCTGATCACCGGGGCGGCGCGCGGCATCGGGCTGGCGACAGCAAAGAGATTTCTGCACGAGGGCTGGCGTGTGGCCCTGCTCGACATCGAGAAGAAGCTGCTCGACGACGCCACGACCGCACTCGAATCTCCCGATCGAACGCTCGCGCTGCATTGCGACGTCGCGGAAGCCGCGATGGTCGCCGATGCGTTGGCGCGCCTCGCCGACCGGTTCGGCCGTCTCGATGCGCTGGTCAACAATGCCGGTGTCGCACGCTTCGCTCCGATCATGGAAACCAGCGAAGCCGACTGGCAACGCATCCTCGACGTCAATCTGACCGGGCCGTTTCTGTGCACGCGGGCCGCGGTCCCGCTGATGCGCGAGCGCGGCGGCACCATCGTCAACATCACCTCGATTTCCGCCGTCCGCGCCTCCACGCTGCGCTCCGCCTACGGCACCAGCAAGGCGGCGCTGGCGCATCTGACCAAGCAGCTCGCGGTCGAGCTCGCATCCGCCGGCATCCGCGTCAACGCGGTGGCGCCGGGCCCGGTGGAGACCGCGATGGCCAAGGACGTGCACACGCCGGAGATCCGCGCCGACTATCACGACGCCATTCCGCTCAACCGTTACGGCCTCGAGGACGAGCTCGCCGAGGCCATCTTGTTTCTCAGCTCCGAACGCTCCAGCTATATCACCGGACAGATCCTGGCCGTCGATGGCGGCTTCGACGCCGCGGGAATCGGATTGCCGACCTTGCGCGGCCAACGCAGGAACACGTGAAACGATGCCGAGCCGGATGCGCATCATCCTGACCTTGCTGCTGGCGGTCGTCCTGTGGGGAATCGCGACGATGCTGGCGCGCGCCGACGTCCGCATCATCTCCTCGCCCGGCGGCGAGGTGGGGCCGTTCATCGATCTGTTCGAGAAGGTTCGCGCCTCCGGCGAGCGTGTCATCATCGACGGTCCCTGCCTGTCGGCCTGCACGCTGGTGCTCAGCGTCGTGCCCGAGGACCGCATCTGCGTGACGCGGCGAGCCACCCTCGGCTTCCACGCCGCACGCTCGGTCGACCGGCGCGGCCGCGCTTATGCGGAACCCGAGGCTTCCAAGCTGGTGCTGCAGACCTATCCCACGCCGGTGCGCGGCTGGATCGAGCGCCGCGGCGGCCTGACGTCGCGGCTTCTGTTGTTGCGCGGGCGCGAGCTCAAGGCGATGTACGCCTCGTGCCGCTAGCGGCGTCACGCCTCGTAGCCATCCGCCGGGGAATTGATCATCCACGGAATGCCGAAGCGATCGACGCCCATGCCGAAGCCCTTCGACCAGAAGGTCTTGCCGAACGGCATGGTGACGGCACCGCCTTCGAGCAGGGCGTGGAACTTACGCTCCGCCTCGGCCGGGTCTGCGATCTGGAGCGAGACCGAGATTCCGTGCGGCTTGCCTTGATAATATTCGGGCGGCGAATCCGAGGCCATCAGGACGCCGCCGCCGATCGAGAAGCGGACATGCATGATCCTGTCCTTGTGCTCCGGTGCAGAAGGCATCTCCGGCGGCGCCTCGCCATAACGCATCATCATGTCGACCTTGGCGCCGAGCACCTCGCCGTAGTGCTTGAGCGCCTGCGCGCAATCGCCATTGAACGTCAGATAGGGACAGATCATCGTCATCCTCCTTGGTTGAAAAATCATTTGTCAGCGCAGCAGCGGCAGAAGCGCGCGCAGGCGGCGGTCGCGCAGCCACAAGCCGCCCCACAGCAGGAGTCCGAGATAGAGGCCGAACAGGACGTGGCTGAACAGCGGACTGCCGATGCGGACATGCGAGGCGATGGCGCCGCCGAGATAGCCGGTGAGCAGGATCGCGCCGACGAACGATGTCGGCGGCAGGATATAGAGCACGGTGCAGAGAAGCGTGATGAGGCCGAGCGCCCGCGCCATGGCGTCGCCTGCTCCATAGCCCATCTGATCCAGCGTCTGGGTGACGACGGGCAGAGGGATGAGCTTGACCGCGCCGTCGAACAGCAGGAACAGCGTCACCAGACCGCTCAGGATGCGGCCGCTCCACAATTCGGCGCGCGAGACCGGCTCTTCCATCGTCGTCATCTGCAGCTCCTCTCCGTGATGCTGCTCCCAGGACGAATGAAGGATCGTGCCGCCGACAGCCCGGTGCAGAATTTTAGACCGAATCTCGGCAGTATTTCACTGGCCGACCCGAGCCTGAGCCGTCGCGCTGTCGCGCATCAGGCGATCGAGCTGCATGCGGATATGCGCGGCCTCCGCCGAGCTGTGCGCCAGCGCGATGGCGCGGTCGAAGGCGGTCCGCGCCTCGTCATTGCGCCCGAGCTGCATCAGCAGCGCGCCGCGCACGCCGAAGAAATAGAAATAGTTGGCAAGCCGCCCTTCGAGCGGCGCAATCAAATCGAGCGCCGCCTCGGCCCCGCGCACCTTGGAGACAGCGACGGCGCGATTGAGCGTCACCACCGGCGAGGGCTGCACCACTTCCAGCGCGCCATAGAGAAGATCGATCTGCGTCCAGTCGGTGTCCTCCGGGCGCGCGGCGCGCGAATGCAGCGCCGCGATCGCCGCCTGGATCTGGTACGGGCCGCTGTGGCGGTGGCGGATCGCCTTGTCGATCAGGGCCACGCCTTCCGCGATCATCGGCTGGTTCCACAGCGAGCGATCCTGTTCGTCGAGAAGGATCAGCGTCCCCTCCGCATCGAAGCGGGCGGCGCTGCGCGCGTGTTGCAGCAGCAGCAGCGCCGTCAGCCCCATGATTTCGGGCTCGCTCGGAAACAGCCGCAGCAGCAGCCGCGCCAGCCGGATGGCCTCCTCGGACAACGGCTGGCGCAGCGCCGCGGTCTCGCCGCTGGCCGAATAGCCCTCGTTGAAGATCAGGTAGATCATGGCCGCGACCGCGGTCAGGCGCTCGGCGCGCTCGATCGCGCCCGGCGTCTCGAACGGCACGTCCGCCTGCGCGACGCGCGCCTTGGCGCGGGTGATGCGCTGCTCCATCGCCGCCTCGCTGACCAGGAAGGCGCGGGCGATCTGCTTCACCGTCAGGCCGGACACCACCCGCAGCGCCAGCGCGATCTGCTGCGTCGCCGGCAGGTCCTTGTGACAGCAGATGAACAGCAGGCGGAGGATGTCGTCGCGGTAGTGCGAGCCGTCGAGCCGCTCGGCGAGCGCGCTCTCGGCGTCGTCGAGATCGGAGATCGCCTCGTCATCCGGCAGCGGCTGCTCGCGGCGGACCCGGCGGACATCGTCGATGGCCGCGTTGCGTCCGACCATGATCAGCCAGGCCGCCGGATCGCGCGGCGGACCGTTCTGCGGCCAGCTCTTCAGGGCGCGCAGGCAGGCGTTCTGGAACGCCTCCTCCGCCGTGTCGAGATCGCGAAAATAGCGCAGCAGCGCGCCGACGGCCTGGGGTCGTGCCGATGTCAGGGCCGCATCGATCCAGGCCGTATCGGTCATGCCAGCGCTCCACCCGGCCTGAACGTGCCGACGGGACGGATCTCGTAGGAGCCGCCGGGATTGGCCTCGCCGAGCTCGCGCGCGACCTCCAGCGCCTCATCGAGATTGGCGCAGTCGACGAGATAGAAGCCGAGCAGTTGCTCCTTGGTCTCGGCATAGGGGCCGTCGATGACGAGCGGCGGATCCTCCTTCCGGAGCGTCGTCGCAGCCGTGGTCGGCAGCAGCCGCGCCACCGGCCCGAGCCGCCCCTGCTTGGCGAGCTTCTCCTGGATGACGGCAAGCTTGGCCATGACCGCGGCATCCTGGTCCTTGCTCCAGGCGCAGACGACATCCTCGTCATGATAGCAGAGCAGCGCGTACAACATCGGCAGGCATCTCCCTTCGTCTTCAAGACGGCGGAGTATGCCTCCGGCCGACAGTCCCACGAAGTATTTTCGCGGGGTTCCGCCTGCAGGAACAAGCCGCCTACCAGGAGATGCCGTACTTGGCCGCGATGTTGCGCGCCCGGGTCTCCTGCGCGCTCTCGCGCGGCTGCCTGGCGCGCGCGGCCTGGCGCTGCGACTTGCCTTGCCCTTGCCCCGCGGCGCTCTGTCCACCTTGGCTGCCCGCGTTCGGGGACATACCGTCCTGCGTCTGGCCGCCGGCCTGCGGCTGACTGCCCTTGCCGATCGAGATGCCGTTGGCCGACAGGATCGACCCGACATCGATGGTCTGGGCCTGGACCGAGGCAGACGCGACGACGAAAGCAGTGGCGAGAAGCAATTTGCGCATGACGATTGTCTCCGTGTTGATGGGCGGAGATTGGCGTGCCCGCGCGATCTGGTATGTGGAACACGTCACATTAGCTCGAGGACCCTCCGATGACCAAAGGCGCGCTGGCGCTCCTGATCCATGGCGGCACCGACAACTGGTCGCCACAGCGCTGGAAAGCGCGTTTCGACGATGTCTGCGGCGACCGCCCTGTGGTGCTGCTGCCCGATTCCGGGCTCGATCCAGCCGAGGTGCATTACGCCGCGGTCTGGAAGCCGGTCCCCGGCGAGCTCGCCGGCTTTCCGAACCTGCGCGTGATCTTCAACCTCGGCGCCGGCGTCGACGCGCTGATGGCGGACAAGACGCTGCCCAGCGTGCCCCTGGTCCGCGTCGCGGTCGACGATCTCACCGCGCGAATGACCGAATATGTCGTGCTGCACGTGCTGATGCATCATCGCCAGGAGCTGTACCTGCGCGAGTCGCAGCGCGTGAAGCGCTGGGCGCCGAAATACCAGTGGCCGGCGGCCGCGATCGGCGTCGGCGTTCTCGGACTGGGCACGCTCGGGATCGACGCAGCCGAGGTGCTCAAGCGACTGGGCTTCCAGGTCGCCGGCTGGAGCCGCAGCGTCAAGCAGGCCGACGGCATCGAATGCTTCCATGGCGCGGCGCAGCTCGACGCGTTCCTGGCGCGGACCGACATCCTGGTGTCGCTGCTGCCGCTGACGCCGGATACGCGCGGCATTCTCGACCGCAAGATGTTCGCCAAGCTCAGGCGCTCATCACCGCTCGGCGCCCCCGTCATGATCAATGCCGGCCGCGGCGGGCTGCAGAACGAGGCCGACATCCTCGCCTGCCTCGACGACGGCACGCTTGGTTCGGTCTCGCTCGACGTGTTCGGCCAGGAGCCGCTGCCCGCCGACAGCCCGTTCTGGACCCACCCGAAGGTGGTGCTGACGCCGCACAATGCAGCCGACACCGACGCCGACGCGATCTCGCGCTACGTCGCCGAGCAGATTGCGACCTTCGAGGCCGGCGGGGCGCTGCGCAACCTGGTCGATCGCATCAGGGGATATTGAAACGCTATCCTTTGCCGACCATCACATCGATTGCGCCGGCGACGATCGCCTCCAGCTCCTGACGCGGCGCCCGCGCGCGAGCGCGGACCGCGATCGAGTGGATCGTCGCCGACGCCAGCTGCGCCAGCACGGCGGGGTCGGCGTCCGCAGGCAGCTCGCCCTTCTCCTTGGCGCGGCGGAAGCAGCGCGCAAACGCCATGTCGAGCTCGGTCAGGGCGTTCTGCACCATGGCGCGGATGTCGGGATCGGCGACCGCTTCCGAGCCCGCCGTCATCACCGTGAAGCAGCCGCGCGGCCCCTCCTCGCCCGAGAGATAGATGTCGAGTGCGGCGGCGAAGATCTTCTGCAGCTGCTCGCGCACCGGCCAGTCGTGACGGAAGATCTCGCCCATCACCGCGCGGGCGTTGTCGCGGTAGCGCTGATAGCTCTTGATGTAGAGCTCGCGCTTGTCGCCGAACGCGCCATAGAGGCTCGGCCGGTTCATGCCGGTGGCGGCGCTGAGATCGTCGAGCGAGGTCGCGGCGAATCCGGTCGACCGGAACAGGTCGAGCGCCTTGCCGAGCGCGACATCCGGCTCATACGCCCGCGGCCTCCCGCGCCGCTTCGGCTCGACCGGGGCGGTTGCCTTTTTTAGGGGAAGGTCGCCCTGCGGCGGACCTTTCTTTTTTTGTACCATTTCGCAATAAATTCCTTGACCGGCCTTATATTATGCGAGACAGTATAAAAATCAATAACGCTCCGGTCCGGAGCCCGAGGGAGACGTCTATGGACCTGTATTTCTCGCCACTCGCCTGCTCGCTCGCCACCCGCATCGCGCTGTATGAAGCTGGCGCTGCGGCGAATTATCTCGAGGTCGATCCGAAGACGAAGATCGTCCTCAACGACGGCTCCGATTTCCGCGCCGTCAATCCGCTCGGGCTCGTCCCGACGCTCCGCACCGATGACGGCGACCTGCTGACCGAGAATGCCGCGATCCTGCAATATGTCGCCGATCGCTTCCCCGAGGCGAAGCTCGGCACCGGCCCCGGCATGGACCGCAGCCGGCTGCATCAATGGCTCTGCTTCATCGGCACCGAGCTGCACAAGGGATTGTTCATCCCGATCCTCGACAAGACCGCGCCCGAGGAGATGAAGGCCCATGTCCTGAAGAAGAACCTGTCGCGGCTCGATCATCTCGAGAACCACCTGCGGGATCGCGACTATCTGCTCGATCATTTCACGGTCGCCGACGCGTATCTCGTCACCGTGATCAACTGGACCATGGCAACGCCGCCGGTCCAGCTCGCGAAATGGCCGGCCGTGAAGGCGTACTACGAGCGCCTGCGCGTGCGGCCGTCGATCGCCCGTGCCATCGCCGAGGAGTTCGAGCTCTACAAGGCGGAACTGGCGCGGCATAAGGCGGCGGCGTAGGCCGCATACGAGTTTCATCTCCCTCTTATGGGGAGATGAAATTCTGCGAGGAGATTAAACATTGCTCAATGAGCACATCTCCATCGTGCCGAACGCTTGACCGAGATGACTTCGGGTTGCAATCCTCGAATCGCAGGAGGATTGCACGTGGCAACCACATCCGTAAGAGACCGATTGCTGGCGGACCGGCGCGCGCTGCTCGATCTGGGCACGCGCAACCGGCTCGTGCACATCCCGCTCAAGACCAAGACCATCCGCACCATCGACATCGTCGGCGCGCGCTCTGCTGCGCTCTTCGAGCTTCTCGGCGAAGGCAAGCGCTTCACGTTCCTTCCGACGAAGGCAGAGACTGCGGAGACGGACGGCACCCTGCCCTTGAGCGAGCCGGCGCCGCGATCCGACACGCCGATCACCAAGGGGGACCAGGGAGGTGATGATTCGGAGTCGCAGACGCGGCAGCCGGACACCCGGCTCAAGACCCGGCTGTCATCGGAGGCGCTGCAGAAGCGCCTGCTGGATATCTGGTACGACGCACGAACGCTCGAGGAAGAACAGGGCGTCAATATCCTTTATCTCGCCTTCGGGCTGCTGAAATGGTTCGAGGACGACAAATCCGACGTCGAGCGCTTCGCGCCGCTCGTCCTGCTGCCCGTTCGCCTCGAACGCAGCAGCGCCGCTGATCGGTTTCACCTGGTCTCGCGCGCTGAGCCGCCGTCGCCGAACCTCTCGCTCCAGGCCAAGCTCGACGCCGAGTTCGGACTCAAGATCGAGGATTTTGGCGACGAGGACGACGTCGACATCGCGACCTATCTCGCCGGCGTCGCGGAGACGGTCGCCAACAAGCAGAGGTGGGAGGTCAGGGCGGACGCGATCGTCCTCGGCTTCTTCTCGTTCTCCAAGTTCCTGATGTATCGCGATCTGGACCCCGACAACTGGCCCGCAGATGGCAGCCTTGATCGTCATCCCCTGATCTCAGCGCTGCTTCAGGACGGCTTCGAGGGCGCGGAGCCGATCGTGGCCGACGACGGCAAGATCGATTCCGTCATCCAGCCAGTAGCGATGAACCATGTCGTCGACGCGGATTCATCGCAGGCCGTGGTGATCGAGGAAGTGGTCCGTGGACGCGACCTCGTCGTCAAGGGACCGCCTGGGACCGGCAAATCGCAGACCATCACCAACATCATCGCGTCGGCGGCCGCCGAGGGGAAAACGGTGCTGTTCGTGGCCGAGAAGATGGCGGCGCTCGAGGTCGTGCACCGGCGGCTGAAGCATGTCGGTCTCGGCGCGCTCGCGCTGGAGCTGCACTCCAACAAGGCCAACAAGCGCGTTCTGCTCGAAGAGCTGAAACGCTGCAAATCGGCTGAGGTCCCGGTCCCGCGCGGCGAAGCCACGCTGGTGCAGCGCCTGAGCGACAGCCGTGATGGCCTCAACCGGCATGCGGACATGATGCACCAGCCGCACCAGCCGAGCGAGCTGACGCCATTCAGGCTGCTCGGTCACCTCGTGCGCTGCGGGGACATCTCCGCGCAGCCGCCCTACCCGTTGCAGGGCGCGCCCTCCTGGTCTCCCCTGGATCTGGAGCGGCGGCGTGAGCTGATCGCCGAGCTCGCCGAACGAATCGCGGCCGACGGCGCGCCGCACCTGCATCCCTGGCGCGGCGTCGACCGCGACGCGCTCGATCCAGCCGAAATGACCGAGCTGCGGAGATCGCTGGGCGACATTTCGAACGTTGTCAGCAACGCATCCTCAGGCGCGGCCCGCCTCGGCACGCTGCTCGATCTCCCGCCGCCGGCCACCTTGGCCGATGCCGCGGAGATACTCGCCTTTGCGGAGGCCGCGGCCGCGATGCCGGAGTGCGATCGGACTGCCTTCCGCGAGGCCGTCTGGAGCCAGGCCGGACTCATCACGGACATCGTCGACAAGGGACTGCGCTACGCGAAATTGAGGACGGCCTTCGAGAGCGCCTTCGTCGAGGCCGCCTGGGATGCACCGATCGCCGATTGCCGCAAGGTCATCGCCGAGAGGGGCCGCTCCTGGCTGCGCCTGCTCAGCCCGCGTTATCGCCAACAGGTGGCGCTGCTGGCCTCGTACCTGAAGGTGCCGATGCCGAAAACGCTCGAGCAGCGGCTTCTGCTGATCGACGGCCTGATCGCGGCGCAAGCCGCTCGCCGGTCCTTCGAGGAGGTCGAAGCCGCCGGCAGCACCGCCTTCGGGACCGCGTGGCAGAAGGAACGGTCGGATTGGGATGCGCTTTCCAAATTGGCGACCTGGTGGACTGCATTCCCCAAACCGTTTGCAAGCGATGAAACGCGCCAGCGGCTGACGCAGCTTAAGCTGTCGGCCGATGATCGGCGATCGATCGAACAGCTCAACCACAGCCTCGCAAGTCTGATGTCCGGCCTCCGCGGGCTGATCGACTCTCTCCAGTTGGAGCCCGCCCGCATCCCACTCGACGCCGGCGGCCAGATCCGGCTGGACGAGCTGTCGCAGACTTTGTCGGAGTGGCAGAACGCGACCGAGCGCCTCACCCGCTGGATCGCGTTCATGGGCCGGGTCCGCCTTGCGCGCGCGCAAGGTCTCGCCGCGCTGGTCGATCGCGCGCTCGACGGCTCCTTGCCGGGCGAAGCGCTCGAAGCCGCTTTCGACCGATCCTATTACGACGCCATGCGCAGCGTGATCTTCGCTGACCATCCTGAACTGAAACGTTTCGACGGCGAATCGCACGATCGGCTGGTCGACGGCTTCCGCAAGCTCGACGTCGCACGGATGCAACTGGCCCGCGATCAGATCGCCCACGAGCATGCCGCGGCGCTGCCGCGCAACGCCGGTGGCATCGGGCCGCTCGGCGTGCTGAACGGCGAGCTTGCCAAGAAGCGCAACCATCTGCCGATCCGTCAACTCCTGGAGCGCGCCGGCCCGGTCGTCCAGCAGATCAAGCCGATCTTCCTGATGAGTCCGCTGTCGGTGGCGCAGTTCCTGAAGCCCGGCGCGATCGCCTTTGATCTGCTGGTCGTCGACGAGGCCTCGCAGATCGAGCCGGTCGATGCGCTCGGCGCCGTCGCGCGCTGCCGGCAGATGGTGGTCGTCGGCGACGAGCGGCAACTGCCGCCGACACGCTTCTTCGCGAAGCTGACAGGCAATGATGACGAGGACAACGACGACGAGGATCAGCCGACATTCCAGGTCAAGGATGCGGAAAGCATTCTCGACCTCTGCCTTGCCAAGGGCCTCTCGCATCGGATGCTGAACTGGCACTATCGCAGCAAGCATCAGTCGCTGATCGCCGTGTCCAACAAGCAGTTCTACGACAACCGGCTGTTCATCGTGCCGAGCCCGTACGATGCCGTCGCGGGAATGGGGTTGAAGTTCAACTACAACCCCGATGCACACTACGAACGTGGCAGCAGCCGGACCAACCCCAGGGAAGCGCGGCTCGTCGCCGAGGCCGTCATGCGCCATGCGCGCGAGACGCCGGACCGAAGCCTTGGCGTCGCGACCTTCTCGGTGGCGCAGCGCCAGGCGATTCAGGATCAGCTCGAGATCCTGCGGAAGGACAGCCCGGAGACCGAGAGCTTCTTCGTCCGCGGTGCCAGCGAGCCGTTCTTCGTGAAGAACCTCGAGAACATCCAGGGCGACGAACGCGACGTCATCTTCATCTCCATAGGCTATGGGAGAACGAAGGAAGGCTTCGTCTCGATGAGCTTCGGTCCCCTCAACTCCGACGGAGGCGAGCGCCGGCTGAACGTGCTGATCTCGCGCGCCAAGCTCCGTTGCGAGGTTTTCTCCTCGATCACCGGCGACGACATCGACCTGTCGCGCGCCAAGGGCCGCGGCATCGCGGCGCTGAAGACGTTCCTGACCTTCGCGCAGACGGGGCAGCTCGGCATCGCGCAGGAGACCGGGCGCGATCCCGACTCGGTGTTCGAGGAGCAGGTCGCCGCCAGGCTCCGGGCGCTTGGTCACGACGTGAAGACCCAGATCGGCACCGCCGGATTCTTCGTCGATCTCGCTATCGTCGACCCCGACAAGCCCGGCCGCTTCCTGCTGGGGATCGAATGCGACGGCGCCCAGTACCATGCGTCTCGTTCGGCGCGGGACCGCGACCGCTTGAGACAGAACGTGCTGGAAGCGCATGGCTGGGTGCTGCATCGCATCTGGTCGACGGACTGGTTTCTCCGACCCAAGGAGGAAACCGAGAAGGTCCTCCGCGCGATCGACGCTGCGAAGGCGCATTGGCGGGACATCGACCAAGGGACTGCTCGAGCTGAACCCGAGCCTCCGGCAAACCCCGATGTGCCGGCACCGGAGCAGACCGAGCAGCGCCCTCTGGAGATCCTCGCGCAGGCGCCAACGGTGGCCCCCTATGAAGAGGCAAAGCTGCGCGTCCGTCGGGAGATCGAGCCGCACGAGACGCCGCTCGCCGACATGACGCGGCACGTCGTCGAGATCGTCGCCATCGAAGGGCCGGTGCATGAATCGGAAATCATCGTCCGGATCAGATCGGCCTGGGGCCTTGCCCGCGCCGGCAATCGCATCCGCGATGCCGTGCGAACGGCGCTGAAATCGGCAGTCGCGAAGGGACAGATCGCTGGAGGCCCGTTCTACGCCGTGCCCGGCCAGGCGATCGTCGTTCGAAGCCGCGAGGACGTGCAATCGCAGTCTTTGCGCAAGCCCGAGATGCTGCCGCCGGAGGAGATCAAGGCGGCCATCGTGCAGGTCGTGGAGCAAAACTACGGCGCCGAGGAAGACCAGTTGATCCAGGCGGTCGCCCGGCTGTTCGGTTTCGGTTCGACCAGCGCCCAGTTGCGCGAGGCGTTGCAAGGCAGCCTCAAGGATCTTCTCGCCGCAGGAAACCTGCGCCGCGAGGGAGAGCTGCTGATCAAGCCACAGGAGGTCTCGCCGGCTGCGCAGGACTGACCGGCTGAATTGGTGCTAGGAGCTCACAGCCCGAACGCCGCTTGCCAGCCGCCGAAATCGGCGACTGGCAAGGTCAGAGCTCGTTCAGAACAGACGCTCGTCCCGGCCAAGGCATCGGACCAGGATTGCACGGGTCCGTCCCTGCCACTATCCTTGAGGCGAGACACGCGCTGGCCCGCATCCAATAGGAGCGCCCCATGCCGACCGCGACCCTGGCTCCCCTGGACGAGACCATCACGATCGCGGAGCTGACGCGCGATCCCTATCCGATCTACCAGCGCCTGAGACGCGAAGCCCCCGTGTTGCGGGTCAAATCCGTGGGCCGGACGTTCCTCACCAAGGCGGCTGATACCAGATATGTGAAGGACAATGCGGCGCTGTTCTCGTCCAACGATCCGAACACGCCGATGAAGCGCGCCTTCCTCGCGCATACCTTGATGCGCAAGGATCACGACGAGCACCGGGCCGAGCGCATGGCGATGATGCCCGCCTTGATGCCGAAGACGATCGAAGCCGTCTGGGAGCCGCTCTACACCAAATTCGCCGCTGATTATCTCGACCGGCTGCCGCGCGGCGAGGTCGTCGATCTCTTCCCCGCCCTCGCAGGCCCCTTGGCCGCGCGCATTCTCGCTGAAGTGATGGGCATTCCCGACGCCGGCGATGCCGACATGCAGCGCTGGTCGCAGGCCCTGATCGACGGCGCCGGCAATTTTGGCTGGACGCCGGGGCCGTTCGACGCGTCTGATATCGCCAACGCGGAGATGGACCGCTGCATCCGCGCCAACATGGAGCGCGTGCGCGCCGAGCCGGATTCCTCCGCGCTCTCCTTCATGGTCAACGCGAAGAACCCGATTCCCGAGAGCCAGATCATCGCCAACATCAAGATCGCGATCGGCGGCGGCATCAACGAGCCGCGCGACGCGCTGCTGACGATCCTCTACGGCCTGCTGACCAATCCGGAGCAGCTCGCCGCCGTCCGCGCTCAGGACAAATGGCGCTCCGCGTTCGAGGAAGGAGTGCGGTGGGTGGCGCCGATCCAGGCGAGCTCACGCCTCGTGATGGACGACACCGAGATTCGCGGTTGCCTGATCCCGAAGGGCGACACCGTGATGACGATCCAGGCCTCCGCAAACCGCGACGAGGACCTCTTCGACGATGGCGAGACCTACAACGCGCTGCGCGACCCCAACCCCCACCAGGCCTTCGGCAACGGCCCGCATCATTGCGCCGGCGCGCACCTCTCGCGGCGCACCGTCGGCGCCATCCTGCTGCCGATGCTGTTCGAGCGCTTCCCCGACATGACGCTGCCCGATCCCGCGAGCGTGCGCTGGCACGGTTTCGGCTTCCGCGGCCCGCTCAATCTGCCGGTTCGGCCGCAGTAGGACCGGCCCGCGGGGCCTGCGGATGGAGCGGCGTCGCGCGAGGAGACGAGTTCGGGCGATGCTGGACTGATCGGCGACGACGTCACGATCGGCTGACGGTCCGCGATCCGGCCGTGGATCCTGCCCTGGATTCGGTCCTGGATCGGATCGCGGGAGCGGACGGCACGCTTGCTCCGGTCAAGTCGTCGCATGTCGCCACGGCGGCGTGACGCACCGAGACGATCGTACCGGGCCGGCCGGGCACGGTCGTGACCTCGGCACCGAGCTGCTTCGCCAGGGCCATGATGATGCCGGTGCCGAGGCCCCCCTTTGGCCGGCCGCTCACCTGCAATTTCCCCGTTCCATTGTCCGAGACGGACAGGGTCCAGCCGGCTCCGGAGGACTCGTAGATCACGGTGATCAGCCCATTCGCGGTGTCCTCGGGAAAGGCGTGCTTGAGGGAGTTGATGACGAGCTCGGTGACGATCAGCCCGAGACTTTCAGCTTCGCTCGTCGTCGCCTGGCCGTCGCCGCGGGTTTCGATCCTGGTCCGCTGCTGGTCGGCGATCATCGATTGCGAGATCGCCTGGCAGAGCCTCGCGAAATGCGGTCCGAGCGCGATCACGCCGCTGCGCGCGGAGGTGTGGAGACTCTGCTGGATGTTCGCGAACGAGATGACCCGGTCGCGGGCGTCGTCCAGGTGGCGTCGCGCCTCCTCGGAGCCGACGGAGCGTGCCTTCAACGAGATGATGCTGGCGATGATCGCCAAGCTGTTGCCGACGCGGTGCTGAAACTCCTCGAGCAGCATGTCCTTCTGACGCAGCAGCTCCTCGTTCCGGCGCGCCATCGCGCGCTCGCTGGTGACGTCCTCGAGGCCGAGCAGGATGGTCGTATGGGACCCGACCGTGTAGGACACCTGCCGGGCGTTCAGCCGCATCGCCCGGGGTCCGACGGCGGGAAAAACGTGCTCCACCTCGAAATCATGCAGCGCGCCGGTGTTGGAGAAGATCTGGCTCAGCCACGACTTCAGCGCCGGAATATTCCAGGCGCCGTCATCCAGCTCATAGAATAGTTGTCCCAGCACATCCTCGGGCGCCGCGGAGAAGGTGAGATAGAACGAACGGCTGGCGGCAATCACGCGGAGATCGTGGTCGAGGACGAGCAGCGGCTCCCGGACCGTGTCCACAATGGCTTCGGCAAGTGCGCACGCGTCAGACGCGTCGGAAAACTGCTGCTTGAACATGTGGTCCCCTCCCTACGCAACACTTCACCCCGTCCACGAACGCTTCGCGCGTCCCGCCTTCAAGCGGCGAAACGAAACGCGGAGCCCGGCGGCGAGTTAGGGGCAGCTGGCGACGCGGACGGAGCCGTCTGTGCAAGACAGACCACCCGCGCGCTGCACACCCCGCAGCTAGTTCTGCTGCTCCGCCTGCAGGTTGTCGTTCAGGACGGCTTGCAGCAGCGCCGGATAGACGACGATCTCGCCGTCATATTCGATCAGGCCCGCCCTTCTGAACTTGTTCATGAAATGACTGACGCGCGACCGCGTCGTGCCGATCATTTCGGCCAGCGTTTCCTGGCTGATTCTTGGAATGACCGGCAGCGGCGTTTCGTCACGGCCGTAATTGGCCATCGTCAGAAGCAGCCGCGCCAGCCGCTTTTCGCTGCTATGGAAGAGCTGGTCGATCAGGTCCGCTTCGAACCGGTCGATCCTGGCCAGCAGAAACGCGATGAACATCTCCGCAAGCTCAGGGTAGAGGCGAAGCGCTGCGATCATCGTCTTCTTGGCGATGGCGGTGACCACGCAATCCTGCAGCGCGAATGCCGAGCCGGTATGCACCGCCTGCCGCGTCAGACAGCCTTCGCCAAGAAACTGCCCGGCATCGACGATGCCGATGACCGCTTCCTTGCCGACGTCGTTGACGACGGTCAGCTTGATCTTTCCCTGTTGGAGAAAGAACAGGACGTCGGCCGGATCGCCCTGGGCGAACACGCTTCCCCCCTTGGGAACCTTCAGGACCTTCTGGCCCGGGCAAACCTTGTCGAGAAAGGCCTTCGGATCAAATCTGGCGAGGTTCGAACTCGGCACAGCCCCCATCCCGCTCGATGGACATGTTGATGGACATGCCTAACTTTTACGGTGGAAACCGCCTCCCGCTTTGCGCTAGATCAATCTGCCTATCACCCTCCGATTGAGCTCTCGGCGAGGCCGGGGCGCCGCGAGCACCATTCTGCAATCGATGCGAGACCTTCCATGCGATGTCGCCACTCACATGATGGAGGATGCTCACGGCGGAGCCGCCTCGTACGAGAGACCGACGTCCACCAGACCCCGTGCGTTCGACCATCTCCTCAGCGCGAGCCGGCCGAGCGAATGAGACCTCATCGCATCCTCGCGGTCGTTCATCCGTGGTGATCGACCACCTGTTTGGGTTGCACGGACCAGGCCGCGGGCGCGTCGTCACGGTCGGCTGCGGCCGCAGCCGCCGTCGCCTGCACCTTGCCGGGCGCGTGATGGGCCGGCGCATAGATCGCATAGACCTGCATCGGCGTCGGGCCGATGTTGGCGATGTTGTGCCAGGTCCCGGCCGGAACGAGCACGCACCAGCCGTTCGACACCGTCTGGTCGAATGTCAGCCTGTCCTTCGCGGGCCCATCTGCACCCGGCCGCGGCCGGCATCGAGCCACAGGAACTGATCGGTTTCCGGATGCGCCTCCAGGCCGATGTCGCCGCCGACCGGAATCGACATCAGCGTCACCTGCAGATTAGCGCCCGCTCCAGGCGACCGACCGATAATTGGCATTGTCCCGGGTCGCCCGCGCGATGTCGAATGCCTGCGGCTGCGGCCCGATGTCGGTGATCTCATCAGCAAGCACATCCATCACGGATCTCCCAACCGGCGGCATTGCAGGCAAACCGTCCCGCCACGCGTCTAGCGATGATCGCGAAGCTGATCGGACACCGCCTCCTTGCCGAAGGCGTGGTCGAGCGCGCGCTCCAGCTTGTGGACCGCGCCACGCACGGCCTGCTCCATGAAGCTGTCCTGATGCGCCGCGACGATCGGCTCGCCGCCGTCACGGTGCACCTCGATCTTGCAGCTCTTGTCATCGTGACTGGGCTTGTGGCTCACCGCGTCGCTGAGCCGCACGTCGATCCGCCTGACCTGATCCTCATAGCGATGGAGCACCGCATGAAGCGACGCCTTCACGTCCTGCGACAACTGCTCACCGCCCTCGACGTTTCCATCGGCCCTGACGTCGATCAACATCCGTGTCTCCATCAGGTGAAGCGTCAAACGTCGCAGGATGGAATTCGCGATCATGATCGGCTCCCCGGCATGGTCGTCATCCAGGCTTCGACGTCGCCGCACGGCACGCGACGCCATGACACGTCATTCGCGGGCGGCGGCCACGACTGGACGCCCCGTGATACAGCGGGTCTGAAGCGACGCTTGATCCGCCTCGGGCCTTTCAGGCGCGGCGAAGCGGCCGTTCAAGCGCGTCTCCCAATGTCTCCCGCGACCAGACTGCCAGAGGCGAACGCGAGCGGCTGATCAATATTGCTCAGTCAACCCCGGAGAATCAGGCGCAACCTGCGGCGACCCAACTTTCGAGTCTGCACCGGAGATGGGATGATGGATTGTCCGATCACATTTCGCTGCCCCCAGACCGGGTCCGAGGTCGATGCCATCCTGCACCAGCCGAAAGACGACTGTCGGTTCGAGACCGTGACCTTCGAGACCGTGAGCTGCCCGGCCTGCACGAGATTTCACTTCATCCACGCCATGACCGGCGCGCTCATTCCTCCGACGCTGCTCGGCCCGGCGAATTGGACGCCGTAGCGGCGGGCTCGAAAGGCGAACGTCCCGTCTCGCACGTTCCTGTGCCAAGGCCGTTGCGGCGGCATCAACGAGCCGCGCGACGCGCTGCTGACGATCCTCTACGGCCTCCGGACCAATCCGGAGCAGTTCGAAGCCGTGCGCGCTCAGGACAGATGGCGCTCCGCCTTCGAGGAAGGCGTGCGCTGGGTGGCGCCGATCCAGGCGAGCTCACGCCTCGTGATGGAGGACACCGAGATCCGCGGCTGCCTGATCCCGAAGGGCGACACCGTGATGACCATCCAGGCCTCCGCCAACCGCGACGAGGAGCTGTTCACCGACGGCGAGACCTACAACGCGCTGCGCGACCCCAATCCCCACCAGGCCTTCGGCAACGGCCCCCACCACTGCGCCGGCGCCCACCTCTCCCGCCGCACCGTCGGCGCCATCCTGCTGCCGATGCTGTTCGAGCGGTTTCCGAAGATGGAGCTGGTGGATGCGGCAAGCGTGCGGTGGCACGGGTTCGGGTTTAGGGGACCGCTCAATTTGCCGGTTCGCAGTAGGTCATTAAGTGCACTGTCACCGTAATTCCACCGTAATTCCAATTTTGTAGCGGATTTTGTACCCGTGAAGCAATTGTAAGGACGCCTTTCCACGGCCTTTTGCCTTCAGGGGCCTGGGAATTGACGAATGCCTCTGGACAGAACCGCAAATTTGGTTCTTATTTCGTTCCAGGGCTGAAGGGTAAGGGGCGGTCCCGGCCGAGACCATATTCCAACTGAAAACTGTCTCGTAGGCGATGCCGTGCTCATTTTGCGAGCCTCGGACAGTGATTCGCGTCTCAAGGGTTCAGAACAGTACGATGAGCGGCTTAAGAAAAACCACCGGTTCCACTAAATTAGGGACAGCGGCGGGGTCACAGCTCGTCAAGTCGCAGCTCGCCCACCTGACCAAGTTTGCGAGCGACCGATTAAAGGTCCGCAAGGCAGCATCCGAACTTGCGTTGGAGCTGGACACCGCTTGGAAGGGCAACCTATCTCATCCCACTGGGCCAATTGACGTCGTTGATATGTTTGCCGGTTGCGGCGGCATGTCGGCCGGCTTTCTCGCGGCGAATTCAGTGATCCCCGCCTATCGGTTGGCCATGGCAGTCGATATCGATGAATTGGCTATGCAGACCTACGAGGCCAATCTCGGCCTAAAGCCCTGCGCAGTTGATCTGCATAGGTTCGCAAAAAGGCAGACAGGGATTGTCAAGCAAGTCCATGAGGCTCGTCTCTCGAAAGCCAACCCGTTGGTTTTGATAGGGTGCGCGCCGTGCCAAGGCTTCTCGTCTCACCGGAACGCGCACGGCCATTCAGATTCAAGGAATTCGCTTTTCGTCACGTTTGCGCGCATTGCCGCCGCCATCGGGCCCGATGCGATCATTGTGGAGAACGTGCCAGAGGTCATTACTGATCAATACTGGCCAGTGATGGTCGAGGCTCGACGAATTCTGAATCGCGCCGGATATCAAACGGTGCTCACGGCGCATGACATGTCCGAATTTGGGGTGCCACAACAACGGTACCGTGCCGTGATGATTGCGATGCGACGCCCGTTTAGAATGCCTCGCGGCTTCCTTGGTGGCGAGGAGCGCCGGACAGTGCGTCAGGCGATTGGCGCGCTTCCTGAAATCGCCGCTGGCGAAGTCTGCTCGACGGACCCGATGCACTTCACTGCGGGTCATAGGCCGTCCACGATCCAAACGATTATGGCAGTCCCCCTGGATGGTGGCCGTCGCCCGCCGAACGTGGGGCCGGAATGCCTGAGGCGTGCCGCAGACCGACAGGGCCGGTCAGCTTATGATGATGTTTACGGACGCCTCTGGTGGGATAAGCCTTCCATCACAATCACGGGCCACGCCCGAAATCCTGCAAGTGGCCGATATGTCCATCCGACCCAGCACCGCGGCCTTTCGGTGCGAGAAGCAGCGCTTTTACAGGGCTTTCCATCTCGATGGCTTTTTAGCGGTGGCCTTGGTCCAGCATTCATGCAGGTCGGGAATGCCGTTCCTCCGGCCTTTGCGGCGTTTCTAGCGGTTCACATGATCGGTGAGATGATGGGGCCAGCTGTTGAAAAATTGGACACTGAGGTGGACATAACCCAGTCCGTAGGGCCATCCTTTTCACGACTCATCCCAGCGCTCAAAGCTGGACACAGACATTTGCACCCGCCGGCCCTCTAGAGAAACTCGTGAAGCCAACAGCACTAGATTTATTTTGTGGCGCCGGTGGCCTGACACGAGGCTTGATGGAAGCCGGCTTCAAAATCTTGGGAGCGATAGATTCCTGGGAGCCGGCAATCTCCAGTTATCGTGCAAACTTCGTGGATCATCCCTCATGGCTAAGAGATGTCGCCTCGCTCGATGCGGCGAGCTTTAACGAGCTGGGAATTCCAAGCGGGATTGATTTGGTCGCTGGCGGACCGCCCTGTCAGGGGTTCTCGGTTCAACGCATAGGAAACGACGAGGACGAGCGAAACGACTTAGTCCTGTGTTTTGGCCGCGCCGTTATCGCATTGAAGGCACGAGCTTTCATAATGGAGAATGTGCGGGGCCTTCTCGGCGCTAGAGGCAAAACGACCGTAAGGCGCTTCTTAGCGGAAATGGAACGAGCAGGATATTCAGTTCAGCATCGCGTTCTAGAAGCTGCAGACTTTGGCGTGCCGCAGGCTAGGCAGAGAGTTTTCTTCGTCGGGTTACGCGGGGGTGAATCCGGCGCGTTCGAATTCCCCTATCCTACTGTAGCTCAGCACAAGACGGTCGCGGAAGCCTTAGCAGATCTAAAATCACCGCCAGAGGATTTGCGACCTGTCCCGGGAGACCCTCTTCACCGCCGGACGAAGCTGTCAAAGCTGAATTTGTTGCGTTTGAAACATGTACCACCTGGTGGCGGCTTCGAGGACATTCCCGTTGAGCTAAGGGTCAATTGTCACAAGGCCGGCGCGGGGCGCATTGGGCATAGAGCTGTTTACGGAAGACTGCATCCGGATCGGCCCTCAGCGACCATTACTGCCCGCTTCGACAGTTTCACACGCGGCCGTTTTGCGCACCCCTTCGAAGATCGCAACATAACCCTAAGGGAGGGTGCGCGGCTTCAGGGCTTCTCAGACGAGCACATCTTCCTTGGAACACAAGAAGACGTCGCAGCTCAAATTGGCAATGCCATTCCGCCACCACTCGCCACCGCTGTTGCCGCAGCAGTTGCCAAATCTCTCGCCGGCGATAACTCATCCTCCCGCTGGCACTTGCGCAACCATCAGCCAGAACTTCCATTGTTCGCCCTGTCAAACTAGCGAGCGAGGCGACAATGCCCGCAACGGTATGGTCAACTTCGTTCCATTCCAGCTTTTCGGTAGTGCCCGCCGGCAAGCTGACCGACAAAGCCGTTGATTTGTTTCTCAACGGTGAAGGTCAAACAGACCAGCAGTTGCTTGCTCAGTGGCCATATGATGAAGCACGAGGCGCGCAAGGCGGCACGCCTGACCCGAAGCGCTATCGTGACATGCGACAACTACTGCAGACCATTGGTCTTGTTTACGATGAGGTGATCGAAGGTAAGACCGTTGTGCATGTTACCGAGCTTGGGAAAGCTTTGGCAAGATGGCGTCCAAGTCTCCTTTCTGAGAATGTTCGGATTATAGCGCGCCATGGCAGTCTGGCGTTAGCTGCTTGTCAGCTGCGAAATCCAACGCGGAACGGAATGGAGTACGACCCGATCATGAAGGTCTTTCCTTTCCAGTTCATCTGGAAGGCAATGCTCGCCTTGGATAATCGCATAACCTCAGACGAACTGAACCGCGAAATCTATCGCACGAAGGACGAGGCCGATTTAGCTCAGGCTATCCAGCGGATTCGGCAAGCCCGACTCGCGAACGATCTAGGACTCCTAAGCCCTGAAGTGATCTCAGGAGATAGAAAGAACGATAGAGTCCTTGTTTGGGTGGGCTGGGCATCTTTTGGGTGGTCTCTCATCACGGACAAGCGCAACAGTGCCGATGGTCAGAGCTATACAATCAAGGACCGGTGGGCACTGCGCACTTTGCAGGCCGCAGCCCAGGTAAAGCATCGTCACCGCGATTTTCAGAGCGTGCCTGAATATGTCGAATACTTATCTCGTTGCGCGGCCATCCCAATGAATCACCTGTAGCGTCGTTAAAACTCCTGTAGACTTCCGAACGATTCGGAGATGGAAGATGGCAGGACCAGCAACCGAAGCGCGGGTAAAAGAAGTCGTCGACGCGTGCGCAAGATATGGCGGCTCGTCAATAATTGCGCTGGCGGGAGCCCCGGCAACCGGCAAGAGTCACATCGCGATCATAGCCGCGCAGCGACACGCTGGTGAGCCAACGCGTGTTAAGGAAATACAATTTCATCAATCCTTCACGTACGAGGAATTCATTGAAGGGCTTCGGATCGATTCGACTGGAGCGGTCCAACCGACCCCCGGCGTTTTTCTCGATTGGAATGAGGATGCTTCTGCCGACCCCGTGGCCGATCATCGGTACGTCCTACTGATCGAGGAGTTAACAAGGGCGAATCTCTCAACGGTACTGGGTGAGCTACTCACTTATGTCGAGCACAGAGACAGGGATTTCGAGACCCTATTCAGCCGTACAAAGGCCAGGATTGCAAAAAATCTCACTATCCTCGCGACGTTTAACCCGGTGGATAGATCTGCATTGTCGATTGATGACGCCCTGCTTCGTCGACTTCGCATTATCGACTTTCTACCCGATGATGATCAGCTGGCAGAGATGCTCGGACAAGAGGGGAGAAAGGTCCCACTCCACGTTATCGAAAAGCTAAAGTTGGTTTTCGATCGATGCCGACAGCAACACGGCCCTGACTACGAAACTCTCATGCCCTTCGGCCACGGCATTTTCAGCGAGGTCTACTCCGAAGCAGACTTGTACGCGCTGTGGCACCAGAGGATAAAACGAATTTTACGGCGGCCTCTCCTGGACCCACACCCCTTCACAGACACCATCGAAGAAGCATTCCCTTGGCGGGACGCCCCGCAATTCAGGCTGCCCGTGCCTTCTACCGCGGAAGGAGAGGCCACGACAGCAGAACAAGCTTCCTCGACTCCGACCACGAGTAGTCAATGACGAAGGTTGCTGTCCGCGAGAGGGGTATCGCGATTGTCAAGGGCGCCTTCTGGAAGGATATCTTTCTTAGTCCAGAGTTTCAGGATCTAGCGGATCGAAAAATACTTTGGGCGAGATTCGGCAAGCATGAAAGTTGGACCATCGGCGCAGGAGGCTATGTCGGCCGCGCGCTGTTTGGAGAAGTTGAGCTTGAAATTCGCGAGAAGGTCGCCGGGGCCTTCGTGGCAATGGCTCAGGTTCTAACTCCCCGTGCGTTTATCCTTGCTCGCGCACAATCTCCCCTCATTTTTGACGAGGTACCCCACACGGTTTTAGTTCGAATGTTCCTCGCCGCTACCCGCACCTATCTCTCAGGCGCGAAACAGGTTGAGTACCAAAATTTCGAAGAAACCGGCGCGTATGCTGCTGGGCGTCTCAATGTTCCGCGTACGGCAGCTCTGCGAGCGCGCGGCACCAGACATAAAGTTGCGTTTCGACGTACACTGCTATCGGACGATATTCCACTTAACCGAGCTATCTATCTTGCGCTTGCTAATGTTATCGCAGGGTTCGGTTCTGGGCCGCTTCGGGAGTTGGTGACGAATGCCCTGACGTTGCGCGCGGGATTCGCCGAGAGTAGCCACTCAAAGACGCCCTTAAATCGTGTAGAGGCCATTGCGGTAGCTCTTGACGAAGCAGCTCAACCAGACAGGAGGCGGGAGGTTTCGGAAGTAGCAGCCCTTGCAGCTGCTGTACTGCAAGCAGCCACCTTATCGGAGGATAGACCGCATCAGGGCGCGGCGCCGCGCTCGTGGTTTTTAAATTTGGAAAACCTCTTTGAGCGAGTCGTTCGAGAATGCGTTGCAAGACTGCTCATCGGGAAGGCTCACGTTAGCGGCCCGATAGAGCGCCCTCCTCTTTTTCCAAACATATCGAATCGATTTCGGGCCAATCCTGACATCGTTGTGCGTTGTGCTGGAGAAACGTGGATCCTTGACGCAAAATACAAGGATCTGGATGGTTGGCCGTCAACGAGCGACGTTCACGAACTCCTGGCCCATTCCGCATCGTTTAACGCGGCGAAGGCGGCACTGGTTTATCCCTCTGGTACTAGTTTTTTCGTAAGGTCGTTGGGTAAAGCGAAGACCGGCTGCGAAGTGTGGGTTTTCGCTGTCCCCTTCGCTGAGCTGTCGTATGCAATTAGCCAAGCTCTCCAACAGCTCGGTCTGCCAGTGGCGCCACCACTCCCAGCGGCGGCTTAGATTGTTCCGATAGCCTCTACCAACCTTGCAGCTGCAAATGCTACTGTTTGGCGTCAGCGGCGCGCTCTAATGCCCGTCGAAGTCTTTGCTCAGCAATGTTCGGAGTTCGTAGGCTGTGCTCCCAAACGCGAACCACATTCCAACCCATTGCGCGGAGTTGCGAGTCAGCAGCCTTATCTCGTTTCCGGTTTCGCTCAACCTTCTGTTTCCAAAATTCGGCATTGTGCTTTGGCGCGCGGTAGCATTTTGGGCAACCATGCCAAAAACAGCCATCAAGGAAGACGGCGACCTTCGCTTTCGGAAACGCTAAGTCGGGAGTTCCAGGCAAACGCAAGTGGCGACGCCAGCCTGTCAGGCGCGCTGCACGCAGCCTGCGCACCATATCGAGCTCAGTAGAACGATTTCCCTTACTCCGAACACGCGCCATGTTGGCGCTCCTCTTCGGATCGACCGGTGCCGGCGAAGGATTCCGTTTCGTCATAGCATTTTTACCGCTGCACATGACACGAGGCGTGAGGTGGTCGGCGACTGGCGAAAGCCTCGACCACTATCTTACTATGGCATCCAATAGAGCCATGCAAAATCGATTCGCTGAGATTCCAGAATACGTTTGGTATAAAACCTAAATGCAAGCATAGGTGTTGGTCGTTACTCACTGAAAAAGCAGCAGCAAGTTTGGAGCTGCCCGTCGTGCCAGTTTGCCGCATTCCGTCGGGCAAATCCGGCCTTGTGTCGTCGGGCAAATCAGATCGATCCTCTTCGCCGTCTCGCGCTCACTGAAGGGGCGTTTCGCGATCGTCACGGACCGTGGAGCGGGAGATGCGGTGGCCGCCCGGGGTCGCAGTGCGCGTTTCGCGTGCGGACGAACGACCTCAAGCGGACGGTCAAGCCGTGTGGTCCCGACACCCCGACGCTGGTGTCTTGGTCGGCGACATCCCGATGACGGGGGCAAGCAAGCCCGGTCCCCTGGGAGAGCACGGAGCAGCCGTTCAACCCATCGCGCAGGGAAGGCCGGTTGTTCGGCCAATCCTGTGGTGACTGCCGCCTGCTTTTCTTTCTGCAGGCGGGCCATGGGTGCGGCCTGCACCCGGCCTTCCCTGCGCCCTTCTCTATGAGGGGCGTGCCGATGAGCAAAGCTCGGACGCGACAGCGCGCCGCGAGGCTGCGGAGCCGCGCTTACAGGTCAGACATGAAGGGTTGAGCGCCGGAAATGGCGCTCCCTAGGGGAATCGAACCCCTGTTTCAGCCTTGAGAGGGCCGCGTCCTAACCGCTAGACGAAGGGAGCGTGAGGTGAACCGCATAGCCTCGAAATCGCCGCGCCGCAAGACGGGGATGGGAATTTTGTGGGGTGAGTGCCTCGAGGGTCTTTCCCCGTGGGGACCCCCACCCCCGACCCCTCCCCGCAAGGGGGAGGGGAGTGGGCTGCCCGGGTGGCGAAGGGATCGGCCATCATAGGATGGAAACAGCCGGCCAAGGCGGCGGTGGGCTCCCTCTCCCGCTTGCGGGGGAGGGTTGGGGTGGGGGCGCTGCCGGCGCCGGTGCCAATGGAGAGAGTTCCCCCACCCGCATCGCATCTTCGATGCGATGCGACCTCCCCCGCAGGCGGGGGAGGCGCTGACCGCCCGAGTCGGCAGAGATGGGGCAGCAACGCAATAATGGCTGGCGTCCGGGCGAAACCGCCCTGCCCTTACGGCTCCACGGCGAAGCGGAGGCGGCCGGTGGGTTTCAGGGACTTGGCGTCGAAGGTGCGGATCTCGGTGGTGCCGCCGACATCCAGCGTCACGGCCAGGCGGTCGCCGGCGGTGCCGGTGGCGACGATGCGGGCGCCCTTGGGCAGCATGGCGGTGAGGTCCGGGCCCGAAGCTGTGCTTCCATCGCCGCGGAAAAGGCGGTAGCCGATGGCGACCAGAAGCACTGCGATCGCGATCGAGGTGGTCACGCCCGCGATCATCATCATGCGCCGCAGCCGCGCCATCAGCTGGGCCTGCTCGGGCGAGGACGGCTCGGGCGCAACGGTGGAATTCATGGACATCTCGACTTCAAATCCTAGCGGCGTGATGACGGTGACGGTCGCCGGCGACGAAGGCTCGCCGCGGCTCGATCGCGTGCTCGCGGTCCGGCTGCCGGAGCTGTCGCGGTCGCGGCTGAAGGCGCTGATCCTGGCCGGTCAGGTCAGCCTCCGCGCGGAGGCGGTGCGGGACCCCGCTTATCACGTCGCCGCCGGCGACACGATCACAATCGACGTGCCGGAAGCGGTGCCGGCCGAGCCCGCGGCCGAGGCGATCCCGCTGAAAATCATCTACGAGGACGACGACATCGTCGTCATCGACAAGCCGGCCGGCCTCGTCGTGCATCCCGCGGCCGGGCACGAGACGGGAACGCTGGTGAACGCGCTGATCGCGCATTGCGGCGCCAGTCTTTCCGGGATCGGCGGGGTGAAGCGCCCCGGCATCGTGCACCGGCTGGACAAGGACACCACCGGGCTGATGGTGGTCGCCAAGAACGACATGGCGCACGCCTCGCTCAGCGCGCAGTTCGCCGATCACGGCCGCACCGGCGCGATGGAGCGCGGCTATCTGGCGTTTGCGTGGGGGGTGCCGCACCGGCCGCATGGCACCATCAACGCGGCCATCGACCGGCATCCGCATGCCCGCGACAAGATGGCGGTGCGCCCGCGGGGGCGCGAGGCCATCACCCATTACGAGGTGCAGGAGAGCTTCGTCGGCCGCGACGGCAAGCCGGTGGCGTCGCTGATCGCCTGCCATCTCGAGACCGGGCGCACCCACCAGATCCGGGTGCATCTGGCTCACCTCGGCCATCCGCTGCTCGGCGATGCCGTCTATGGCCCGCATTTCAAGACCAAGGCGAACCAGCTCGCGCCGGCCGCGCGGGACGCGCTCGAGGCGCTCGGGCGGCAGGCGCTGCACGCCTATCTCCTGGTCATCGAGCACCCGCGGACGGGAGAAATAATGCACTGGGAATCGGAGCTGCCGGAGGATCTCATGCTGTTGAGGAGCGCCCTGCGAGCGGCGCTATGACGCAGCGCCTTCAGAAAAACGCAAGTATGCCAGCAGGTTATGGCAGCCACACGGGGACGTGACCCCCGGAATCCTTCCACCGGGGGGCGAAAATGGTGTATGTTGCGCCTGCGTCGAATGGTCGACGCATGGAACGTCGCAAACCGGCCGGCTTTAACCAAGCGACCGCTTTGCCTGGCCCGCCGCTATCGGGGGCCTGAACCAACTGGAGGGCGCTCGATGGCCCGTACAGCTACGCTGCCGGTTCTCAATGGAGAATCCGGACTTTCACGCTACCTCGCCGAGATCCGCAAGTTCCCGATGCTGGAACCGCAGGAGGAGTACATGCTCGCCAAGCGTTGGCGCGAGCATGACGACAGCGACGCAGCGCATAAACTCGTGACCAGCCACCTCAGGCTCGTGGCCAAGATCGCCATGGGCTATCGCGGCTACGGCCTGCCGATATCCGAAGTCGTTTCGGAAGGCAATGTCGGCCTGATGCAGGCGGTGAAGAGGTTCGAGCCCGAGAAGGGCTTTCGCCTCGCCACCTACGCCATGTGGTGGATCAAGGCGTCGATACAAGAGTACATCCTGCGTTCCTGGTCGCTCGTGAAGATGGGCACCACGGCGAACCAGAAGAAGCTGTTCTTCAACCTGCGCAAGGCCAAGAGCAAGATCTCCGCGCTGGATGAAGGCGATCTGCATCCGGATCAGGTCAAGCTGATCGCGAAGCGCCTCGGCGTGACCGATCAGGACGTGGTCGACATGAACCGCCGCCTCGGCGGCGACGCCTCGCTGAACGCGCCGATCCGCGACGACGGCGAAGCGGGCGAATGGCAGGACTGGCTGGTCGATACCTCGCCCAACCAGGAAGCCATCATGGCCGAGCACGAGGAGTATGACCACCGCAGGCAGGCGCTGAACGGCGCGATCGGCGTGCTCAACGCGCGCGAGCGCCGCATCTTCGAGGCGCGACGCCTGGCCGATGAGCCGATGACGCTCGAGGACCTCGCCGCCGAGTTCGGCGTGTCGCGCGAGCGGGTGCGCCAGATCGAGGTGCGCGCGTTCGAGAAGGTGCAGTCCGCCGTCAAGGGCGCCATCGCCAAGCAGGAGGCGGCGGCCCTGGAGGCCGCGCATTAACGGCGCGGCTTACGGCTTGAAGGTGGTCTTTGGATGCGATCGGAGCCGGCGGAGACGCCGGCTTCTTGTTATGTGATCAGTTTGTTATGTGATCAGTCCGGCGCAGCGCGGGCGAGCCCGGCGAGCGCACAGCCCTCGCAATAGCGGGCATCCTTGTAGTCGATCCAGTTGTGCGCATAGATCCGCTCCCGCGGGATCTGATAGCGCAGCCGGAGCAGCTTCGAGAGAATGCGCCACGCGGCGACCTGGGCTTCGGTGGCGGGCCGGGTGACGTCGGGATAGTTGCCGGCGAACTCCACGCCGATGGAATTGTCGCGCACGACCTTGCGATAGGTCGGGCCGTTGTCGATATAGCGGTTGTCGTTGCGGTTGGCGCCGTCGCCATGCAGCGTCACCAGGGTTTCCGGCACCGCCCAATACACCGTGCCGTCGGTTTCCACCCACAGGGTGACGCCGCGCCGTTTCGGGTTCTTGGCTTGCGCCAGCGCCCCTGATCGCGCCGATCCCGCCGGCCCTTCGGTCTGGTGGACGATGATGTTGGTCCAGGGATGGGCCTGGGCGGGATCGCCCCACGGCGCCAGCCAGACCATCTTCAGACCGGGGATGTCCGGCGTGCCGGACGAGCGGGCGAGCGACGTGAGATCCTCGGCCGAGACCGGCGCAGGAAGGAGAAGCAGCGCGAGCGCTGCGCGGAGGAAGAACAGAACCGGCCTCATGGCCGGCAACGATAGCACCGGCTACCCGGCGGTGGCATCCTGCCGGCGCGGCGGCGCCATCATCGGCTCGATCTGGTCCGGCGCCAGTGCCGGCGTCTCATGGTCGCCGGCGAAGACGGCATAGCGGTTCTTGCCCTCCTTCTTGGCGGCATAGAGCGCCTGGTCCGCCCGCGCCATCAGCCGGTCGGGGAATGCGCCGACATCCTCGGTCCATTCGGCGATGCCGATCGAGACCTCGATCGGCACCTCGGCGCCGGCACAGGCCTCCGCATCGTCGCGGCAAACCTGCAGGATGCGCCGCGCGATCATCGCGCCTTCGCGCAAGGCGGACGCCGGCAGCACGATGCAGAATTCGTCGCCGCCGGTGCGCGCCAGCATGTCGCCGGGGCGCAGCCGGGTCTGGGCCATCAGCGTGAAGTGCTGCAGGCAGGCATCGCCGGCGGCATGGCCATGGGTGTCGTTGATGGTCTTGAAGCCGTCGAGGTCGATCACCAGCAGCGCGAACGGCCGCCGCGAGCGCTCGGCGCGCGCGCATTCCTCGCTCAGGCGCTGCATCAGGTGACGGCGGTTGGCGACGCCGGTGAGATCGTCGAGCAGCGCGAGATCGGCGACCTCGTTGCGCAGCCGGTCCACCGCCATCAGCAGGAAGCCGAAGTTGAGCGACATCGACAGGAAGATCAGCAGCAGCACCGCGGCTGCCTGGCCGCTGGTGGAGTGGCTGAAATTGAAATCGGCGCCGACGAACGCCCCGATCGACCGCGCGGCAAACACCGCGATGATCAGAACGGACAGCAGGCCGGCCAGCCGCGCTCCCGGATTGACGGGCCCGCGCCTCGCATCCAGCACCAGCCGCGCGATGATCGCCATGGGGACCGCCTGCCCGATCGAGTAGCATAGGATCCTCAGCGGGCCGTGGTCGTACACGTATTGAAAGAATGCGATCGACGCGCAGGTCATCGCAACGACGGTCAAGCTCAGCCGCCACGACGCCCTGTAGCCATAGAAGCGCTCGACACCCATCGCCGCGAGGCAGATCGCGAAGGTCATCAGCGAGCCGCCGGCCAGCAGCGGAACGAACGAGCCGAAATAGAACCGCGTCAGCGCGAACGTCGCCGCTGGCGCGCACATGAACGCAGACGCCGTCCAGTACCGCGCCGAATCCAGATTGGGATAGCTGCGCATCACGTAGGCCCAGATCAGGCCCAGCGCGAGGAAATTGACCACGAAGGCGGTCCATAGCGTCGGAACGTTCAGCATCCCGACAGCAGGACGCCGCAGCTCCTGTCCTCGATGTTCAATAGCGCCGCGCTCATGAGCTACCCTGTTGTTCGCGGCAACATGGGCGCGGCGCAGTTAACGGTTCCTCAAGGTCGCAACCAAGATTGCGCCTTGGTTTTGAATCAATGAAGACACCTTTTACGATCCGCTAACCTTGTCACGACCTGCGTGCCAACGGCGCAACTGGCCGGCGAATGCATCGAGCTGTGGATAAGCGCAACCGTGCTGGTGACAGCGTGAGGCAGAGCTTCGCGAATCTGCTGGGATCGACACCCGAGGCTGATGCATGGCTGGCGTGCGCCAGCGAAGCCTCGAAGTCGCGTTGCAATCCATCAACTCCTGACGAGGATTCCATGGCGAAGAAGGCGAAGAAGGCCGCAAAGGCCACCAAGAAAGCTGCGAAGAAGACCAAGAAGGCTGCCAAGAAGAAGTAGTTGCACTTCCCGGGTGGGAGCGCGGCTTCCACCCGGCTCTCAGTCGACTCGGCCGCTAGCCGGTCCCACGTCTCCACCGGTCGACATTGCCACGCATCACCCTTTGAGCGACGCTGGCGGAGCAAGACCTTGGCCTCACCCGATATCGGGCGCGCGCTCGAGCGTCACCTCGGCTTCGCGCAGCACGTCCAGCGGCGCCCACGGCTTGCTCCAGAACTTCGTGCCGCCCGGCAGCGGCTGCGACAACGGCCGGCCAGAAGTGACGACCACATTGATGTGGGGGTGACGCGCCTTGGCGAGATGGGCAAGCTCGACCCCGTTCATGCGGCCCGCCAGATTGACGTCGGTCATCAGCAGCACGATGCGATGACCCGGCTTGTTCAGGACGAGTTCGGCGGCCTCCGCGCTCTCACACGCGATCACGTCGTACTCGCTCTCTTCGAGCAGCAGCGTGATCATCTCGCGCTGCGCCAGATCGTCTTCCACGATCAGTGCGGTGGCACGGAAAGGTTGCGACTGTCCCATGCAGGTCCTCCACGAATGTGTGCTCGTAAAGTAATGTGAGTTAAAAGCTGAACGGCCGGATGGTTCGGTTCCAATCAGAAAAAGTGGCAGAAAACCCAGCTGCAATTGGAACAGGCACGTAGATCCGGTCGATCAGGGGAGTGAAGCGACAATGACGATCATTCGAGGCGCATCTGCCGCCGTGACAGGCGCAGCCAGCGGCATTGGCCGTGCGCTGGCGCAGGAGCTGGCGGCGCGCGGTTGCGATCTCGCGCTCGCCGACCGCGACGAGGCGGGCCTCGCAAGCCTCGCCGCCGAGCTCGCCGCGAGCGGCCGCAAGGTGACCACGCACCGGCTGGACGTCAGCGATGTCGCTGCAGTCACCCAGTTCGCCGAGGACGCGACCCGCGCGCATCCCGACCTCAACATCGTCGTCAACAATGCCGGCGTGGCGCTGTTCGGCAGCTTCGCCGAGATCGATCAGGCGGAGATGGAGTGGCTGTTCAACATCAATTTCTGGGGCGTCGTGCACGGCACGCGCGCGTTCCTGCCGCATCTTTCGCGCCAGCGCGAAGCGCATGTCGTCAACCTGTCCTCGATCTTCGGCATCATCGCTCCGCCCGGCCAATCGGCCTACGCCGCGGCAAAGTTCGCGGTGCGGGGATTTTCCGAGAGCCTGCGTCACGAACTCACAGCCGCCGACAGTCCCGTGCGGCTGTCCGTCGTGCATCCCGGCGGCATCGCCACGGCGATTGCGCGCAACGCCCGCGCCGGCCACGGCATGACCGACAATGCGCGCCGCGTGCAGGCCATCGAACGGTTCGAGCGGCTCGCCAGGACCAGCCCGCGCGATGCCGCGTTGCGGATCATCGAGGGCATCGAGCGCAATGAGCCCCGCATCCTGATCGGCGGCGATGCGCGCTTCATGGATCTCCTGCAGCGGTTCATGCCGGGCACCTATTGGCGCGTGATGGCGAAGCGGCTCGAGAAGGCGGCCGCGAAGCAGGCGTGAGCCACGGGACGGGAGGCGCCGCCCCGCCTCGCGCTCTCGAGACCACGGCACCAGGACACAGCTCATGCCGGTCGGACACGGGAATCACCCCCGTGGCGGATACGCCGGAGCGATCGGCGTGTCGGCGAGCTTGATACTTCAGCCACCCAACGACCGGTCAGGCCGCTCTGATATGAGCCAGGAACTGGTTGACCTCGCTGCGCAGCCGGGTCGACTGCTGCGCGAGCTCGCCGGCCGCCGACAGCACCTCGTTAGCGGCGTGGCCGGTCTGCACGACCCCGGTCGTGACGCCCGCGATGTTGCGCGTGACGTCCTGGGTCTTGCCGGCGACGACGTTCACATTGCCGGCGATCTCGCGGGTCGCGGCGTCCTGCTGCGCGATCGATGAGGCGATGATGGTCGAGATCTCGTCGACCTCCTGGATCGTGGTGCAGATCATGCCGATGCTCTGGACCGCGGCGGCGGTTTCGGCCTGAACCGCGGCGATCTGAGCACCAATCTCTTCGGTCGCCTTGGCCGTCTGGGTCGCCAGTGTCTTGACCTCGCTGGCGACGACGGCGAATCCCCTGCCCGACTCGCCGGCGCGCGCGGCCTCGATCGTCGCATTCAGCGCCAGCAGATTGGTCTGGCTGGCGATCTGGTTGATGAGTGCGACGACCTCGCTGATCTTGCTGGCGGCAACGTTGAGCCGCTGCACCTTGTCGTTGGATTGCTGCCCTTCGTCCGCGGCCTTGCGAACCACGGACGATGCACGCTCGAGCGTCTTGCTGATCTCGTTCATCGAGGATGACAGCTCTTCGGCCGCCGAGGCAACGGTGTTGACATTATCCGATGCGGAGCCGCACGCCTGCGACACCGTCAGGGCCTGCTGCTTCGATTGATCGATCGTCACCGACATCGAACGAGCGGTCGCCTCCATTTCAATGGCCGCAGCCGACACTGCGTCGACAACGCCGCGGACGCTGGCCTCAAAGCCATCGGCCACCTCCATCAGCATGCGGCGCCGGTCCTCCTCGGCACGAGCCTGGGCCTTCTCCTGCTCCGCCTGCAGATCCCTCATCCGGATGGCGTTGTCCCTGAAGACCGAAACGGCGCGCGCCATCTGTCCAACCTCGTCCTTGCGCCAGTCGGCCGGGACGCTGACGTCCAGGTTGCCATCGGCGAGCTCGCGCATGGCGCTCGTCATCTGGACGATCGGGCGGGAGATGCTGCGCGCGATCAACAGCCCGGCGAGCGCGATCAGCACGAGGCCGGCCAGCGTCATCCCGATCGCCAACGCCCCGGCGCGATTGCGAGCCTGGATGAACTCGCTGTTGTCCATGATGATCTCGACGGCGCCGATCGGCTTGCCGGAGAAATCCTTGATCGGGCCCAGCAGCGCGACCACCGGAACGCCTTTGAGCTGTCCTTGGCGCGACAGGAAGCTGCCGGCCGATGCCTCCCGATACTCGCCGCTTGCGAAGAAGGAGGTCTCCCCGATCGTTGTCGCGAACAGCTTGAAGCCGTTGTCGCCAGCCAAGCGGAACGCGACGTCGACATTCCGGCTGCGCTTGAACTCGTCGAAGAAGTTTTGGCCAAAGGTCAGGCCGAACTCGACCGAGCCCAGATGTTTGCCGGCGGAAACGATCGGTACGACGCCGCGGAGGCCGAGGCCGGCAACGCCGCCCTCCAGCCCGACGATCGGCTTGCGGTCGGTGTTGGCGGCCACCACCGTCTTGCGGAAGCCCGACAGATCGTCGCCGAACTTGGCCGGCTGGTGCACGCGCAGGAAGGACATCGCCGGCGGCGTGTGAAACTGAAACTGGTCGACACCGTAATCGGACTTCATGCTGGCCATGCCCGCGCCGAACAGCCGCATCAAGGCGTCGCGGTCGTTCTGCGCCATGGCGTCCTGGACGGCGGGGATCTTGGCGACCACCGCGCTCATGGCTTCCGCGCGGGTCGACTCCAGCTGCAGGCGCGAATTGAAGGCGTCATATTGGGCGTGGAGCTCGCGCTCATTGGCGCGGTCGATGATGCCGCCGATGATCCACATGGCGACCAGCAGCACGAAGAGGGCCGTCGCGGCCGCGCCGATCACCAGAGAGAGGGTGATCCGGGTTCTCAAGCCAACAAGCTTCAACATGCAATCCTCGAACGTCGACCGGTGTTCGAGTATTGCAGCGTTGCAACTAATTATTCCTGAACGAGTCAACCAATGGAGTGGACCAACAACAAATTAGCTGCTGCGGGCGAGAACGGCTATCGAAGCTTTCCGCCGCACACTTTACTCTTAACCTGCCGCAACCCACGCTGGTTGCAGGTCATTTCATCTCAACCAGAACAGATCCGTTCGGAACGTCCTGACAGAGCAGAAGGTCGGATCTGTCGGACAGGGCGCGTTCAGGCGACAGGACCGCCGCGCGCCCGCCAGCGGCTCATGCCGCCGGCATAGTGGCGGATATCCTGCCGCCCCGCCGACAGCGCCCGCCGCAGCGCGGTGGCCGAGCGGCCGCCAGCCTGACAGATCAGAACCACCGGCTTGTCGTGCACGAGGTCGCCCGGGTCGAAACGCGACAGCGGGTGATTGACGGCGCCGGGAATGTGTCCGCCCTTGAACTCATGCGGCTCGCGCACGTCGACGATGACGCAGCTCCGCTGCTGATGCGCCCGCACCAGCTCGTCATGCTCGATCGCCGGCACACTCGTCGATCCGGTCAGCTTGCTGAACAGTCCTGATAGCATAGGAGGAACCTCTCACTGATTGACATAGGGGGCACTCAGGCGACTCCGCCTACCCCTGTGTCCGCTTCGCCTTGGCCTCGGATGCTTCGACCCAGAAGAAGAACGCACCTGCGCCGATCGCGAGCGCGGCGAACCAGGCGCCATCCGGCACGCCGGTGATGTCGGGCAGCCGCACCTTGCCGAGCGCCCAAACATTCAGGACGTGAGCCTTCACCCAGTCGAAGCTCAGCGCATAGAGGATCGCGCCGACAATCATGCCGAAAGCGCCGACTGCGGCATGCACGCTGCCGCTGGCGATGGCGCCGAGCGCGGTGCCCGGGCAGTAGCCGTAGACCACCATGCCGACGCCGAACAGCGCCGCGCCGAGCGCGACCGCGAGCATGTTGGCGTCCTTGACGTAATATTTGGTGTTGCCGGTATCAACCAGCAGCAGCACGCCGATGCCGCCGACCAAGATCGCCGTGCCCATCACCTTCAGCACGGTGAAGTCGCGCAGCCGGAACTGGTTCTCGATCACGTTGCAGCTCGTGACCTTGCCCTGCTGCAGCAGATAGCCGAACACGGCGCCCATCAGCAGCGGGCCGGCGATGCTCATCAATGACGTCATGGCCATTCTCCTATGCTTTGCGGAACATGACGCGCGACGCCAGAAGGCCGGTCGCGAACATCACGGCGAGGAACAGCCAGCTCGACAGCGCCAATTGCAGACCGCCGGAGATGCCGTGTCCGCTGGTGCAACCGCCGGCCAGACGCGCGCCATACATGATGACGATGCCGCCGAGAAACGCGGCCACGAAGCGCTTGACCACAGACGGGCCAAAGCGCTCCTTCCAGACCTCCGGTACCAGTTCGAGGCGCCACGTGCCGGAGATGATCGCCGACAGGAATGCGCCGAACGGAATGCCGACCAGGAACCAGACGCCATAGTCCCATTTCAACGGCATCGACTTCCAATAGCTGTTGGCGGCGACGGCGTCGGATCCGATCACCGGCGCGGCAAACAGCGATGCGATGCGCGAAAACGCCGTCGTGACGCCGAGGGGGTCGCCGAACCCGGCAAAGGCCACCCAGCTGAGGACGCCGATGCCGGCGCCGACCAGATAGGGCGACCAGTCGATGCGCCTGGACTTGCCCAGATCCTTGACCATGACGTCGTTCATCATTGCCACGACGGGTCCTCCCTGCTGACGCGGCCCAGCGCCGCGACCGACTTACGTTACTATATGCATATATTCGAATTTCTGCAATTATAATTCAGCCGCTGCCGACGGGTGAGGTGAAAAGGCGGGGCTCTGCGGCAGCCTGACTGCGAGGAAACAGCGGCACTGACGAACTCGGGGACGGCAGCCCCGGGCAAGCCGCGGCGGAGCATGATCCGCCGCGACCCCACGCTCTGTTCATGTCGACGCGGGCCTCGCAAGCCCATCGTCACCACGCGCCTCGGTCGCGCAGCTTGCCGCGGCCGCGCGAAAGATCCTCGAGATGAGGCTCGCAGGCCACCGCAGAAGCGATGGCAGCGTGGCCGGCGCGCCTGTCAGCACACCCGACGCGGGCCGGCCGAAATGGCGGCGAGATCGGATCTGCGCGGCTCTCAGTCGCTACGAACCCTAGGCGGCTCTCACGCCGGCGATGAACTTCTTCACTTCCATGCTCAGTCTGGCACTGTCGTCGGCCAACGATTTCGCGGCGGACAGAACCTGGGAAGCCGCGGTTCCGGTATCGACGGCGCCGCGCTGCACATCCGCAACGTTGGCTGAGACCTGCTGCGTTCCCGCCGCCGCGTGCTGGACGTTGCGCGAGATCTCCTGCGTGGCAGCGCCCTGCTGCTCCACGGCCGATGCGATCGTCGACGAAATCTCCTGCCGTTTCTCGATGGTGATGCTGATGTCGCGGATCGCACCGACCGATTGCTGGGTGGCGGACTGGATGCCGGAGATCTGCTGGCCGATCTCGCCGGTGGCCTTCGCCGTCTGCTCGGCAAGCGCCTTGACCTCGGATGCGACCACGGCAAATCCGCGGCCGGCTTCGCCGGCGCGCGCGGCCTCGATCGTTGCATTCAGCGCGAGCAGGTTGGTCTGTCCGGCAATCGTATTGATCAGCTCGACGACGTCGCCGATGCGGGCAGCGGACTTCGAAAGCTCGCTGACCTGTTCATTGGTCTTGCGGGCCTGCGCCACCGCCTCATTGGCCATCTGGGCCGAATCCTGGACTTGCCTGCTGATCTCGTTGACGGACGCGGAGAGCTCCTCGGTCGCAGATGCCACCGACTGCACATTGGCGCAGGCTTCCTCGGAAGCCGCGGTGACGGATGTGGCCAGGTTCTGTGCGCGGCTCGCCGTGTTGCTGAGCCCGCCGGCGTGACCCTCCAATGTGCTCGATGCCGTGGACACGGTGTCGACGATCTCGCCGACCACGGCCTCGAAGCGGCCAGTGATCTCGTCAAGCCGCCGGCTGCGTTCCAGTTTCACCTCTGCCTCTTTCGAAGCGATATCGTCGGCCTGCTTCTTCGCGATCAAGGCGGTCTTGAAGACCTCCAGGGCGTCCGCCATCATGCCTACTTCGGTCTTCTGGCCGCGATAGGGGATCTCCGTCGCCAGGTTGCCCTCACAGAGCGCCTGCATCGGCCTGATGATGGAAGCGATGCACCGGGAAATATCGCGAACGAACCAGCTTCCGACGCCGATGCCGGCGAGAACGGCAAGGACGATGACCGTCGACATCAATGCAAATGCCTCGGCATAGCCATCCGCGGCGATCTTCGTCTCGGCGTCGGCGCCACGATTGTTGAGGTCAATCAGCTTTCGAAGATATTCGTCCGACTGATTGGCGACGCCCCGGACCGTCTTGTTGAACAGATCGCTTGCCTGCTTGGTCGCATTGCCGTTCCCTGCGCGCAGCACCTCGAGCACACCATCGGCAGCCTTGACATATTGCTCCCAGCCCCGCGACCAGCTCTCGAACAGGCTGCGCTCCTCGGAAGACGAGATCATCGCCTCATAGGAGCGGCGCGCCGTCGCAACGACGGCGAGCGTTGCCTTCATGTTGCGGTCGAGATTGTCCTTCTCCTCAGTCGTATCAGCCGTCATGTAGGCTCGGAGCTGCGCCCGATTGAGATTGATCGCCGAACGCAACTCGCCGAGCACGCGCACGCTCGGCAGCCAGTTCTTGGCGATCTGTTCGGTATGCGTGTTGATTGTCTGCATGCCGCGGACGGCCAGCAATCCGACGATGGTCATCGCCAGCAGCAGCAGCGCAATGACGGCCGCCATTTTTGCTCGAATGGAGAGTTGCGACATCTCGCGTGCCTTTCGTAGTCCCGGCGATTCGTATCGGTCCGCCGCATGATTGCGCCGTACCCCTCGCGACGGTAACACTCGACCTTCGCAAATTGGTTAACGAGCGGGATCTCGAGACTGGGATCTACCAACGTCATGTTCGGGCGCGATGGTCCGAATGCCCTGTTCGGCGCGCATCTCCTGTGGTCGACCCGCGGACTACGCGATCTGCGCTCCGGCGTGAACGACGCAAAGACACGTGTCTTCGGGTTCGATCCGATCTGATCAGACAATGTTTTTGTCAAAGGCTTGGAGTGCGCCGACACGCCAGGCGTCGACGAGCCTGTGACAGACAGGTCCCGGAGATTCATGGATGCTGCTCTTTGACGCTGCATTTTCAATGCCGCTCAGCAGAAGCAGGCTCGCTTCCGCAAGATGTCTCATGAAGGCATGACGGAGGGCGACTGAACCGGGCTCTGCGCCGGCTTGGCGGCGAACAGCCAGCGGTCGACGACAAAATCGGTGACGGCCGCACCCAACCACATGCCACCGAGCACGATCCACGCTGTGAGCGCAAACACCGATGCCCCCGTCACGCCGGCGCCGACGGCGCAGCCGCCCGCCAGCATGGCGCCGAATCCCATCAGGACGGCGCCGATCATGTAGCGGCGCATGCCGCGCCCATCCGAGAAGCCTTCGAGATTGAGTTCGCGCGCCAGCGCGGCCGCAACGAACGAGCCGATGAACACGCCCGGAATGATGCCGAGATCGAAGCCCGGCTTCAGCTGCGGGCTGGCGAGCACCTGCATCAGCAGTTCCGCCGAAGGACCGCTGAATGTGAGGCTCTTCAGCGGCACCGGCGAGAACGAGGCCTGGCCGAGCTGATAGGTGAGGAGCCAGCCCCCGGCGACCGCCGCACCCGCGGCCACCGCCGCGCGCAGGATCTTCGGGCCGACCTGAAACTTCGACACCGCGGCGAGCCCGGCCAGGAACCACAGCATGCCGAAGCCGAGCTTCTCGGGCGTGCCGCCGCCGAACAGGCTCATGATGTCGCGCGACGGTCCGCCGTCGACGAGCCAAAGATTGGTGAGCCACTCGCGTGCCGGCGCGAGCAGGCCGCGATAGGCCGACTGCGCCGTCACCGCGAAGATCAGGCCGGACAGCAGCGCCCGCAGATTGCCGTTGGCCGAGAGCACCAGCAGACGGCTGGCACAGCCGCGCGCCAGGATCATGCCGCAGCCGAACAGCGTGCCGCCGATCATCGCGCCGGAAATGCTGCCCTGCTGCGCCAGTTGGCGCGCTTCAGAGACGTCGAGCAGGCCCATCGCCACCAGTGCCTGGGTGCCCAGCAGCGCCGAGGCGAAGGTGAGGAGCCATACCGCCAGCCGCGGACCGCCCTGCCCGCGCGCGAACTCGACCGTGGCCGCCCGCAGGCAGAAGCGGCTGCGCTGGGCGAAGAAGCCGAACGCGCCGCCGGCCGCGAGCCCGCAAAGCAGCGACACCAGCTCCTCACCCAGAAGGTCGATCAATGCGGTGAGCACAGGCGCTCCCGTCGTTCAGGCCTGCCGCTCAACATGCCGGGCGGCATCGGCAAGGACGCATGCGCCCGTCACGGGCGCAGGTAGGCGTATCCACTCTGCTGCAGCTCGGTGAGACGCACGACGCCGCCCTTCTCCGCCACCGCGAAGCCTGGCAAGAGATCGTCGAGCTTCACGCCTTGCGCCTTCATGGTGTTGGCACAGGCCTCGAAGCCGACGCCGGCCTTCATGAGGCGCTCGGCCAGAGCCGAGATGGTCTGGTCGGCCGAAATCGCATGAAAGGCCCGCAAGCCCGGACCGTGGATCACCAGGCGAATGTCTGCGCGTCCAGGTCCTCCGGTGCCATCGACGTGATTCTGGAGGTTGCCGAGAACGAACAGGGCGCGGTCCTGATCGGCGAGATGATAGGCGACGCGCTGGCGCGGAGACTCCGTCGCCGCGCGTGCGCGGCTGACACCGAAGATTCCAAACACACTGGCAAGACCAGCTTGCATCAAAGATCGACGTTCCATGGTGACTCCTAACGCGTGGCTGCAATGAATCCTGCGATGCGATCAGCGGCATCCTCGGCGGCGAGATCGCGAAAGAAGTGATCTGCGTCGTCAATCGTCTCCAATCGGACACGGCTGCCGGCGCGTGACGCCAGCGGCACGAACGACGCTGCCACGTCCGGTACCGTCTTGTCTTGCGCTGCCGCAAGCACCAGAACCGGCAGGCTCACATCGGCGATCAGCGCCGCCGTATCCTGGCGCCGGTCGGCGCGATAGAATGCTGCGAATGCGCGCGCCGTCACCTTGGCATCGCGGCAATAGATGAAGCCCGGCACCGACATCCAATCACCGCCGCGCCCGGCGGCGATCGCAGCCTCAGCCTTGTCGAGCAGCGGCGCCAATCGCTGACCGTAGCTCTCCGCATAGGCGTCTCTCAAACCGGCCTCGATGCTCGCCGTCGCCGGCGCCAGCAGGATCGCACCGTCGACCGCCGCTTTGGGATTGGCGGCCAGATAGCGCGCGAGCTGATTGGCGCCGCGCGAATGTCCGAGCACGAAGACGTGCGACGACGTCTTGCGCGCTTCGCTCAGCCAGGCGGCGATCTCGGCGATCGCATCGTCAGGCGCATAGTCATGGGGCTTGGCGCAATCGTACATGCCGGTGCGGCGATCGAGGCCGAGCACGAGATTGTGCGCGAGCGAGGCGATGCCCCGCTCGGCCAACGCCTTGGACAGCCCCTGGATGGTCTCCATGTCCTTGTGCGCGAGCGTGCCGTGCGTCATCAGCACCAGCGGCACATCCGGTCCCGACTGCGCCGGCAGCCGGAGCGTGCCGAGCGCCGTGCGCCCGCCGATCGCGAGCTCGCGCGGCTCCTCGGCCGCGAATGCGATCGACGCAATGAATGAGACGACGAGAGCCAGCCACCACCGCATCGCAAATTCCTCAGGGACGCACGATCGTCCAGTTTTTCTCGGACAGCTCCAGCAGGGTCGCGACCCCGGTCTTGACGACCGTAACACCGTCGAGCAGAGGCGGCTGCCGTCCCTCCTTGCTCGCGAGCGTCTCCAAGGTGTTGCCGCAGGCGATGAAGCTCACATTGGGCATCGACTTGGCGAAGCCGAGCACCCGCTCCTTCACCGGCGAGCGGTCGGCCAGCAGCATGTCGAGGCCGCCATTGAACGCGACGATCACGATCTCGACCTCCGCGCCCTCGCCCGAATAGTGGCGGGAGACATTCGCGGCCACGTCGAGCACCGCGCGCATCTTGGCCGGATCCTCGTCGCTGATCTGCAACGCGAGCCTGTGTGGCTCGGCTGCAGCGGCGATGGACGCAAACCCGCTTCCGGCCACGGCGACGGATGCGGCCGCCAACAGCATCTGGCGGCGGCTGCATCCGGCAATCCTCACTCGACGCCTCGCGGCTTGCCGTCCTTGTCTTCCGGCGTGACGTCGACCGCTGTCGCGCGTCCGGTGATCTTGACCGGCGCGATGCAGTTCTTCATGCAAGGATCCTTCTGCCAGAACGCCTTCTCGCTCGTGCTCCGGTCATCCATGATGAACCCGCCCTCGTTCGGCATCTTGATCGTGGCGAGATTGCTGTTGCTCAACTCGAAGTTCTGATCGGTGATCACGTCGTTCAGATAGAGCACATAGGCGACCAGCGCGTAGTACTCGTCGACCTTCAGCGACTGCGGGCTGCCGAACGGCATCGCGTGGCGGACGTAGTCGAACAGCGTCGAGGCGTAGGGCCAGTAGGAACCGACCGTCTTGACCGGATTGTCTGATGTCAGCGATCCCTTGCCGCCGGCGAGCACCGGCCAGCGGCCCGCACCCTCGCCGAATTCGCCATGGCAGCTGGCGCAATTGTCCATGAACAGCTTCTCGCCCTGGGCGACGGTGCCTTTGCCGACTGGCAGCCCCTGCCCGTCCGGACGCACGTCGATGTCCCAGCCGCGGATCTCCTCGGCGCTCGGCGCGCGGCCGATGTTGAAGCGCTGCGGCGGCTTGGCCTCGGTTTTGGCCTCGGTCTTCTCGTTCGGACCGCCGGCGAACGCCACCGAGCCCGCAAGCGCTGCCAGCGCTGCGGCGGCAATGATGAGCTTAGGCGACCTCGACATTCTCGACCTCACCGTTTGCCTGCACATGCCAGGTCTGGATGCCATTGTTGTGATAGATGGAGTTGTAGCCGCGGACCTTGCGCAGCTCGGCCTTGGACGGCTGGACGTAGCCGGTCTCGTCCTGGACGCGCGACTGCAGCAGCAGCGGCTCGCCGTTCCAATCGAACTCGTAGTAGAAGCGGGTCAGCGCCTTGTCGAGCACCGGGCCGTCGATCCGCGCCGGCCACCAGTTGCGGCCGCCATCGAGCGACACGTCGACGCGCTTGACCTTGCCGTTGCCCGACCACGCCAGTCCCGAGACGATCGTGAAGCCCTTGCCATGCTTGATCGGCGCCTGCGGGCTCGGGCTGGTGATCACCGACTTGGCATCCATCGCCCAGGTGAAGCGCCGCGCCTTGCCGTTCGGCAAAAGGTCCGTGTACTTCGAGGTTTCCTCGCGGGTGTGCCAGGGCTGGTCGCCGACCTTGATGCGGCGCAGCCATTTGACCCAGAGATTGCCCTGCCATCCCGGCACCACCAGGCGCATCGGATAGCCCTGCTCGGGATACAGCGCCTCGCCATTCATCTTGTAGGCAATGATGCAGTCGTCGAGCGCCTTCTCGATCGGCAGGCTGCGATCCATCGACGCGGAGTCGGCGCCCTCCACCAGCAGCCATTTGCCGTTGGTCTTGACGCCGGCCTCCTCCAGCAGCGTGCGCAGCGAGACGCCGGTGTACTGCACGCAGTGGATCATGCCATGCGTGAACTGGCAGCCATTGAGCTGCGCACCGCGCCACTCCATGCCGGAATTGGCGGCGCATTCCATGAAGTGGATGCGGTTAACGCGCGGGTAGCGCTTGAGCTCGTCGAGCGTCAGCAGCAGCGGTCGCTCGACCAGGCCATGGATCATCAGCCGGTGATCGGCCGGATCGACGTCGGCCACGCCACCGTGATGGCGTTCGAAGCACAGCCCGTTCGGCGTGATGATGCCTTCGAGCTCATGCAGCGGCGTGAAGCTGACCGAGGATTCGCGCGAAGCCGTCAGCCATTCGACGTCGCGGCGGACGACGTCCTTCTCGAACTTCGACGGCTTGCCGTAGGGGCGCACAGCGACGCCCTCGCCGAGGGTGCGCGTCCATTCCGGCACGTTCGGCGGCTGGTTGGCGGGATTGCCGGCGCCGGCACGCGCCTGCGAGGCCAGCGCCGTGGCGGCAAGACCGCCGGCGGCAGTCAGGAAACCACGGCGCGACGCGCGTGGGGCTGAGGGAAGTAGTTTGTCCTTGGACATCGTCGTCACACTCCGGAGACTTTGACGGCCCGGTTGGGCTCGAGACGAACGGTTTTCTGACGCTGCAGATAGCTCGACACGACCTCCCAGATCGGCGGCCCCTGCGTGCCCTCGTTGACGCTGGCCCATCCAGCGACCTGATACTCGCGCGACGGATCGATCGCCGCGCCGGTCTTGATCAGGCGCATGTCGGAGATCCGCTGCCCCTGCGGCTTGTTGACGTCGATGGCGTAGGACATGCCGCCGATGCGGACCATGTCGCCGCCCTGCTGGTAGTAGGGGTCGACGTTGAACAGGTTGTCGGCGACGTCCTCGATGATCTCCTTCAGCCGCGTGCCGGTCATGCCCATGCGATAGACGGCCGGATAGGTGATCGCGGTGGCGTTGGTGACGTCCTCGAAGGTGATGTCCTGGCCCGGCATCACGCTGGTGCCCCAGCGGAAGCCCGGCGACAGCGCGATCTCCGCATCGCGCTCCTGCAGCAGCGCCTGGCAGATGAGGTCATCGAACGTGCCGTTGAAATTGCCGCGGCGATACAGCAGCGTCTCGGTCCGTCCCAGCGGGCGGGCGAGATCGGCGGCAAACGGCTTGCGCACCTCGGCGATCTTGGCCGCCATCGCCGGATCCGGCGTGATCACGTCGGAGAACAGCGGAATCAGCTTGTAGCGATAGCCCTTCACCTCGCCGTCCTTGACGTCGAGATCGAGCCGCGAGACGAACTTGCCGGAGGAGCCCGACGCGATCAGCAGCGTCTTGCCGACCTTCACGGCCTCAGGCAGCGCATCATGGGTGTGACCCGTGAGAATGACGTTGAGACCCTTGACGCGGCTCGCCAGCTTGCGGTCGACGTCGAAGCCGTTGTGTGACAGCAGCACCACGAGGCCGGCGCCGTCCTTGCGCGCCTTGTCGACCTGCGTCTGAACATCCTCCTCGCGCACGCCGAACGACCAGTTCGGAATCATCCAGCGGGGATTGGCGACCGGCGTATACGGGAAGGCCTGGCCGAGCACTGCGATCTTGACGCCGCCGCGCTCGATCATCGTCGAGGCTTCGAACGCCGGCTCGTTCCATTCGGTGTCGCGGATGTTGAGGCCGAGGAACGGAAAGCCGAGACTATCGACCGCCTGCTTGACGCGCTCGGTGCCGTAGGTGAACTCCCAATGCCCCGTCATCGCATCCGGCTTCAGCAGCGCCATGCAGTCGATCATGTCCTGGCCGCGGGTCTTCAGCGACGACCATGATCCCTGCCAAGTATCACCGCCATCGAGCAGCACGACCTTGTCGCCGCGCTCGGCGCGGATGGCCTTGATGACGGTGGCGGCGCGGTCGAGCCCGCCGATCCGCCCGTAGGTCTTGGCGAGCGCCTCGAAATCCTCCGAGGTCAGCGCATAGGCCGACGACGAGCCCGGCGCGATGCCGAAGCGGGTGAGGAAATCCTTGCCGGTGACATGCGGCGGCTGGCCCTTGGCGTCGCCGACGCCGAGATTGGTCGACGGCTCGCGGAAATACAGCGGCATCAGCTGGCCGTGGATGTCGGTGACATGCACCAAGGTGACGTTGCCGACCGGATCGAACGCCAGCAGCTCCTTCTCGGTCAGCTTCTGCTGAGCAAAGGCGCGGGTCGCACCCGCAAGACCGGAGCCACCCGTCAAGGCAGCCGCCGCCAATGCGACCTGAACGAATTCGCGACGCGATATCATGATGTATCTTCCTTGTGTCCGCGGCTAGTTGCGGACCGACGGTGTCTCGACGGGCAGCCCGATGCCGCGCCAGGCGACGTAGACTTCGAGGGCGAGGAACTCGTCCGACAGCGGCTTGTAGGGCACGCCGCGAACGTCGAACATGCAGCCCTCGAACCGTTCGTGCAGCGGGATCAGGCGCTGATCGCGCAGCCGGTAGGTCGGAAAGCCGTTGGTCTGGCCTTGGCTCAGAAAATCGGCGCGCATGAACTTGCCGTTGTTCTTCTCGTGGCAGGACGCGCAGGCAAGATCGAGCTGCCCGACCCGCGTATAGTAGATCTCCTTGCCCTTCTCGAACCATGGCGACATCGGACCGTCGGTCTTCACCGCCACCGGCATGCCGCGCGACTGGTAGCGGACGAACGCCGTCATGTCCGTCAGTTCCTTCGACTTGAAGGCCCAGGGCTGCGCCTTCATGTGCTCGGTACGGCAGATGTTGATCTGCTGCTCGAGATTGACCGGCTTGTTGAGCTTATCGCTCCATTTGGGCATGGCGGCGCCGACGCCCTTCATGGTCTTTTCCGCCTCGCCATGGCAGCTCATGCACGACTTGCCTTCGCTGCCGTCGACCGTCTTCCAGACGTCGGCGGCCCGCTCCACCGCGAGGAAGCCGGGATTCTCCAGGTCGTCATCCTGGAGCGCGCGCGTTTCCTTGGTGCGGAACTGATAGCCCGAGATGATGGTCTTGAAGACGTGACCGGGAGGCGCCGGAATGCCCTTCCGTTCGGCCTCCTGGCCGAACGTCGCGGCTGCCGACAGGGCGAGCGCGGCCGAAGCCAGGACGGCGAGAGAACCGTAGCGAATGGACATCCGTCACTCCTCCTAGCGATCACACGCGGCCGATCAGGCCTTCAACGCGATCTTCTCTTCGGCCGTCACGACTGAGCCATCATCATCCGTCCAGGCGAACTTGAACGTGCCTTCCTCGTCGATCCTTGCGTCGAACTGGATGTACGGGTTGGCCGAGATCGCCGGCTCCAGCGCGCAGGAGAACACCGGCTTGCCGTTGAACTCGCAGGTGAACTTGTTGATGATCTTGCGTGGGATCGGCTTGCCCTGCGCATCCTTGCGCTGACCCGATTCCATCAGATGCGAGACCAGCGTCTTGATCTGGATGATCTCGCCCTTCTTGGCTTCCTTCGGAAGCTTGATGCGCGGCTTGTCTGCCATGTTCGTCTCTCCCCTGTCTCAGCCGCCGCAGCCGCCGATGGTGACCTTGACGGTCTTGCGCTCCGTGAAGAGCGAGCCGTCGCTCATCTTTGCGACCGCGATCACGTTCTGGGTCTGCGCCAGACGGATACGGATCGACGCCTCGGCCTTGCCGGACATCGGCGTGAACATCAGCGTGGCGACGCCGGCGTTCGGATTGCCGTCGGCCACGAACAGCACTTCCTTGACGTAGTTGTCTGGTGTCATCGGGCTTTCGACCGAGAGCGCGAGCGGCACGGTGTTGCCGTTCTCGGCGATCTCAGGCAGATCGAGCGTGATCTTGCCCTTGGCCGCTTCCTTGCCGCCGGTGAACTTCTTGATCATCTCGGCCGCGTCGTTGCTCGGCTCGGCGTTGGCGGCCATCGGCAGCACCGTCAGGGCGACGAAACCGCCGCCGAGAAGGAACGCCTGTCGTCTGTTGATTGCGCCCATGCATCATCCTCCAGAGGCGGTTATTTCAATGTTTCGAGAAAGGCCACGACGTCCTCGACCTGCGCGGCGGTGAGGACGGGTTTGCCGACGAACTCCGGCCTGACGCGATTGAGTCCGTCGTTCTTGTAGAAGGCAGGCATCACCGTATCGGTGAAGATGCGCTTGGGATCGGCGACGATCAGGCGCAATTGCGCCGTGTTGTAGCGGGTCGCGACGCCGTCGAGCGACGGACCGAACTCACCGTGAAACTCCTCCGACTTCAGCGACGACACCTGATGGCAGGCGAGACAATTGCCCAGCGTCCGCGTCAAGAACACCTTCTTGCCGGCATCGGCATTGCCGGGCGCGCCGGTCAGCGATTTCGGAATGGCATAGTCGACGACATCGAGCCTGATCGGCTCGTCACCTCGCGCGGCTGCCGACAGCAACACGCAGAGCAAGGCGGCCGGAATCAAACGGCGCATGTTTCCACCCTGACCGACGAGGCGTCCCCTCGCCTTACGAAGACGCGACGGACTTACGATCCATCATATTCAAGAATTATGATTTGATAATGTGATTGGTGTCAAGCGTATTTCGATGCCGCAGTGCACTCAACCCTTGGTCGAAGCGAGATAGTCGCGAAATGTGCCGCGCTCATAGGCCCTCTCGCGCACGAAGCGGAACATTGCGAGGAAATGCGGCGGCTTGAGATAGCCCGGCGCGCGCGCCACCTCGCGCGCGAGCGGCTCCTTCGCAGAGACCCCCTCGGCCGATGGCGGAAAGAACTGGAACGTCGGCGTGAAGCGGATCGCGTAACGCTCGGCGAGCTCCTTCTCGGCAAGCTCCTTGCCATCGAAGTCGATCACCTTGCGCGCGCCGAGCAGGTTGAGCTGCAGCACTTCGAAATTGGCGCGGATGTAGTCCGTGATCCCTTGATCGGCAAAGTTCACCAGATGAGTCTCGCGGCAATACGGGCAGCCGCGCAGCTCCCACATGATCGCAAGCCGCTTGCCTTCCGACGCCGCGCTTTCGAGATCCTCGCGCAGATCCAGGAAGCTGTTGAGAAACCAGGACTGGTGATAGAGCCCGTCGTCGCCGAGCGCCGCGTCGGCCTGCGCCGGCGCTGACGCCAGGCCGACGGCCGCCGCGGCAGGCAGCAGCGCAACCAGATCGCGCCGCGTCATCGTCCGGTTCGTCGTCATCAGCCTGCTCGCGCGCTTTGCCAAGTCCACTTTGCCAAGTCCACGGAATTTCGATACATGATATTCGAATAACAGAATGTGAAAAGGACATTCGATGCTGCGCCGCGTCATCATGCTGTCGCTCGTGCTGTCATGCCTCACGCATGGCGTCCGTGGGCACGCCGAAGAGAACGCGGACGTTGCTGCCTTCATGCGCTCGGCGATGGCCAGCCTGCGCACAGCCGCGAGCTATGGCCGCACCGGCAATGTGGGTCTGGCGCAGATCGAGCTCGACGACGCCCGGATCGCCTGGGCCAGGCTCAGCCGGCTCGCCGAGCGCTCCAATGCGCCCTATTCGGCCAAATCCTTTGCAGAGCTGATCGCCACCGGAAACGATCGCCTGAAGCAGGCGGACGAAGCGCTGACCGCAGGTGACGGCGCGCGCGCTGCGGCGGCCATTGCCGCGTTGCGCCGGTCGCTTCACGCCCTGAGGCAGGACGCCGGCGTGGTCGAGCTCAGCGATTGCGTGTTCGAGCTGTCGCCCGTCATGGACGCGTTGCGCAACGCAGCTGCGCGGTTCGCAGCGGGCAAGGCCGAGCCTGGCGAGGTCGTCCAGGCCGGCACAGCGCTGCGCGACCGACTGCAACGCTGCAACGGCCTCGCCGCGCCCGATGTGGCGCGCCAGGCCGAATTCCGCCGCCTGATCGACGGCGCCACGACGAGCGCCGGCGAAATCGGCCGCGCTGCGCGCGAGAGCGACGCCGGCCTGGTGCATCGCTATGAGATCGAGCTGCAGTCCTTCGTCAATCTATTGGACTTCCGCTTCGGCTGATCAGCCGATGGTGGCGAGCGACGGAAAGCGCTCGAAGATCCATTCCGACATCCGCGGGATCACGCCGGCGAGAAAGGCCGCGCCGGTCAGGACGAGAAAGCCGCCCATCGTCTTCTCGACCAGGGGGAGATGCGGCTTGATGCTCTTGAGCATGGTCATGAACTGCCCTGTGAAGGCCGCGGCGATCAGGAACGGGATGCCGGTCCCGACCGAGTAGGCGGCGAGCAGCAGCGCGCCCTTGCCGACCGTCGCCTCCGCGCCTGCCATCATCAGCACGGCGGCAAGGACCGGCCCCGCACACGGCGTCCAGCCGAAGGCGAAGGCAAGTCCCATCACGAACGCACCGAGCAGACCGGCCGGCTTGCTTCCGACGTCGATCGTCGCGCTCCGGTACAGCAGCGGAATCCGGAGTACCCCGAGGAAATGCAGCCCCATCGTGATGATGACGAGGCCGGCGAGGATGCCGAGCTGGCTGAGATGGCCGGCGATGAATCGCCCGAACACCGAGGCGGTGGCGCCAAGACCGACGAACACCAGCGAAAAACCGCCGACGAAGCACAGCGCCGTCAGCACCGTCCGCCGCCGCTGGGCCATGCTGGTTTCGCCGATCGCGTCGGCCGCCGAGACGCCGGCCATGTAGCACAGGAACGGCGGGACCAGCGGCAGAATGCACGGTGACAGAAACGACAACAGACCCGCGGCCAGCGCGGCCCCCAGCGTGACGTCGAGATCCATCTTTCCTCCCGGTCGGCCAGCGCTACGTGCCCGGCCTGCCGGGCAGGATTCGGAAATCGCGCACTAGTACATATTCGAATTTAATGATAGATTGACCGACAAGTCCAGAGAGGATCTCGGCATGTCCAGCAGAAGTGCATCGCGCGGATTCGCAACGCTCGCAGGGGCGGTGGTGACCGGCATTTGCCTCTCGGCCCCGGCGTTCGCCTCCGAGCTCGTGATGTTCGAACGTCCGGGCTGCGGCTGGTGCGCCCGCTTCAACGCAGAAATCGGTCCGATCTACGACAAGACCGACGAAGGGCGCGCGCTGCCGCTGCGACGGGTCGACCTTGCCAAGCCGCTGCCGACGGATCTTTCCGGCATCGATCCGGGAGCGTTCACCCCGACCTTCGTGGTGGTCGAGCAGGGCCGCGAGATCGGACGCATCCGCGGTTATCCCGGCGATGCGTTCTTCTTTGGGCTGCTCGGCCGCATAATGAATGCTACAAGCGGGGCTCCGGCCCGCTCCTGACGCCAACCGAGGGATCCAGAATTCATGCCGCTGCCGAAGTTGAAGGACATCGAAACCTCTGCCGAGCTCGAGCAGATGATCGAGAAGGCGCGGGAAGCCAGCGAGATGCTGAAGGCGCTGTCCCACGAGTCCCGGCTTTTGCTGCTCTGCATCCTCGCCGAAGGCGAAAAATCCGTCACCGAGCTCGAGCAGTTCCTGGGCGAGCGGCAGTCGACCGTCTCGCAGCAGCTCGCCCGTCTCAGGCTCGACCGGCTGGTCACGACGCGGCGCGACGGCAAGACGATCTACTACAGCCTTGCGAGCGAAGATGTCCGCAAGATCCTGACGGCGATCTACGACGTCTATTGCGAGCCGGTCCGCAAGCGCCGCCGCTGAGAGGTTGGCCTCGCGGTCTCGGGCTTCGCATCGGCGCGCCCTGTAGCGGCGCGAGAGGTCTGGCGTCCCCGCCGTTCCTGGCGCACAATGCCGGGTAACCAACGAGGATGTCGGAGAGGAATGCTCAGCCCATCAGCACTGACGTTCATGTGTGGGCTGCTCGCGGGCGCCGTTCTCGGCGTCGCCGGTCGCGCCGGCCGCTTCTGTACGCTCGCGATGCTGGAGGACGCGTTCTTCGGCGCCGATACCCGACGACTCAAATCCTTCGCGCTGGCGGCCGCGGTCGCGCTGGTCGCAACCCAGTTGCTCGCCAGCTTCGGCCTGATCGACCTGTCGCGCTCGATCTACTTGACGTCGTCCATTCCGCTCGGCGGCGCCATCCTCGGCGGCCTGTCGTTCGGCATCGGGATGGCCCTGGTCGGCACCTGCGGCTTCGGAACGCTGGTCCGTATCGGCGGCGGTGATCTGCGCGCCATCGTCGTGTTTCTGGTGCTGGGCGTGTCAGCCCTGGCCGCGATGCGCGGGCTCACGGGATTCCTGCGCATCTCGCTGATCGAGCCGCTCTCCATACGCCTGCCCGAAACGATGACCCAGGGCATGGATGTGCTGCTGTCGCCCGCACTTGGCTCATATGCGCGGCCGGCAACCGTTTCCGTCGCAGCGGTCGCGCTCGCGGCCTGGGCATTGGCCGACGGGCGCCTCGTGAGATCGCCGCGCCTGCTGCTCTCCGGCCTCGCCGTAGGCTGTGCGGTGGCGTTCGGCTGGTTCGCCACCAGCTGGCTCGGCAATGACGATTTCGATCCGGCGCGCGTGGCATCCCTGACCTTCGTTGCCCCGCTCGGCAATACCGTGCTCTACATCGCCACGCTTTCGGGCAGCCGGGCCGATTTTGCGATCGGCTCCGTCGCCGGCGTGATCCTGGGCTCGTTCGTCGCGGCAATGTTTTCGCGCGTCTTCCGCTGGGAAGCCTGCGATGACGCGCGCGAGCTGAAGCGTCACATGACCGGCGCGCTGCTGATGGGCACCGGCGGCATCATGTCGATGGGCTGCACGATCGGACAGGGCCTGTCGGCATTCTCGACGCTGGCGGTCTCGGCGCCGTTGACGATGCTGGCGATCACCTGCGGCGCACGGCTCGGCCTCGAATACACCATGACCGGAGAATGGCGCCCCGCCGTGCGCAACCTGCTGCGTCTGACATCGTGACGCGGCTGCGCTCGCGCAATGTGCGAGCTTGCTCCCACGCCAGGACAATGGCGTGGGACCGCAGGCGAACTGACTGTGGATTTCGTCGTCGCCTCGATCCTTCGGTTCAACGCGAGCTTCGCAGATTGTCTGCCGGCTCGCATGGTCGTCTACGCCGTCCTGGTGATCATTCCCGGATCTTCCGATGCCACGCTTATTGGGGAGACGGCACTGTCCTCAGCTGCACAGCAGCTCACAAACCAAAACTCCCGCAGCCTCGTCGGCTGCGGGAGTGTCGGTCTCAATGGTTGCGGGGATAGGATTTGAACCTATGACCTTCAGGTTATGAGCCTGACGAGCTACCGGGCTGCTCTATCCCGCATCAATGAGAAACGCTTGTATAATCTTATACTTACGGAGGGCAAGAAATTAAATTTCGCTCCATTTTGGCGTCATGTGCCAGTTATGTGCCATTCAGCCGCCCGTTTTATTCCTCGGGCCAGTTCGCGGGCATGTCCAGCAATGTCCCCACCGTTGATCCCTCGGACCGTTGATGTGCCCCATTTACTAGCGTCAACTCGGCCGTTCCCAGATTGAGCGCGGGCACGGGCTTTCCCGCCCAGGGATTGGGGATCAGGAGCCCATTCTTGGTGACAAAGTTCCAGGCATCGATGCGGAAGAAGGCGAGCACTGCGCTCAACCGCGTGTTCTGTGGTTGTCCATTTGGTGGGCCATACCAAATGCCGTCCGGCCTCCGAAGGTGTTCCTCCTTGAGAGTCCCATCGGGCATTCTTGTGAGGGCAACATACGGTTCGCCCAAAAGCGCGTCGATTACACCTTCCTCGCGGTGATACATCGATAGGCAGTCGATCGCGACAACGTAGGGGTGATCGAGCTCTCCATATCGCGACGCCTTCTTTTTGAGGCCGGGGCGAATTTCCTGATGCGGCGTGATCTGGTCAATCGGGAAGTTACGCACGCCGACGGCTCGGTCGCCTTCCTCGGGCTTATTTCTGGGGAGCGCCCGCAGTTCGATCCGGCAGCCGTTCTCCTCGTATTTGAATGGGGCGGCGTCCTTGGCGGCCTCACCGGCGGGCAATCCAGCGATCCAAGATTGTACGCCTCGCTTGAGCTTCTTCAGTGAAAGAGGAGCGGTTGGAAGCCCCTCGGTCGTGAGTGAGAGAAAATTGTTCGGCGAAGGAACGTTGTCGATGGCGGCAAGGGCCGTGTTGAGCCGCGCGTACGCTGCGGTTTCCTGATTTGAGCGTCCAGAGGCCAGAACGGCTTCCAGATAGAACCGCTCGCCCGCAGAAGTTTCGACGAGGAAATCGGGGGACTTATTCGTGTGTTGAAGCTTGGGCTCGATTTCGACGATCTTACAGCCTCGAGCACGAAGGAATTTGTGAAGGAACAGCTCGAAAAACGCACTCTGATGGTGATCATCAATATCGGAGCGCAACCGGGCGACGAGGCCTTCACGGTGAGATTCCGGGTATTCCGATATCCACTCATCGACCAAATCGCGCACCCGCTGGGCTTCGGCGCGACTGCTCTTGTTGAGGTAGGAAAAGAGTGGCTCGCCTTCCTGACGCGGCTGATCATTCTCCCGGGCAATATCGTCAAATATGCCCATTGGCATGCAATCCGCTTGTTGCAACCATTCCTTAGGTGTACACGCGAAGGTTAGCACAACTCAAAAAATCCCGCTCTAATTCGTCCTCTCGCATGGCTGAAAACGTCTACCAACGATGGATGAGGGAAGACAACGACCGCTGCCTGCCGGTGGTCGATGGAAAGCACCTCGAAGGCCTCATGTACGGCTCGATGGCATACGTCATCGAGAAGCTTGGGGAGGGACCTAAGCCGACCTTTGCGCTTGATCTAGAGCACCTTCAAGTCGCGGACTACGGCGCTTTCGAAGGCGTTTCGGACTTGCAGCGGCAGTTTATTCTTAAGCTTCACGAAGCTGATCCGATACGGCCCGAAGAAATGTTATTCCTGGGCCTCCAATCATTGTTCATCGTGAGCTGGCCCAAGCCCGAAAGTGTCGCCGATATTGAATTTGCGGCGGCATATAACTTCGTTCTCAATAAGTATCTCGCCGAGACCGCACTCAATCTTGCTGACAAGTTTCGAGCGCCGAGCGCTCTGCTTCCTTATTGGGGCCGCTTGAGCTTTCTGCGCGTGATGGCAGAACTCCCAGAGGAGCACGTAACCCGATATAAGCTAGACAAGGTTGCTTGCGCTCTCGTCAAGCGTGCCAAATTCAATGCGACGACATTCGCGCTCGACGATGGTGCATTGATCGGTGCAAATTATGCACTTGAGCCGATCCTTAAGCATCTGAACAAGTATTTGCTGCATTACTTCAGCACGAAGGAAATGGCCGGGCCCAAACGCCTGTCGAGGGCTTGGGAAGGCATCGTGCCCACCGTGCTTCATTTCTGGTCAGACGTAGATGCAACGCGTATTACCAGATCGACAACCACGCTTTACGATGAGCGTATGGGTGCTATGGCGCACCGGCTTACGGTGGATCAGCTCGACTTCATCATGATGCACGAGCTGGGGCACGTTGCGCTTGATCATCCGCGTCGCCTGAAAGCTGAAAAAGATTCCGGATTCAACATCAAGACCGTGCGTCACGAATTCGAATACGCCGCAGATGCGTTTGCGCTCGGCCTGATGCGGTCAAAGCTTGTTGCAAACACCCGGATCGCGACGGAAGCGCCTGATCGCGCCGACGATGCGCGCGTTAAACGCGTCACGGATGGTCTGCGCGATTACCAAAGTTCGCTTGGGGGCGTCTATCTGCTTTTTGTTTATATGGATTTCATACAGCAGGCGGGGGAACTGCTGCAGACAAGGCTAAAAGGAAAACTTCGTTTGCGTGATGCGATGGATTCTCACCCCCGTGCGAGTGATCGGCTCGATCGGCTTGAGCTCACAAACCTCGGTGAATACCTCTACACAAGCCCGCTTGAACGCTACTCGCGCCAATTAATGCAAACCGTTCTGGACTACGGCGCAACCCTCGACGACGAAGCCTTACTCCAAAGCGCAATTGGCACGCTGTCTTAAGCTAGGGCCTGAATTCGGGATCTGGCAACTTTTGCCATTACGGTGACATTGCACTCAACAGCGCCAAACATATTCATTTGGTTGCCGGTTCAAAAGGTTCCTGAAACACAAAAACCCTTGAAATCTTCACGATTTCAAGGGTTTAAGTTTACTTGGTTGCGGGGATAGGATTTGAACCTATGACCTTCAGGTTATGAGCCTGACGAGCTACCGGGCTGCTCCACCCCGCGTTAACTTGTGCGTCACCTTCAGAGAAGCACGGGGCGGTCCTGGCAGACGCCTGAGGCGCTGCCGATCCATCCCAAAGGCTTCCTGAGAAGGCTTGAGCCCGCCGGCCGGGTCGGCCATCGGGTGCGGGCGGTATGTACCAATGCGAGGCCGGTTTGGAAAGGGCTTTCCGCAAGTTTTTTTGCCGGATTGTGACACCGCCCGCTACGACCCTCGTTGCTCGAATTACATCGATAATCCAATCTCTTATGAGATCGGCCTGTTTGCCCGCCAGCATGAGGCGCACGGCCCAGGCTGGGAACAACGACAAAGTTCCACGAAGGGCGGCGGCAGGGATCGACGAACCGCACACCCGCCAAACGGCTTGGCTCTACGCTATCGCCAGGCGGCGCAAAACCGATGCCGTGCTTGCCAAGGGTTCCGCAACGCGGCAGCTTTAAGCCAACCAGAATGACGGCCCTGCACGCGGCCGCGGTACACGCGAGGAGACGTCCATGGACCAGTCCGTGAAGAGCCCAGCCCTCTCGGCGCTCGACGACGCGTTCCAGGCGCAGGTCGAGGCCTCTCGCAATGCGCCTCCACCCGCCCTCGCGGCGCGGCTGGACGGCCTGAAGCGGCTCCGAGCGATGCTGTCGGACAACGAGAAGCACCTCGAGCAGGCGATCTCGGCCGATTTCGGCCACCGCTGCGCCGTCGAGACCACAATCGCCGAGACGCTGTTCCTGCAGGCTGAGATCCGGCACACGCTCAAGGTGCTGCCGCGCTGGATGGCAACGCGGCGCATCGCCACCGCGCTGCAGTTCTGGCCGGCGCGCAACCGCCTGATTCCGCAGCCGCTCGGCGTGGTCGGCATCATCGCGCCGTGGAATTACCCGTTGCAGCTGACGCTGGCGCCAGCAATCGGCGCGCTCGCCGCCGGCAACCGGGTCATGATCAAGCCGAGCGAGCTGACGCCGCACTTCTCCGCGCTGCTCAAGGAGCTCATCGCGGCGAATTTCGACCCAACTGAGCTCATCGTCACCGGCATCGAGGACGGCGTCGCGGAGACCTTTGCCGCGCTGCCGTTCGATCATCTGGTGTTCACCGGCTCGACCCGCGTCGGCCGCATCGTCGCTGAGGCCGCCGGGCGCAACTTGACCCCGGTGACGCTCGAGCTCGGCGGCAAGTCACCGACCATCGTCGACGTCTCCGCCAACATCGACGAAGCCGCGGAGCGGATCGCCTATGCCAAGCTGCTCAACGCCGGCCAGACCTGCATCGCGCCGGACTACGTGTTCGTGCCCGAGCCGCAACGCGACGCATTCGCGGGCAAGCTGCACCGGCAGATGCTGCAGATGTTCGGCACCAACCCGGCCAATGACGATTACACGTCGATCATCTCCGAGCGGCACTATGCCCGGCTGGAAGGATTGCTGCGCGACGCGATCGCGCGCGGCGCCAAGACGCTGAGCACGACCAGTCCGGAAGATCCGGCCTGGAAGAAGCTGCGGAAATTTCCACCGACCGTCGTGGTCGGTGCAACCCCGGACATGGCGATCATGCAGGAGGAGATCTTCGGTCCCCTGCTGCCCATCATGACCTATCGCCAGTCCGACGAGGTGATCCGCCACATCAACGCCCACGACCGGCCGCTCGCGCTGTACTGGTTCGGCACTGACGCTGCGGCCCGTGATACGGTGCTGGCGCGCACCGTCTCCGGCGGCGTCACCATCAACGACTGCCTGCTGCATTTTGCGCAGATGAACCAGCCGATGGGCGGCGTCGGCGCCTCCGGCATCGGCCACTATCACGGCGAATGGGGCTTCAACAGCTTCAGCAAGCTGAAGCCGGTATTCTACCGCTCGCCCTTCAACCGCATGAAGGATCTCTATCCTCCCTACGGCGCCAGCATCGCACGAATCGAAAAGCTGCTGCGATTCCTGTCCTAGCCACACCAATCGTCATTCCGGGGCGCGCAAAGTGCGAAACCGGAACCCCGAGATGATGCGGTGCAAGCCTAACCCAATGGTTTCGCCAGCTGCGCGCGGCGCCGCCCTTGGAATGACATTCAAACAACAAGCAAGACAACATCAGGGAGAGATGCGTGACGGACGAGGTCGATTTCATCGTCGTGGGCGGCGGCAGCGGCGGCGCAACGGTTGCTGGCCGCTTGTCGGAAGATCCGGCGACATCCGTGGCGCTGCTCGACGCCGGGGGACGCAACGACAACTGGATCGTGACCACGCCCTACATGCTGTTCCTGATGGTCGCGGGGCCCGTGAACAACTGGTCCTTCACCACGGTGCCGCAGAAGGGCCTGGACGGGCGCATCGGCTATCAGCCGCGCGGCCGCGGGCTCGGCGGCTCCTCGGCGATCAACGCCATGGTCTACATCCGCGGCCACCGCGCCGACTACGATCATTGGGCTGCACTCGGCAATGCCGGATGGTCGTATGACGACGTACTGCCCTACTTCAAGCGCTCCGAGAACAATGCCGAGTTCGACGGCGAGTATCATGGCCGATCGGGACCGCTGCCCGTCAACCGGCTGCGGACCGACAATCCTGTGCACGAGATTTTCCTCCAGGCCGCGCGCGAAGCGCAGTTTCCGATCCGCGACGACTTCAATGCCGAGACGCAGGAAGGGCTCGGGCTCTATCAAGTCACGCAAGCCAATGGCGAGCGCTGGAGCGCGGCACGGGCCTACATCCAGCCGCATCTCGGCAGCCGCAGCAACCTGCGAGTCGAGACTTTGGCGCATGCCTCGATGATCCTGTTCGAGGGCAAGCGCGCGGTCGGCGTGAAGTATCGCCAGGGCAAGGAGGTCAAGGAGATCCGCTGCCGGCGCGAAGTGATCCTCGCCTCCGGCGCGTTCCAGACCCCGCAATTGCTGATGCTTTCAGGCGTCGGCGACGCAACTGCACTGGCGCGCCTCGGCATCGCCAGCGTCCACCATCTGCCGGGTGTCGGACAGAACCTGCAGGACCATCCGGATTTCATCTTCGCCCACACCTCCGACAACCCCAACTTCTCTTCCCTGTCGCCGAAAGGCCTGCGTCGGCTGCTGGCGGGCATCGGCCAATATCGCCGCGAGCGCCGCGGCGTCCTGACCTCGAACTTCGCCGAATGCGGCGGCTTCCTGAAGACGCGGCCTGATCTCGACATCCCCGACATCCAGCTGCATTTCGGCATGGCCGTCACCGACGATCACGGCCGCAAGCGCCATGGCAACGGCTTCTCCTGCCATTTCTGTCTGCTGCGACCGAAGAGCCGCGGCACGGTCGGTTTGAGGAATGCCGATCCGCTCGCCGCCCCACTGATCGATCCCAACTTCCTGGGCGAGGCCGACGATCTCGAAACCATGGTGGCCGGCTACAAGACCACGCTGCGGCTGATGCAGACGCCGGCGATGCGCAGCCTCGGCAAGCGCGACCTGTTCACGTCGGACGTCAGGACCGACGACGACATTCGCGCCGTCATGCGCGCCCGCGTCGATACGGTCTACCATCCTGTCGGCACCTGCAAGATGGGCGTCGACGATCGACTCGCCGTGGTCGATCCCAAGTTGAAGGTGCATGGTCTCTCCGGCCTGCGCGTGGTCGACGCCTCGATCATGCCGACCCTGATCGGCGGCAACACCAATGCGCCAACCATCATGATCGGCGAGAAGGCCGCCGACATGATCAGGAGCGAGCTGAAAGGCTGAGTCCGCTTGCCATCGAGGGATATCAACCTGCGGATCAGCAGAGCCTCACGTCAGCAGGAAGCCGCCGTCCACCGTGACGACGCTGCCGGTCATGTAGCGCGAGGCGCTGGACGCCAGCAGCAGGATTGCGCCGTCGAGATCGCTCTCATGGCCGACGCGCCGCTGCGGAATGCGCTTGATCAGCTTCTCGCCCGCAGGCGTCTCCCAGACGTCGTGATTGATGTCGGTGTCGATATAGCCGGGCGCCAGTGCGTTGACGCGGATGCCGCTCGCCGCAAGCTCCAGCGCCAGCGCCTTGGTCGCCTGCACCACGCCGGCCTTGGAGATCGCATAAGGCGAGATGAACTTGACGACGCTGAAGCCGAGCACCGAGGCAATGTTGATGATGTTGCCGCCGGCCTTGCGCGCCGTCATGCGCCGCGCCGCTTCGGTTGCGGCGAAATAGGCGCCCTTCAGATTGGCGCCGATCACGGCGTCCCAATCCGCCTCGCTCTGCTCGACCGCGAGCTTCTCCACCGCGATGCCGGCGTTGTTGATCAGCACCGTGACGGGCCCGAGCGCGGCTTCAGCGACATCCATGCCCCTGGCGATCGACGTCGTGCTCGTCACGTCCATCTCGACCGCGGCGGCGCGACCACCCCTCGCCCTGATCTCCTCCTCCAACGCCTTGAGCTTGCCGGTCTGGCGGGCCGCGAGCGCAACGGCGGCGCCATGCGCCGATAGAACCCGCGCGAACTGCCGCCCGAGTCCCTGGCTCGCGCCGGTGATCAGGATCACCTCGCGGCTGACATCGAACAGGTCGGACATGGTCCCTCCCACAGTTTCCTCATTTGTTGCAGCGCATTGATACAGACGATTTGAAACAGCGCAAACCGGAATCGTTTACCGGACCGGCCTACAACCGCGGCGGAGCAACCATGAACGCATTCGACCTCGCCGCTTGTGCAGCACTGATGGTTGCCGTCTACAGCGGCTTCTCGACCGGGCTGTTGCGCAGTGCCATCACGATTCTGGCCTACCTGCTCGCGATGCCGCTGGCGATGGGCGCGGTCGCGGCGATGAGCCCGCAACTGCGCGACGTGCACGGCACTCCGCTGGCACAGAACTGGCTGCAGTTCTTCGCCGCCTTCGTCGTCATCGGCATGGCGCTGGGCAAGATCGGCCGCATCCTGCTCGACGAGGCGATCGGTTCCGAAGCCGGCTTCGGCGACCGGCTCGGCGGCGCTCTGCTGGGCGCAGTGCGCACCGGCATGGTCGCGACCACGCTGGTTCTGGTGTTCGACAGGATCGTTCCACCCGAGCGTCAGCCGCGCTTCCTCGAGGGATCACGCCTGCGGCCGATGCTCTCGCTCGCAGGCGCAAAAGGCTTCCGCTCGCTGCCTCCGGAGGTCGCAAGCCTGATCGATCGGCTGAAGCAGGAACGGCGCATCTGATCGACCTGGCGACGCCGCCTCTCCCCTCCCTGGCGAGCCATGCAATTCGGCACAGGCCGGCTGCTCTTATCAGCGGCAATGCGGTTGGCTAGAATGCGCGCATCTTCCTTCCAGCCTCACTGACATATCGGAGTGATCAATCGTGGATCTCGGGATCAAGGGCCGCCGCGCCATCGTCTGCGCCTCCAGCAAGGGGTTGGGCCGCGCCTGCGCCATCGCGCTCGCCAATGAGGGCGTGCATGTCACGATCACGGCGCGCGGCGCCGAGGTGCTGGCAAAGACCGCAGCCGAGATCCGCGCTGCCAATCCTGGCGTCACCGTGACGGAAGTGGCGGGCGACATCACCACGCCTGAGGGCCGCGCCGCCGTGCTGAAGGCCTGCCCGGATCCGGACATCCTGATCAACAATGCCGGCGGCCCGCCGCCCGGCGATTTTCGCAACTGGACCCGCGACGACTGGATCAAGGCGCTCGACGCCAACATGCTGACGCCGATCGAGCTGATCAAGGCGACCGTCGACGGCATGATGGCGCGCAAATTCGGCCGCATCGTCAACATCACCTCGGCCGCGGTGAAGGCGCCGATCGACATCCTCGGCCTCTCCAACGGCGCCCGCGCCGGCCTCACCGGCTTCGTCGCCGGCCTGTCGCGCAAGACCGTGATCAACAACGTCACCATCAACGCGCTGCTGCCGGGGCCGTTCGAGACCGACCGCCTGCTCTCGACGGCAAAGGGCGAAGCCGAGAAGCGCGGTGTCACGCCGGAGCAGATCCTCGCCGACCGCGCCAAGACGAACCCTGCAGGTCGCTTCGGCGATCCCGAGGAATTTGGACTCGCCTGCGCCTTCCTGTGCGGCGCCAAGGCCGGCTACATCACCGGGCAGAACATCCTGCTCGACGGCGGCGCCTTCCCAGGCACGCTGTAAGACAGACTTCCTTGGGCGGTCTGGCGCGGAAACCTGCTACGCCACCTCCGGGCTTTCACCTCGCCCCGCTTGCGGGGAGAGGTCGGACTGCATCGCAAGATGCAATCCGGGTGAGGCGGGCTCTCCCGCGAACGCGGGTGTCTGTGGAGAGTCCTCCTCACCCACCCCTCTCCCCGCAAGCGGGGCGAGGGAGCGCAGTGCCGGCGCAATAGGAATTCGAATCCAACTAATAAAGCTGTGAGTTCTGTTTGCCATCCGCGCTATGAATACAGCGACTCTACCTTTCCGAACGACCTACCGCTTCGTGGTCTCGTCCTCGTCGCGCTGGCTCGGGCTCGACGAATCCGCCGTGGTGCGGCCTTCCGTCCAGTCGATGCCGAAGGCGTCGAGACCTTCCGCAAGCAGATCGCCCAGCATCGGCTCGCCCAGCAGATAGCGCGCGGTGTGGCGGTCGCGCTGGCCGGCGGCCTCGCGGCGCAGATCGTCCCACTCGTCGATATCGCCGTCACCGCGGCCGAGCCGCATCAAGGCGACGAGATCGGTCTGCTCGTCCTCGGTCATCGCGTTGATGAAACCGGTGATCTCGCGCACCACAGGATCATCGCCGCTATCCTGGAGCACGTCGACCATGTCGTCATCGACGGCATTCGAGCCGGATTCCTCATCGGTCGCCTGCTCCTTGACGTCGAACTCGCGCGCCTTTTCGATCAGGAAGGCGACCTTCTCGGGCGATATCGTCAGCTCTGGCATGGCGTTCTCCTCATGGACGGAATGCAGCAACGCTTGTTCCGGGCAGTTGATCCATTGCGCCGGAATAAGCCACGCGGCATCGTGACCGGCATCAAGAATACGACGAGGAAGCGCGCATGTCTTGGACGATCGGCCGGGTCAGGATCACCAAATTCGTCGAGCTGGAGACTGTCGGCGGCACCCGCTTCATCCTGCCGCAGGCAACGCCCGAGGCGATCCGCGAGCTGTCCTGGCTCGCGCCCGATTTTGCGACCGATGAAGGCCGGCTGAAGATGTCGATCCACACCCTGGTGCTGGAAACACCGACGATGCGGATCGTGGTCGACACCGGGCTCGGCAACGACAAGCAGGGCCGCAGCGTGCCAATGTGGAACAACCGCGCGACACCGTTCCTGGAGACGATGAGCGCTGCTGGCCTCCCGCCTGAGAGCATCGACATGGTGATCTGCACCCACCTCCATGTCGACCATGTCGGATGGAATACGCGGCTGGTCGACGGCCGCTGGGTCCCGACCTTTGCCAATGCGCGCTACGTCTTCGGCCGCAGCGAATATGAGCATTGGCGCAATCACAGCGAGGCCGCCGACGAGACCGCGACCTTCGCCGATTCCGTGCAGCCGATCGTTGCGGCCGGACGTGCGGAGCTGGTCGGAAGCGAGGCTGTGATCACCGACGAGATCACGCTGATCCCGACGCCGGGCCACAGCCACGGTCATGTCGGCCTGCACATCCGCTCGGATGGCGCGCAGGCCCTGCTCACCGGGGACGTCGCCCATCATCCCTGCCAGATGGCGCATCTCGATTGGAGCTCGACGGTCGATTCCGATCCGGCGCAGGCGATCGTGACCCGGCGGACGCTGTTCTCGCGTTTTGCCGACACTGAGACGCTGGTGATCGGCGGCCATTTCCATGCCGGCCATATCCGGCGGGACGGCGCCGCCTTCCGCTTCGAGGCATTACAGGGCAGCGGCGACGCATAGCCCGCGAGGTTGAATTTCCTCCCGCCATGCTCCATGACAGGGCTCTGGAATACCAAGGAATTGAGGGAGAGAAACCAATGAAGCTTGTTCGCTACGGCGAGAAGGGCGCGGAAAAGCCGGGCCTGATCGACGCATCCGGCCAGTTGCGCGACCTGTCGGCGCATGTGAAGGACCTCGACGGCGCCGCCTATGCGCCGGAGTCCCTGAAGAAGCTCGCCGCGCTCGATCCGGCCTCCCTGCCCGCCGTCGCCGGCAAGCCGCGGCTCGGCGCCCCCGTCACCGGCATCTCGAAATTCGTGGCGATCGGTCTCAATTACTCCGACCATGCCAAGGAGACCGGCAACCCGATTCCGGCCGAGCCGATCTTCTTCCTCAAGGCCAACACTGCGCTGTGCGGTCCCTATGACCAGGTCGAGAAGCCGCGCGGCTCGACCAAGCTCGACTGGGAGGTCGAGATCGCCGCCATCATCGGCACCCGCGCCAAATACGTCTCCGAGGCGGAGGCGCTGAACCACATCGCCGGCTACACGATCTGCAACGACGTCTCCGAGCGCAACTTCCAGATCGAGCGGCTTGGCCAGTGGACCAAGGGCAAGTCGCACGACACGTTCGGCCCGGTCGGCCCGTGGCTCGTCACCAAGGACGAGATTCCAGACGTGCAGAACCTGTCGATGTGGCTCGACGTCAACGGCCAGCGCCGCCAGACCGGCACCACCGCGACGATGATCTTCTCGATGGCGAAGTGCATCTCCTACGTCTCGCAGTTCATGACGCTGCTGCCCGGCGACATCGTCACCACGGGCACGCCTCCGGGTGTCGGCATGGGCATGAAGCCGCCGACCTTCCTCAACGTCGGCGACGTCGTCACGCTCGGCATCGAGCGCCTCGGCGAGCAGCGCCAGGAGATCATCGAGGCGTAAGGCGCGATATCGACTTGTGAGTCATTCCGGGATGGCGCGTAGCGCCAGACCCGGAATCTCGAGATTCCGGGTTCGATGCTTCGCATCGCCCCGGAATGACCAGCCAGAGGACACTACCGATGAAACTCACCTTCTCGCCCGCCTCGCCGTTCGCCCGCAAGGTGCGCATCGCCGCCATCGAGCTCGGGCTGATCGACAAGATCGAATTCATGGCCGCAGCGGTGACGCCGGGCCAGGCCAATGAGGAGTATTCGAAGATCACGCCGCTGAAGAAGCTGCCGGTGCTGATCCTCGACAACGGCGACGTGATCCTGGATTCCTATGTGATCGTCGAGTATCTCGACGAGCTCGCCGGCGGCAACAAGCTCATTCCGGCATCGGGTCCCTCGCGCTGGAAGGTGAAGAGCGAGCATTCGATGCTGCAGGGCATGCTCGATTCGATGCTGTTGTGCCGCTACGAGGCGATGGTGCGCCCGGAGGGCCTGCGCTGGCAGGCGTGGTCCGACGACCACTGGAACAGAGCCTGGATGGGCATGGCGCGCTTCAATGCGCAGCCCGACTTGATGACGCGCCCGTTCGACATCGTCTCGATCGGACTCATCTGCGTGCTCGGCTATGCTGATTTCCGGTTTGCGGATTGCGGCTGGCGCAAGGCGTTTCCGACGCTCGACGCGTTCCACAACAAGATGCTGGAGCGGGAATCGGTGAAGGTCTCGGTGCCGCCGGCGGCTTGATCGCCGAACAGGAGCTGACGTGACGCTGACATTCTCGGTTGCAGACACGACCATTCATCGCATCATCGAGCAGGAAACCACGTTCCTGCCGGCGCGCGAGATGTTTCCGGAGCTGACGCCGGAGATGCTGGCAGCGGAACGCAGCGCGCTGCAGGCGGCCGGTGCCCTCGATGCGCAGGACACGCTGATCCTGTGCTTTCAGTCCTACGTGGTGAGGACGCCTCACCACACCATCCTGATCGACAGCTGCATCGGCAACGACAAGCCGCGCGCGCGGCCGGTCTGGAACATGAAGACCGACGACACCTACATGCGGGCGCTTGCGACTGCGGGCGTGTCGGTCGACGACATCGACGTCGTGATGTGCACCCATCTGCACACCGATCATGTCGGCTGGAACACGCGGCTCGACAACGGCCGCTGGGTGCCGACCTTTCCGAATGCGCGCTACGTCTTCGCGCAGCGCGAATATGATTACTGGGTGGCGCAGAACGCCAAGGCCGAGGTGCCTCCATTCGCCGACAGCGTGCTGCCGGTGGTCGAGGCCAAGCGCGCCGACATCGTGAAGGATGGATTCGCGATCGGCGATCACGTCCGCCTGCTGCCGACGCCGGGGCACACGCCCGGCCATGTCGCGGTCGCCGTCGGCAAGGGCAAGGACGACGCGGTGTTCTCCGGCGACCTGATGCACTCGCCGCTGCAGCTTGGGCTTCCCCAGCTGTCACCGAAATTCGACGTCGATCCGGCGCAGGCCGCAGCGACGCGGCGCACCTTTCTCGATCGCTATTGCGACACGGCGACGCTGTGCTGCACGGCCCATTTTCCCTCGCCCTCGGTCGGGCGTATCAGGCGCAAGGGCAACGGCTTCGCCTGCGAGACCGTGTAACGCTCGCAGATCTCAGTCGACGATGAACAGCTTGGCGCCTTTCGGCGTAAAGGACCGATGGGCGGCGTCGCCGAAGTCGGAGACCTGGTAGCTCATGCCCGCCGACAGAGTGAACCTGCGACCATCCTTGAGCTCGCTCTCGAGTTCGCCTTCCGTCACCAGCAGGATGTGGCCGCGATCGCACCAATGATCGGCGAGATAGCCCGGCGTGTACTCGACCTGCCGCACCCGGATGTCGCCGATCATCAGCGTCCGCCAATAGGCCGTGCCCTGCTCTCCCGGATGCTCGGTCACGGGAACGGCCGACCAGTCGATCACGGTGAAGGGAAGGGTCGGAATTTTCATCGGCGCGCTCTGCTCGGAGATGGGTTGGCGGGGTCGAGACCGCGCCACCGCATAGAGCGAACCGCGCCGGAGATCAAACCCGCCTTCCAGTAGCGTCCTGCCGTCAATCGAACAGGCTGGGCGTATGGTTCACCGCGGCGCCCTCGATCGCCAGCATCCTCAGCTTGGTGTCGACGCCACCATTGGCGGAGAAGCCGCCCGGCTTGTTGCCGGCCGCGAGCACGCGATGGCATGGCACCACGATGGGACACGGGTTGCGGCCCAGCGCCTGACCGACCTCGCGCGACAACTCGACGCCGCCGAGCTGTTTGGCGATGTCGCCATAGGTCAGGGTCCGGCCCGGCGGGATCCGGCGCGCGATGTCGTAGACGCCGCGCTGGAATGCGCTGACGCCGTCGAGATCGAGAGCCACGTCGGTGAGATCATCCGGCTCTCCGGCCAGTAGCGCCTTGACGCGGGTGATGACGCGCTGCACATGCGCCGGCGGCTCATCCTCGCCGATGCCCGGGTGGCGCTGCTGCATCCGGGTCCGGGTCTGCGCGACGCCGCTCATCGGCAGTTGCACCGCGTTGATTCCGCGCGGTCCCCAGGCGATCGCGCAAGTGCCGATCGCGGTCTCGAAAAGTGCGTAGAAGTGGTCAGACATGGCGGGCTCCATCGTCGATCTGCCCCGTATCATCTGCCAGTCAAAATAGGCTTGGAGAATGTTGCGATCCACCCGGATTCTGCCAATGTCGACAGCGGAAGCACCGTGACGCCCATCGGCAGGCCGAGAGGATGGGAGCACGACGCAGAGGCAGCCCGGTGCAAAGAGCGGGAGCCCCGTCCGAGGAAGCCAAGGCGAGGGAGAAGGACATGAAGCTGACCCCGGAGCAGATTGCATTCTTCAACCGCGAGGGCTGGCTGTTCCTGCCCGAGCTGTTCAGCCCGGAGGAGACCGCGTTCCTCGCCCACGAGGCGGAGGCGATCTACGCCGCCAACAGGCCCGAGGTCTGGCGCGAAAGGAGCGGCGCGCCGCGCACGGCGTTTGCCGCCCATCTCTACAACGACGCCTTCCGCGTGCTCGCGGCGCATCCGCGCATGATCGAGCCGATCGAGCAGATCTTCGGCGAGAAGGTCTACATGCATCAGTTCAAGATCAACGCCAAATCGGCCTTCACCGGCGATGTCTGGCAATGGCACCAGGACTACGGCACCTGGAAGCGCGACGACGGCATGCCGGAACCGCGCGCGATGAACATCGCGATCTTCCTCGACGAGGTCATGCCGATCAACGGCCCCTTGATGCTGGTGCCGCGCAGCCAGCATGCCGGCGACCTCGAGGCGTCGCACGATCTCGCGACGACGTCCTATCCATTGTGGACCTTGGACGAGGCGACGGTGACGCGGCTGGTCGCGGAAGGCGGCATCGTCGCGCCAACCGGAAAGCCGGGTGGCATGCTGATGTTCCACGGCAATCTTGTGCACGGCTCCGCCGGCAACATCACACCCTATCCGCGCAAGATCGTGTACCTCACGCTCAACGCCGTCTCGAACCATATCCGCAGCCCGACGCGGCCGGAGTACATCGCGCATCGCGACTTCACGCCGATCGAGACGGTGCCGGACGATGCGCTGCTACAACTGGCGCGGGCGCATCGCGAAGCGGCGGAGTAGAGCACAGCACTCGCCACGAAAAATGTCGTCATGCCCGGGCTTGACCCGGCCATCCATCAATCAGGACGACGGCCCCCGTTGGGGATGGATGGCCGGGTCAAGCCCGGCCATGACGGGGAAACTGATAGCCGCCCTACCGCGCCTCCAAGAAACGCTGGAATTCTCCAATGAACCTCCACGCCCTCCTCCAAGCGCGCAATGCCTCCGGCAAGCCCGTCCGCGTGGCACTGATCGGCGCCGGCAAATTCGGCTCGATGTTTCTGGCGCAGGTACCGCATGTCGCGGGCCTCGAGGTCCCCGTCATCATCGACCTCGATCCCGAGCGCGCCCGCGACGCGTGCCGGACGGTCGGCTGGAGCGCCGAGCTGATCGCGCGCACGAATTTCAGCCCCGATGGTTCGAAGGCGACGGGTGACGGCGTTGATGTCGTTGTCGAAGCGACTGGCAATCCTGCTGCCGGCATCCGCCATGCGCGCGCCGCGATCAAGGCTGGCAAGCACATCGTGATGGTCAATGTCGAGGCCGACGTGCTGGCCGGGCCGCTTCTTGCGGAAGAGGCGCGCAAGGCGGGCGTGGTCTATTCGCTGGCCTATGGCGACCAGCCGGCGCTGACAGCCGAGCTCGTCGACTGGGCACGCGCGACCGGCTTCCACGTGGTCGCGGCCGGCAAGGGCACGAAATATCTGCCGGCCTATCACGACGTG